>DFBX01000013.1 GCA_002366795.1 Rhodobacteraceae bacterium UBA3069 | reverse complement strand
CGTAAACCCGCCCTGTCGTGGTGGGACCGGCCCGCTGAACCTCCTCATCGACAGCACCGGCATCAAAGCCGAAGGAGACGGCGAGAGGAATGCCCGCAAGCATCCCTCTCGCACATGCAAGCATGTGCTGCCGGGCAGTGGGTATCTGCTCTGCCATTCCAGGATGCGCCACTGTCTCAACCACATCCTTATTCGTGCGCCAGAAGAACGGATTGTCGATGCGAATTTCAGGCGCGAATACTTGGCTTAGGAATTCCGAGAAGCGGTTCAGTGTCTGAGAATGCGTCGTCCGGGTCGCGCGGGTTCCAAGACCATTGCCCACTGGCGGCAGATTGAGGCTCACGATGCCGTTTCGTGGAACGACACCCTTGTCAGACCGAACGCTTGTGCCGTCACAGCCCCCAAAACGGCAAAGAGAAACGATCTGGCTCTGTGCGTGCCCTCCTTCAGCAATCCACCCGTCATCTGTACCTGCACAGGAATATGGCGGCAGCTGTCTGGACCAAACTTTGACACAAGAGCCTTATCAAGCTCACGCTGCACCGGAGCGATCTTCGAGGCCGAAAAATGGCTCACCAAGGCAAGTCTTTGGCCATGCTCCGCAACCTCCTCCAAAGCGCCCGCAAGAGAATCGAGGCCACCCGAGAACATCAGCACGCGCGTCGCTTGCCACGCGTTTTCTTCATCGAAATCGAAGAACCGCGTTCGTTCGGCTTCATCGCCTTCCTTTTGCGTGAAATGGAAAACAAAACGATCTGACGAGAGGAACATCAGCATTTCCTCTAGCGAACCGCTCACATCGCTTCCCTTCCAGAAAGCGCTATCGCGAACCGGCATCTCAATCTTGAAACGACGGTGCCATTTGGCACCCATATGCTGATCCGCCTTCCCGCCACGGCTGACAGCAGCATCCGCGTCATAGACAACTGCAGCAATCTCCAAAAGATCCAAAGCACGATCTGGAAGGTCGTCGACCCGCTGTTCTCTAAGGCAACTGATGCGAACCTTGACGCCAACCTTTTTGCCGTCGATTTACATGCGCAATTGCGCATCGCCGCCGCTCTTCATCAGCGGAGGCAAGCATCGGACATGATGCTCAGACGGCATCGCGACGCCGTCCAAGCTCAGACCTCATTTTCTTGAAAGCGTACTGGGTAAAGCGGTCGATTGCCTCCTGATTCAAAGACTGACGTCGCCACACGGTCTTTCCAAACCAGCCGCCCGAGAACGCCTCGACGATCCGCGACGCCTCGAATGTGTGTTGGGCCAGTGCGTGCTGAAAACCGACACGCGGGGCATCTGTGTCGAACCGCTTTCCCTGCCCCGTGTGATTGGCCAGTTCCCGGCTCATGTAGTAGTCTAAGGAGCGGTAGGTCAGCCGGGCAAAGAAATCCCGCGCAAGAACCGCAAAGCGATTGCCAGAGGCGAATGCGCCCAGCGCGGCACGAATCTCCTGCGGCGTCGGTTCGAACAAACTGGGCAGCCGATCACGAAGCTCTGCAAGAGACTCTTCAAAACAAGGTGCGCGGGCCATGATGGGAAGTCGCACAAGAAGGGACGACACGAATTAAAAAGCGGGCCCTTGCTGGCATTGGCAAGATCACGTTCCGGTGCCTTGGCTGCCGCCTCGGCAATCGCGTCAACGGGCGCATCACACTCAAGCAAACCAACGACATCGCGCCATTTTTTGACTGTGGCAACGTGCCGAGCCTAATATGGCCCATCAAACTCTCCCTGTTGCATCGAAGCTGACTCGACCATCAGGGGAAATCAAAGAAATTCTGAAATCAAAAGCTTACCTAGCGCTTACCCAGTGAAGGGTAAGAACGGATCGAAATCCTGTAAGTCTTTGATTAAAGTGGTGAGCCGTGCAGGATTCGAACCTGCGACCCACTGATTAAAAGTCAGTTGCTCTACCAACTGAGCTAACGGCCCACTGTGAGGGGGCTTCTAGAAAGCTGTGCGGGCGGGGTCAACCCCGAAAAACGAAAGATTTTCCGGCTTTGCTGGATTCCCTTCATTCGCGGGTCTATATGCGCGGCATGGAACAGACATGTGACACCGGATTGCCCTTCATGAAGATGCACGGGCTGGGCAACGATTTCGTTGTCCTGGATGCGCGCGCGCGCCCGATTCCGCTGTCGCCGCAACTGGTAACGGCAATTGCGCACCGTCATACGGGGATCGGTTTCGACCAGCTGGCCGAGATTCGCACCAGCGCCACCGCCGATGCGCACCTGATCTTCTGGAATGCGGACGGATCGACCTCGGCGGCCTGCGGGAATGCAACGCGCTGCATCGCCCGTCACATCATGAACGAGACCGGCCAGACCGAACTGTACCTGACCACCGAACGCGGCGATCTTTTTGCGCGCGATGCCGGAAATGGCCTGACCTCGGTCAACATGGGGCACCCGCAACTGGCGTGGGATGAAATCCCCCTTGCCCGCGAAATGGACACGCTGGAACTGCCGCTGGATGGCAGCCCCACCGCCACCGGCATGGGCAACCCGCATTGCACGTTTTTCGTGGATGATGCCGCAAGCATCGATCTTGAAACCCTTGGACACCGCTTCGAACACGATCCGCTTTATCCGCAGCGCACAAATGTGCAGTTCGCATCCCTGATTGGCCCCGACCACCTGCGGATGCGGGTGTGGGAACGCGGCGTGGGCGTAACCATGGCATCGGGGTCATCCTCCTGTGCGACGGCCGTGGCCGCCGCGCGGCGGGGGATCACCGGCCGCAAGGTGCGTATCGACCTGGACGGTGGCACGCTGCATGTCGAATGGGCCGACGATGGCGTCTGGATGACCGGACCGACAATGCATGTCGCCTCTGGCACCTTCACGCCCGAATTTTTGGCTTCCGTATGAAACCGCCTGTCTTCACCACGCTTGGTTGCCGCCTGAACGCCTATGAAACCGAGGCGATGAAGGATCTGGCCGCACAAGCCGGCGTGGAAAACGCGATCATCGTCAACACCTGCGCCGTCACATCCGAGGCCGTGCGCAAGGCCCGGCAAGAGATTCGCAAACACCGCCGTGAAAGCCCCGATGCCCGCATCATCGTCACCGGATGCGCCGCGCAAACCGAACCCGCGACATTTTCGGACATGGACGAAGTGGACATGGTGATCGGCAATTCGGAAAAGATGCAGCCCGAAACATGGGCGCGCATGGGGCCGGATTTCATTGGCGATACCGAACGGGTGCAGGTCGATGACATCATGTCGGTGACTGAGACCGCAGGCCACCTGATCGACGGGTTCGGCACCCGTAGCCGCGCCTATGTGCAGGTGCAGAACGGCTGCGATCATCGCTGCACCTTCTGCATCATCCCCTATGGTCGCGGCAATTCGCGCTCTGTCCCCGCCGGTGTGGTGGTGGACCAGATCAAGCGGCTGGTGGACAAGGGCTATAACGAGGTCGTGCTGACCGGCGTGGACCTGACCTCCTGGGGGGCCGACCTGCCCGCCACGCCGAAACTGGGCGATCTGGTGATGCGCATCCTGAAACTGGTGCCCGACCTGCCGCGCCTGCGGATCAGCAGCATCGATTCGATCGAGGTGGACGAGAACCTGATGCAGGCCATCGCCACGGAACCACGCCTGATGCCGCACCTGCACCTTAGCCTGCAACACGGCGACGACATGATCCTGAAACGGATGAAGCGCCGCCACCTGCGCGACGATGCCATCCGATTCGCGACAGAGGCGCGCAAACTGCGCCCCGACATGACCTTCGGCGCGGATATCATCGCCGGTTTCCCGACCGAAACCGAGGCAATGTTCGAAAACTCCCTGCGCCTCGTGACCGAATGCGACCTGACTTGGCTGCATGTCTTTCCCTATAGCGCCCGCCCCGGCACCCCCGCCGCGCGGATGCCCGCAGTGGACGGCAAGGCGATCAAGGAGCGCGCCGCCCGCCTGCGCGCCGCTGGTGACAAAGCCGTGCAGCGCCACCTTGCCACGCAGATTGACCGGACCCATAACATCCTGATGGAAAACCCCCATATGGGCCGTACCGAACAATTCACCGAGGTGACATTCGCCGCCCCCCAGCCCGAGGGCACCATCGTCATGGCCCGCATCACGGGCGTGAACGGCACACAGCTGACAGCTTGACCTTAATCAGAAGCCTCCGTTTTGAATCGGCTACCATCTTGATGCGTGAACGCATCAAGATGGAGGAAGCCCAAAATGAGACTGAGCGATCTTGTAAAATCTGCCGCCGCTCTTTCCGCACTGGCAGCCGGCCCCGCGCTGGCCGAGGAAATGGATGTCGGCGAATTCCTTTACAACCAGTATTGCGCCACCTGCCACGGCGATGGGGGCACCGGAACCGGGCCTTTGACCGAACTTCTGACCGTGTCACCGACCGACCTGACCGGCTTGGCCCAGGCCAATGACGGTGTCTATCCCATGCTGAAGGTCGTGCATGTCATCGACGGACGCACCGGGGTGCGGGCGCATGGCGGGCCGATGCCCACCTATGGCCAGATCTTCATGGAAGATTCGGACACCGGGTTGAAGGGTGATTATTCGCCGGTCCTGATGACCCGTGGCCGGGTGATGTCGCTGGCGCTGTACCTGGAAAGCCTGCAAAAATAGGTACGACCTACGCGTAGGGCTTGCCTTACGGGGTCTGTCGGCGCTTTATCTGCGCCCGACAGACCCCAATCGCACAGGCGGGCCCGATGCATCCCAACCCGATCTACCGGCAGGCCAATCAGGCCGACAACCTTGATTTCGCGCGCGAGCAAGGATTCGGGATGCTGGCAATCAGCGCACCGGATGCGCCGCTGGTCTCGCATATACCTTTCATGCTGAACGATGACGGGACGCGGGCGGAATTTCACCTTGTCCGCTCGAATCCAATCGCCCGCGCCCTGCGCGATGGCCCGTTGAATGCCCGCATCGCCGTTCAAGGCCCGCATGGCTATGTCTCGCCCGACTGGTATGGAATCGACGATCAGGTGCCGACATGGAACTACGTCGCCGTGCATCTGACCGGCAGCGTCGAAACCCTGCCCGACAGCGAAATGCGCCCCCTGCTGGACCGCATCAGCGCCTTTCACGAATCGCGCTATGCGCCGAAACCCGAATGGGTGCTGGACAAGATGCCCGATGAGCTGCTGCAAAAAATGATGCGCCAGATCGTGCCCTGCCTGATGCAAGTAACGGCCATCGACGGCACCTGGAAACTGGCGCAAAACAAACCCGAATCCGCGCGGCTGGGGGCGGCCCGCGCCATGGATGCCGCGGGCATCGGGCAAGAGGCGCGGCTGCTGGCCGCCCTGATGCACCGCCCGCCCCAAGGTGACAGCTGACAGCGATAGACAAGCCAGTGGCGCGCGCCTACCCTCCCCCGAAATCAGGGAGTCAACACCATGCAACTTATCTATTCGCCCACCTCGCCCTTCGTGCGCAAAGTCACCGTTCTGCTGCGCGAGGCGGATATGCTGGACAGCGTCGAAATGGTGCCGGTGCAAACCTCACCCGTTGCGACCGACCCCAAGGTGGCCGCCGCGAATCCCCTTGGCCGCATCCCCGTGCTGCTGCGTGACGAAGGCCCGGCGATTTACGACAGCCGCGTCATCACCCGCTATCTGGACACCAAGGCAGGCGGGCAATTCTACCCCGAATCCCGCATCTGGGAGGTGCTGACACTCGAAGCCACCGCCGAAGGCATCCTCGATAGCGCGGTTTCCATGGCGTATGAAACAAAGGTCCGCCCGCCCGAAAAGGTCTATGATGGCTGGCTGGATGCGCAATGGGGCAAGGTTTCCGGCGCGCTCTCGGCGATCAATTCGCGCTGGATGAGCCACCTGAACGGCCCGCTGGACATAAGCCATATCGCCGTGGGCTGCGCGCTTGGCTACCTGGACCTGCGCCATGACGCGCGCGGCTGGCGAAAGGGCAACGATGCGCTGGACGACTGGTATGCCGTCTTTGCCGAACGCCCCTCGATGCAAGCGACGATTCCCGCGGCATGACCGCCGATCTGTTCGCCCCCTATCAGGAACTGGCCGCCGCGCTGCTGCCCCACGCCCTGCCGCAGCCCACGGGCAAGGCGGACGGCTCGCACGATCTTGCCCACCTGGCGCGGGTCTGGCGCAATGTGCGCACCATCGCGGCCCGTGACGGCGGCGATGCCGAACTGCTGGCGGCGGCGACCCTGCTGCATGATTGCGTCGCGGTGGAAAAGGATTCGCCCCTGCGCGCGCAGGCCTCGCGCCTGGCGGCGGCCCGTGCCTCTGACATTCTTGAAAAGATGGGCTGGGGCACGGAGCGCGTGGCCGACGTGGCCCACGCGATCGAGGCGCACAGTTTTTCCGCCGGAATCGTGCCGCAAACACGCGAAGCGCAGGTGCTGCAAGATGCCGACCGGCTGGATGCCATCGGCGCGATTGGCGTGGCGCGCTGTTTCTATACCGGCGGGCGGCTTGGGTCGGGCCTTTATGATCCGGCCGATATCGACGCGCATGACCGCGATCTGGATGATGCGCGCTATGCACTGGACCATTTCGAATCGAAACTGCTGAAACTGGCCTCTGGCTTTCACACCATGACCGGCGCCGCAATGGCCGAGGCGCGGCACAAGCGGATGCAGGACTACCTTGCAGGGCTGCGCGAAGAAATCGGCTAGAATCGCCCTTCTCTCATGCAAAAAACTCTCATGCAAAAGCAAAGGCCGCGCCCGGCATTCCACCCGGCGCGGCCTTTTTGTTCGAACTTGCCCTGAAATCAGAAGCTGTAAGACACGCCGAAATTCAGCGCGTTCGAAATCAGGCGGGTTTTCATCGTGCCGCCATTTTCCAGATCGGCCTCGTTTTGCGAAATGGTGAACTGGTATTCGCTGAACAGGCCCCAACGGTCGTTCAGGTCATACTTTACCCCCGCAATCGCCTTGGCCGCAGGGCCGGTGACCTGATACCCAAAGGTCCGGTTGCCGTTTTCGGTCACGTCCACATGCGGCATGGCAAAACCGATGCCCGCACCAACATAGGGCGTGAACTTGCCCCATTTGTTGTCCCAACGCTTCATTACATTTGCGGTGATGATATTATGACCATCGGTAAATTCCAGCCGCGTGAAACCGGCAGGCATTTCCGCGCCGGGGGCATAGAATTTGCTGTGGGTGAATTCCATCCCGAAACCCAGCCCGCTGTCACGCCACCACATGGCGCGCATCCCATAATAGGGCGGTGCCTCAAAACTTTTGCCATCCCAGCCGATCAGGTTGGAATAGGCAGTGCCATCGGCACGGGTGCCTTTCACGCGGCTGTGCGGCGCGGTCTGATACCCCCCGTAAAAGCTCAGCTCCATTTCGGCAGCGGCGGGTGCGACCATGGCCGCGGTGCCAAGCGACGCGATTGCGGCGGTGGCAATATATTTCTTAATCATCTGATAATCCTTTGCAGGTGACAGCGGTTCCTGCGGGTCTGATACACCGGGAAAAGGCGTCCCTCAAGCGCGACACATCCACTCTTTGCTCAAAGGCGGGACAATGTGTTCTGGACGCAAGGGAAAACCCTCGTTAAATACCGGCCTCGGAAAGGCTGCCTTTTGCGCGGCCCAAACCCGCATTGGCCGCATCCGCGGCCCGAAGATTGGAGAGAACCTCGTGTCCCACGCAGAAGATCACGAAGGCACCCGCAGAGACTTCCTCTACTACGCCACGGCTGGCGCAGGCGCGGTTGCAACAGGTGCGGCCGTCTGGCCGCTGGTCAACCAGATGAACCCCTCGGCCGACGTTCAGGCCCTGTCCTCGATCCGCGTGGACGTGTCCGGCGTCGAAACCGGAACGCAGCTGACCGTGAAATGGCTGGGCAAGCCGGTGTTCATCCGCCGCCGCTCCGAAGCAGAGATCGAACAGGCACGTTCCGTGTCGCTGGACGACCTGACCATCGACAAGCTGGCGCAGAACCCCAACAAGCCCGGCACCGACGCGATGGACGAAAACCGCACCCTGCCGGGGCCCGATGGCACCGACACCGGCGAATGGCTGGTGATGATCGGCGTCTGCACCCACCTGGGCTGCGTTCCGATCGGCAACGGCGCCGGTGAATTCGGCGGTTGGTTCTGCCCCTGCCACGGCTCGCACTACGATGCTGCCGGCCGGATCCGTAAAGGCCCCGCGCCCCGCAACCTCGACATCCCGGTCGCCGCATTCGTCGACGACTCCACGATCAAACTCGGATAAGGAAGCGCGCAAATGGCCGGTATTCCGCACGATCATTACGAGCCCAAATCGGGCACCGAGAAGTGGCTGCATTCGCGGCTCCCCATCGTGGGACTTCTCTATGACACCATCATGATCCCCACACCCAAGAACCTGAACTGGATGTGGATCTGGGGCATCATCCTTACCTTCTGCCTTGCGCTGCAAATCATCACCGGCATCGTGCTGGTCATGCATTACACGCCGCATGCGGACCTGGCCTTTGCCTCGGTCGAACACATCATGCGTGACGTGAACGGCGGGCATATGCTGCGCTACCTGCACGCCAACGGCGCGTCGCTGTTCTTTGTCGCCGTGTATTTGCACATCTTCCGCGGCTTCTACTACGGGTCCTACAAATCGCCCCGCGAAATCACCTGGATCATCGGTATGCTGATCTATCTGTGCATGATGGGCACCGCATTCATGGGCTACGTGCTGCCTTGGGGGCAAATGTCCTTCTGGGGTGCGACCGTGATCACCGGCCTGTTCGGCGCGATTCCCTTTATCGGTGAACCGATCCAGACTTGGTTGCTTGGCGGGCCTGCGGTGGACAACGCCACGCTGAACCGTTTCTTCTCGCTGCACTACCTGCTGCCGTTTGTGATCGCCGCACTGGTGGCCGTCCATATCTGGGCGTTCCACACCACGGGCAACAACAACCCCACAGGTGTCGAAGTGCGCCGCACCTCGAAAGCAGATGCCGAAAAAGACACCCTGCCGTTCTGGCCCTACTTCGTGATCAAAGACGTGTTCGCGCTGGCCGTTGTCCTGCTGGTGTTCTTTGCTATCGTCGGCTTCATGCCCAACTATCTGGGCCACCCCGATAACTACATCGAAGCAAACCCGCTGGCGACGCCCGCACATATCGTGCCCGAATGGTACTTCCTGCCGTTCTACGCGATCCTGCGCGCCTTCACCGCCGATGTCTGGGTTGTGGCTGCTGTCAGCTGGATCACTGGCGGCATCGTTGACGCCAAGTTCTTCGGCGTGCTGGCCATGTTCGGCGCCATCGCCGTGATGGCGCTGGCGCCGTGGCTCGATACCTCCCGCGTGCGTTCGGGCCGTTACCGCCCGATGTTCAAGTGGTGGTTCTGGCTGCTGGCCATCGACTTTGTCGTGCTGACCTGGGTTGGCGCCATGCCGACCGAAGGCATCTACCCCTATATCTCGCTGATCGGGGCCGCCTACTGGTTCGGTTACTTCCTCGTGCTGCTGCCGTTGCTGGGTGTGATTGAAAAACCCACCGCTGCACCCGCCACGATCGAAGAAGACTTCAACGCCCATTACGGCAAATCCGGCACCCCCGCCGAATAAGAAAGGACAATGGAAATGCTGAAAAAGATCGCGATCTCCGCAGCCCTCTCCCTTGCCCTGACGGGCGGGGCCATGGCCGCAGGCGCTGAAGGGCACGTCCATGACGTGGACTTCTCCTTCGAAGGGCCGTTTGGCAAATTCGACCAGCATCAGTTGCAGCGCGGCCTTCAGGTCTACACCGAGGTATGCGCAGGCTGCCACGGGCTGAAATTCGTGCCGATCCGCAACCTGCACGACGCCTCTGGCCCCGGCATCCCCGAGGATCAGGTGCGCGCCTATGCAGCCGGATTCGATATCTTTGATGCCGAACTGGATGATGACCGTCCGCGCACACTGGCCGATAATTTCCCCACCGTTTCCGGTGATGGAATGGGGCCGGACCTGTCGCTGATGGCCAAGGCACGCGCCGGTTTCCACGGTCCCTATGGCACTGGCCTCAGCCAGCTGTTCAACGGCACCGGCGGGCCGGAATACATCACGTCCATCCTGACCGGCTACACCGGCGAGACCAAGGATGAAGCAGGCACCACCTTCTATGAAAACACCGCCTTCCCCGGCGGCTGGATTTCAATGCCACCGCCCCTTTATGATGAAGCGGTGGAATATGCTGATGGTCACGACAACTCGATCCATCACATGGCTGAAGATGTCTCTGCCTTCCTGATGTGGACCGCCGAACCCAAGATGATGGCCCGCAAACAGACCGGCTTTGTCGCCGTGCTGTTCCTGGTCGTGCTGTCATCCTTGCTCTACCTGACCAACAAGTCGATCTGGGCACCGATCAAGAAAAAGGCGAAAGAGGCATAAGCCACTTTCATCGCTGAAACGGAAAACCCCGCCCTATCTGGAGCGGGGTTTTTCTTTGCCCGTTAACGGGGTCTGCTGGCACCGTGCGGCGCAGGGGGCGTTTTCATGGATCCGCCCCCTTGAATCATACGAAACTAACGATTCGCGCCCAGGTATTCCCGCAAGGGTTGCGGCGGATCGGCCAGCAATTTGGCCGTGTCGAACGGCCCCGTGGCGGCCCCTTCGGCCACCAGAACCGTCTGCTCGCAAATCAGCCGCGCGTCCTCCGGTTCGTGGCTGACCATCAAAAGCGTCGCGCCAATCTCGCGCGTCAGGTCCTGGACAAGCGTCAGCATCTCGGTTTTCAGGGCTGGCCCAAGCGCTGCAAAGGGTTCATCCAAAAGGATAATTTCGCGCTGCTGCACTAGGACGCGGGCCAGCGCGACCCGTCCCTGCTGCCCACCGGACAGGCTCCCCGGTTTGCGCTCCTCATACCCGTGCAGGCCGGTTTTCTCCAACGCCGCGCTGACCAGCCGACGTTGCGCGACGGTCAGTTTCAAGGACGGGTCCAGCCCCAGCCCGACATTCTGCGCGACGGTCAAATGTGGGAAAAAATTGTTATCCTGAAACAAGATAGCCATGGGGCGCTTGTGGGGAGGCAGGTCGGATATGACCGCTCCATTCCACGTGATCGACCCTTCCGCGACCTCGTTGAACCCGGCAATCGCGCCCAGCAAAGTAGACTTCCCCCCGCCCGATGGTCCGATCACCGCAACGGATGCGCCGCGCGGGATTAACATGTCGGCTTTCAGGCGGAAATCGCCATTCTTTATCAGCACCTTATCAAGTGTCAGCATCCACGCGCCCCCCGCGATCGAACAGCCAGAATATCGCCAGCGATGCGCACATCAGCAGCAGCGCCGCGCCCGCCGCATCCTCCATCCGGTAGGCCCCCATCAGCCGCAGCACCTGCAAGGGCAGCGTCGCCTGATCGGGGCTTGCAAACAAGGCAATCACGCCCAGATCCCCCATCGAAAGCGCCCCTGTCAGCCCCGCCGCAAACCCTGTGACGCGCCGCATTCTGGGCCACAGCACCAGCCGGATCCACGCCCCGTGGGACAGCCCCAAGGACATCGCCAACCGGTTGTAGTTATTATATATTTCCCGCATTTTCGGTAACATCACACGCAGGCTGAACGGCAGCGCCATCAGCACATTCGCGGCCACCGTTACATGCAGCGTATAACGGCTTGGTGCATCGAACGGGTGGATCATCAGGAACAACCCCGTGCCGATCACCATTGGCGAGGTCGCGATGCCCAACAGGGCCACCCCCTCTAGCCAGCCAAGCCGCACCGCCGCCATGGCCAGCACGAAACTGGCCCCTACCCCAATGATAATACTGAAGAAAACTACAATAGCCGAGGTTTGTAGCGACGCCCAAACCGTCCCCGGCAAGTCCATCAATCCCGGCAAACCCCGCAGCAAGATCATCAGCAGGGGCAGCACCAGAAAAAGCGTAACCCCCAGCAATACAAGGAAATCCTGCGCTTTCAGCAGCGGCGTTTCCGCATCGCGCCGGCGGATGGTACGGTCCATCCCCGCGCCGAACCCCTCGGCCCCCGACCAACGCAGCGCGGCAATGGCGGCCAGCACGACCAACCCCATCTGGACGCTTGCCAACACCGCCGCACGGCCCAAGTCAAAATCGAACAGAAACGCCTCGTATATCGCCAGTTCCACGGTCGTGGCGCGCGGACCGCCACCCAGCGTCAGCGCCACGGCAAAGCTGGACAGGCACAGGGCGAACACAATCACCAGTGCGCCGGGCAGAAAAGACCGCAACATCGGGTATTCCAACACCCGCGCCACCGGCCCCGCGCCCATCCCCAGCGATGCAGCCAGCCGGAACCTTTCAGACGGGATCGAAAGCCAGCCTTGCAGCAATATCCGCGTCGCCAGCGGCAGGTTGAAAAACACATGGGCTAGCACCACCCCGTGCAGCCCGTATATCTGTACCGGCGGCAGCCCAAACCAGCCAAGCGCCGCGCTGATCACCCCCGCTCGGCCAAACACTGCTGTCAGACCCAGCACCGCAACGATGACCGGCAGGATGAAGGGCGCGCCCAGCAAGGTGATCAGCAAACCCCGTCCGACAAAAGCCCGCCGCGCAAGGGCCCGCGCAACGGGAATCGCTAGCACGCAACTGATAACGCTGGATAAAACAGACTGAACCAACGTAAACTTGAGCGCGGCAATATCCGCAGGCCCAAGGCCGGACCCGCCCCCCGCGCGCCAAAGCACAGCCGACAATGCACCCAGAACGATCGCCGCGATCAACGTGGCGACCAGCAATCCCGGCGCAACCTGCCTCACTTGGACAGGGCCGCCAGCCATTCACCCAAGGCCACGTCCCGCAGCGCGTCAGCCTGATCCGACGCGATCAGCAAGGATTTTTCCGGCTGGATCAGCGTGTCGAACCCTTCGGGCAGGCCCGCGGCGGGCGTGACGGCAGGATACATCCAGTTGGTCGTGGGAATGACCTGTTGGAACGCATCCGACACCACGAACTGCAGGAACTGATCGGCCAGTTCGGGCTGGTCGGTGGCGGCGGCTTTACCGGCAACCTCAATCTGCATGTAATGGCCCTCGGTGAAGGGCAGCGCCTGTTTGCTATCATCCTCCTCGGCAATCAGGTGATAGGCGGGCGAGGTCGTGTAGGACAACACCAGGTCAGCTTCGCCTTCAAGGAAAAGCCCGTAAGCCTCGGACCAACCCTTTGTAACCGTGACGATATTATCAGACAGATCGGCCCAGATTTGCGGTGCGTCATCCCCGTAAGCAGCCTTGACCCACATCAGCAGCCCCAAGCCGGGCGTGGACGAGCGCGGGTCTTGAATGATGATCTTGGCGTCGGATGCGGCCAGTTCGGCAATGCTGCTTGGGGACTTGCCGCCCTTGTTACCGACGAAAGCGAAATAGCCCCAGTCGAAAGGCACGAACATGTCGTCGGACCAAGCCACGGGCAGGGTATAGTCGGCCGAAACGCTGGCCGGTGCGAACAGCCCGCTTTCCCGTGCCGCGCCGATCAGCGAGGTATCGAGGCCAAGCACCACGTCGGCCTCTGTTCGTGCGCCTTCAAGTTTCAGACGCGCCAAAAGCGCCGCGCCATCCCCCGCGCCGGTGAATTGCAGATCGCAGCCGCAGACCTTTTCAAAGGCCTCTTCCACCGCCGGGCCGGGGCCCCAGTCGGACACGAAACTATCGTAGGTATAGACGTTCAGAACGGGGGTCTCGGCCACAGCAGAAGTGGCTGCGACAAGTCCCGTAACCAGAGTGAGATGTTTCATCATGACATCGTTCCATATGTTGCGGGCGGGGCAAAAGCAGGAGTGATGTCCTTACCTTCCCTCCACCGGTTCTAACCGGTTCAGGTTCAACGGGTTCGCTTGCGCATCTCAGCCCTGCTAGCAGCACGGCACCCCGAGGTGAGGCATAACCTAGGACGGGCGCAGCGCCGCTTCAAGGCAAATTCACTTGAGGCCATGCCGCGCGCCCGATAGACGGAATGCCAAAGGAGCCGTTGCCATGAGCCTGAATTCGTTTGGACATCTTTTCCGCGTCACCACCTGGGGCGAAAGCCACGGGCCTGCGCTTGGTGCCACCGTAGATGGCTGCCCTCCCGGCGTGCCGATTTCCGAGGAGATGATCCAGCAATGGCTGGACAAGCGCAAACCGGGCCAGAACAAGTACACCACGCAGCGTCGCGAACCCGATCAGGTTAAAATCCTGTCCGGTGTGTTCGAGGGCGTGACCACCGGCACCCCCGTCCAGCTGATGATCGAAAACACCGACCAGCGGTCGAAGGATTACGGCGACATCGCCGAGAAATTCCGCCCCGGCCATGCCGATATCACCTATTGGCAGAAATACGGAATCCGCGATTATCGCGGCGGGGGGCGGTCCTCGGCGCGGGAAACGGCGGCGCGCGTGGCGGCGGGCGGTCTTGCGCGCGAGGCGATCCGCGCATTGGCCCCGCAGGTCGAGATCAAGGGTTACATGACCCAGATCGGCCCGCACGTGATAGACCGCGCACGGTTCGATTGGGACCAGATCGACGAAAACCCGTTCTGGGTGCCTGATGCGGTCGCTGCGGGTGAATGGGCCGATTACATGGATGCCCTGCGCAAGTCCGGCAATTCCGTTGGCGCCGTGGTAGAGGTGGTCGCCAAGGGCGTTCCCGCGGGCCTGGGCGCGCCGGTCTATGGCAAGATCGACACAGATCTGGCCGCCGCGATGATGTCGATCAACGCCGTGAAGGGTGTCGAGATCGGCGAGGGCATGGCCGCCGCGTCCCTGACCGGCGAAGAAAACGCGGACGAAATTTTTCTCGGCAATGACGGGCAGCCGGTCTATTCGTCGAACCACGCGGGCGGTATCCTAGGCGGCATTTCCACGGGGCAGGATCTTGTGGTGCGCTTCGCGGTCAAACCGACCTCGTCCATCCTGAAACCGCGCCAGACCATCACAAAATCGGGCCAGTCGGTCGAGATCATAACCAAGGGCCGTCACGACCCCTGCGTCGGCATCCGCGCCGTCCCCGTGGGCGAGGCGATGATGGCCTGTGTGATCCTTGACCACATGCTGCTGCACCGTGGCCAGATCGGCGGCAAGATCGGCGAGAACCGCGGCAAGATCGGCTGAACCCTTGGGTGACATCCTGCTTATCACGCTGCCAATCTTTGCGATGATTGCATTGGGTTATGGCACGGTGCGTTTTGGCCTGTTCGCGGGCGCGGATATGCGTGTGCTGGGGAAATATGTTCTGAACATCGCCCTGCCCGCGCTGCTGTTTAGCGTGCTCAAGCGCCCCATGGTCATCGGCCTTATCCTTGGGCTGGCCGTTTCGGTGACGGGTGCGCCCCTTCCCGCCGTTCTGGTCAGGGTGCTGGATATGCAGGCAAGTTCTGCCTCGGCGCTTGCCCTGTTCGTGATCGGCGGCGCACTTGTGGGCCTACCGATGAGGGGCAACCGCATACTGGCGACCGAGATCGTGATCGGCAAATTGCTTGTTCATCCAGCCATTACATTTGCGCTGATCATCGGGTTGGCCGGTATCGGGATGGCCATGCCGCAAGGCGACTTGGCGACCGCGCTGATCCTGTCCGCCGCAATGCCCATGTTCGGGATCTACACGATCCTGTCGCAGGATTACGGTTACGAGGGGCTGGCCTCGCTTGCGCTTTTAGGGGCCACGACTGGCGCCTTTTTCACACTGACGTTTTTGATCGGCTGGCGGGCCTAGGTCTTTTGTTTTGATAGTTGCACCGCCAGAATGCCGGCGGCGATGACCACAACGCCGACCACATCCAAAGCGCCCAGCTTTTCCCCAAGCAACGCCGCCGCGATGGCGACCCCGAAGAACGGGTTGAGGAAGTGGAAGGTCGCCGCCTTGACCGGCCCGATCATGCCAACCAGCGTGAACCAGACCCATGTGGCGGCAAGCCCGGGGACCAGCGTGGTGTAAAGAAAGGCAACGACCAGTTGCCAAGACATCTGCACCTCGACCGGTTCGATGGCTGCGGACACCACGGCAAGGCAGGCCGCGCCGACCAGCATTTGCAACCCCACAATCATCATCACGTTCCCGCCCGACGACGCGCCGCGCACCGACAGCGTGGCCACCGTCAGCGCCGCCGCGCCAAGCAGGCACAGCATCAGGCCAAGCGGGTCAACGCCCGCCTCAAGCCGCGCGCCCGTGATCAGGCCGACGCCAAGCACCCCCAGCACCAGCCCCGCCACGCCAAGCCGCGGCAGCCGGTCGCGGAACACGATCCAACCGGCAAAGGCGACCATCAGTGGCATGGTCGATGCGATGATCGACGCCAGCGACGCCTCGACCCATTGCATCGCCATGAAGTTCAGCCCCAGATACAGCGCGTTCTGACAGATGCCGAAAATCACCGTCGCCTGCCATTGCGCGCGCGTCAGCTTGAAGGTTTGCCCTAGCGCCAGGGCAATCAGCACACCCAGAATGCCCGACACCAGAAAGCGCAAGGAAAGCGACGCCAAGGGCGGGGCATAGGCAACGATCACCCGCGCCGAGGTAAAGGCCGAGGACCACATGAGGGCAAAAGCCAGCCCCATCAGGATTGCGCGCAGATTCATTTGTACTCCAACGAAAAAGGGCCGCCGTTGCGGGCGACCCTCTCGAAACTTTGCGACGAATGCAAGATCAGCCGTTCACGCTGTCTTTCAGCGCTTTCGCGATAGTCATTTTCACAACCTTGTCGGCCTCTTTCTTCATCGTCTCGCCAGTGGCGGGGTTGCGCACCATGCGCTCGGGGCGCTCGCGGCAATAGATTTTGCCGACGCCGGGCAGGGTCACTGCGCCGCCACCCGAAACTTCGCGGGTGATGATTGCAACCACGGCATCCAGTGCGCCGGTTGCGGTTTTCTTGTCGCTGCCCATTTCTTCGGCCAGTGCGGCCACAAGTTGGGTTTTGGTCATCGGTTTGGACATATTTGTCTCCTCGTCTTGCCCGACTATTAGGGCCTCATGGGTCGTGATTTAACTGTATATGGTGGCTTAACACAACGATTAGTGTCATGAGACAAGGGGAAATCGCGCTTTTTTCGTCGCCTTCCCCAAGGTCAAAGGAACGCGGTCTCCTCAAAAGAGCGCAATTTGCGACTGTGGAGCCTTTCAAGCGGCATATCGCGCAAATGTTCCATCGCGCGAATGCCAATCATCAAATGCCGCGAGACCTGCGTTTTATAGAAATCCGAGGCCATTCCCGGCAGCTTCAATTCGCCATGAAGCGGCTTGTCCGAAATGCACAACAGCGTGCCATAGGGCACCCGAAACCGGAAGCCGTTGGCCGCAATCGTGGCGCTTTCCATATCCAGGGCAATCGCCCGCGACTGGCTGAGGCGCTGCACCGGGCCGGTCTGGTCGCGCAATTCCCAGTTGCGGTTGTCCACGCTGGCAACGGTGCCGGTGCGCATCACCCGTTTCAGGTCATAGCCGGTCAGCTCGGTCACTTCGGTCACGGCATTTTCAAGCGCGATCTGGATCTCGGCTAGGGCGGGAACGGGCACCCAGACGGGCAGGTCATCGTCCAGCACCTTGTCTTCGCGCAGATAGGCATGGGCCAGCACGAAATCGCCAAGCGATTGCGAATTTCGCAACCCCGCGCAGTGCCCCACCATCAGCCACGCATGCGGGCGCAGCACGGCAATATGGTCGGTGGCGGTTTTCGCGTTCGACGGGCCAACCCCGATATTCACCAGCGTGATCCCCGACCCGTCTGCGCGCTTCAGGTGATAGGTCGGCATTTGCGGCATCTTGGCGGGGGTATGCAGCGGTTCCTCCGCGCTTGTGATCGTGACATTGCCGGTGCTGATAAAGGCGGTGTAGCCGCTATCCGGATCGGCAAGCATCTTGCGCGCGTATCCTTCGAACTCGGCCACGTAGAACTGGTAGTTGGTGAACAGAACGTGGTTCTGGAAATGCTCGGGATCGGTGGCGGTGTAATGGGCCAGACGAGCAAGCGAGTAATCGACCCGCTGCGCGGAAAAAGGCGCCAATGGACCGGCCCCATCGGGGGGCGTGACATAGGTGCCGTTGACGATGTCGTCATTGGTGGTGGTCAGGTCCGGCACGTCGAACACGTCGCGCAGGGTGAAATCCGCCGCGCCTTCTTGAGGGACAAACAGGGTGGCGTCGTTCGCCACGGCGAAATGCACCGGCATCGGCGTATCCGACACGCCCACCGTCACGGGGACCGAGTAGTTTTGCAGCAAGATCCCGATCTGTTGGCACAGGTAATGGCGGAACAGATCGGGCCGCGTAATGGTCGCCGCATAGGTGCCGGGGACCGCCACATGGCCGAACGACAGCCGGCTGTCGATCTGGGCAAAGCTGGCCGTGGTGATCCGCACTTCGGGGTAGAATGCGCGATAGCGATGCGCGGGCGCGCCGGTTTTCAGCGTGGCAAGGAAGTTGTCGCACAGAAAACGGGTTGCGACCTCGTACAGCTTTTCCAGATGCGCGACGGCCTTTTCCGCGTCATCAAAGGCCTGCGGCGCAGGCAGGTCGGGTGTGATGGTCGGCAGTTCCATGGCTTCGGCGTGCATCCGTGTCATCCTTGTTTCAGGCAGCTTTAGCCGCGTCGGCGGGACGAATGAATACAGGCTTGTCCGCATCCGACATATCGGGCTGGAATTGGTATCCGCCAGTATCGAAATCGCGCAACTGCGCCGGGTCGGTCAGGCGGTTCTGGATGATGAACCGCGCCATCGCCCCGCGCGCGCGCTTGACATAGAAGGACACGATCTTGGGTCCGCCGGGCTTTTCCTCCATGAACACGGGGGTGATGACGCGGGGGGAAAGCGCGCCCAGATCGACCGCGCCGAAATATTCCTGAGAGGCGCAATTGACCAGCGTATCGGTGCCGATGGCGGCGGCACGCTTGTTCAGCTCTTCGGAAATGCGCGCGCCCCACCATTCATACAGGTTCTTGCCGCGCCCGGTTTTCAGACGGCTGCCCATTTCCAGGCGGTAAGGCTGGATCGCATCAAGGGGCCGCAGCACGCCGTAAAGTCCGGACAGGATTTGCAGGTGGGACTGCGCAAATTCCATTTCATCAGGGTCCAATGAACCTGCTTCCAATCCCTGATAGGTATCCCCCGCAAAGACCAAAACAGCGGGTTTCTCGTCCATCTGGCCGAAATCGCGGAAACGGTCCGCGTTCAGTTTCCCAAGGTTTTCCGAGATGTGCATCAGCTTCATCAGATCGCCCACGGTGAGGTTGCGCGCGACCTCTGCCAGCTTCTCGGCCTCATCCGCAAAGACGGGGCGCGTGGGGGTGATCCCCTCTGCCGGGGTCATATCCATTTTCTTGGCGGGCGAGACTGTGATCAGCATGGCATCGTTCCTTTCATCAGGCCGTGAAACCTAGCTTGCCTCGGCCAGCACGTCCAGAAAGGCCGTGCCGAAACGCTCGACCTCTCTTGCACCCATGCCGGGCAGGCGTTCCAGTTCGGACAGGGTTGCGGGGCGGCGCTCGGCGATATGGCGCAGGGTGGAATGGGTGCAGCTAAGCGGCTTCAGCGTGCCATCCTCGCCGCGCTGCAACTGGTTTTGCAGATCCAGCAAACGGTCGAACAATGCGCCTTGCGGTTTGCCAGCCATCTTGCGCCGCATCGGGTGCATCTGCGCCGCGTCAGAATTGATCACGCCTATAAAATCGCGGCCGTAGCGTTCCAGCTTCTTGGCCCCCACGCCAGAAATACGCGCCATCTGGTCCAGCGTCTGGGGGCGGGTTTCTGCCATTTCGATCAGGGTCTTATCGTTGAAGATCACATAGGCTGGAACATTCGCCGCCTCGGCCAAGGCGCGGCGTTTCGCCTTTAGGGCGGACAAAAGCGGCGCGTCTTCGTCATTCACCAGCGTCTTGACGGCAGGGCGGCGGTCGGGGCGTTTGACGCTGTCGGCGCGCAGGGTGATCCCTGCCTCGCCCTTCAGGATTGGGATCGCCGCATCGGTCATGGTCAGCGCACCGTGACGGTCGGGGTTGGGGCGCATCAGGTCATGGCCCATCATCTGCCGGAAAATCGCCTGCCATTGCGGTTTCGAATATTCGCGGCCCACGCCGAAAGTGGGCAGGTCATCATGGCCCTTTTGCCGCACCTTGTCGGTGGCGTTGCCCATCAGGATGTCGATCAGGTGGCCCGCGCCGAACCATTCCTCGGTCCGGAGCGCGGCGGAAAGTGCCTTGCGCACGGCTTGGGTGGCATCAAAGGTTTCCGCCGGCTTGTCGCACAGGTCACAATGCCCGCAAGGGGCCGAGTCTTCGCCGAAATAGGCCAGTAGTGTCTGGCGGCGACATTCCAACGCCTCTGCCAGCCCCAGAAGGGCATTCAGGCGACCATGGTCCGCGACACGGCGTTCCGGCGGGGCAAGGCCCTCGTCGATCTGGGTGCGGCGCAGGCGGATGTCATCAGGGCCGAACAGGGTCAGGGTTTCTGCGGGTGCACCATCGCGGCCCGCGCGGCCGATTTCCTGATAATAGGACTCGATCGATTTGGGCAGATCGGCATGGGCAACCCAACGGATATCAGGCTTGTCCACGCCCATGCCAAAGGCGACCGTGGCCACGACGATCAACCCGTCCTCCTGGCTGAAACGGGTTTCGACCTGGCGGCGCTCGTTCGGGTCCATGCCGCCGTGATAGTGGCGGGCGGAATGGTCATCATCGCGTAGCGCCTTCGCCAGCGTTTCGGTCTTGGCACGGGTGCCGCAATAGACGATGCCTGACTGCCCCTTGCGCGCCGCGGCAAAGGACAGGATCTGCCGGCGCGGGCTGTCCTTGGCGGCGAATGCAAGGTGGATGTTGGGCCGGTCGAACCCGTGCAGAAAGGTCTGCGGCAGCTGCCCGTCGAACAGGCGCTTGACGATTTCCTCGCGGGTTTCGGCATCAGCCGTCGCGGTAAAGGCGGCCAGGGGCACGTTCAGCACGCGGCGCAATTCCCCGATGCGCAGGTAATCGGGGCGGAAATCATGGCCCCACTGGCTGACGCAATGCGCCTCGTCCACGGCGATAAGATTGACGTTGATCCGCCGCAGCATCCCCATGGCGGACCCCGCCGCCAGCCGTTCGGGCGCGATATACAGCAGCTTCAGCCGCCCCTCGTCCAAGGCGCGCCAAACCGCGTCGGTTTCTTCCTCGGTGTTCCCGGATGTCAGCGCGCCCGCCTCGACCCCCGCTTCGCGCAGGCCGCGCACTTGGTCGCGCATCAGGGCGATCAGCGGCGAGACAACCACCGTCACCCCGTCGCGCATCAGCGCAGGCAGTTGAAAACAAAGGGATTTACCGCCACCCGTGGGCATGATGGCCAGCACGTTCTGTCCTGTAAAGACAGCCTCGACGATCTCCGCCTGACCGGGGCGGAAAGCATCATAGCCGAAAACGTCCCGAAGAAGCGTGGCAGCGCCGTCCATGGAATTCCTGTAAGATTTTATTGATCTGCTCTTACAGGAATCATTTCACACTAAGATTCGGTGAACAAGAGGCGATGCGCCTAGGTGTTTAGTCCCGGCATCTGTTGGATCGGGTTCAGGATGAATCGATCCGGCTCAGAAGTCCAGATCTTACAGATGTATTCATAGGGCGTGAGCCCGCT
>DFBX01000010.1 GCA_002366795.1 Rhodobacteraceae bacterium UBA3069 | reverse complement strand
TTCGATAGGGGTCGCGTTCCCTCCGCCATTTACCGTTGTCAAAAACGGCAAATACGTCAATAAAATAAGAAATTATGAGGTATTACCCCGTGCTGATCAAGTATTTGGGGCACATTTTGGGTCACAACTTGGGACACACAGCCTCAAACCTGCCTCGTCAATTTAGGTCGGCGACAACAACCACCAAATCGTCCATTACCGCAACTTGAGCCGCTTGGTGGCCGTCTGCGGCGCGGTAAACCTCCTTAGGAATACCTCGCCCTGACTTCTGCGGTGGAGCCGGTAATGCAGCTTGGGTCAGGAGATAATTCTCCTCGAAGCGAACTCACAAACGCCTTTGACTGACCGTGCGGGCGCAGTAGCCGTCCGCCAAGTCTCAACAACTGGCCTGTTCAGTCCTCCGACATTTGGCCACCCTGAAAGCGGGTTTGCCCACATTTCTTCAACGTGGCTGGCTTAAATCTCCGCCGCCAAAAAGATTTGCGGGTGTATCCGGATCGTCGAGGTCGATCCGGACAAGCTTTTGTCTCGCCGAACGCCTTAGCCCATCGGCAACAGGCGTTCGAGCTGTTCCATGTGCGCATCGATTGTCGAAAGGACGTGGTTTACCAGGTTCAACTTGCAGTCTGCACAAAGCGGCAGCACATCCAAAAGATCTTTGATCACCTGCTGTGCTGCAAAGTAACCGCCATAATCCGTGACCTCGATCGGCGGGGTGATCGCGGTGCCACCGAAGTCACGAGGCCGTCAGAACCTGTGAAACATCTTCAGGTAGCATGACAAGAAAATGCAGATATTTTACGCTGCACTACTGCCTTTCGATCCGATCGCGCCGGCATCGGCGCAACAATAGGAATGACGCTGATGCGCTCACCACCGGTGACTCGATCGGCTGTGAAGGTCCAATTCACTTCAACGTCAGTGCCCCTCAAACATTTTTTTCAGTCGACCTGCCTGTGGATAACTTTTTCGGACGGATGTCCTGACCTCACGACGAGAGGTCCCTAACAAATGTCTTTCACACCGGCGCAGATCATAAAAGCTCGCGACTACGCAGCCCTTGTAGTAGCGAAACATGGCGAGCCCCGCAGGTGCGGGGCAGGTTTGCGCGGTCGCGCGGTTCAGATCAGGCCGAGGTCTTTCAGACAGGCGGCTGCATTGATCAACTGATCGGTCGGAACTTCGATGGTGATAGTCATGCTGTCGGCATGGCCGCGCCCGTAAACACCGCCTTCGTCCATCAATGCGCATTCGATCTCGTCGAGGACCGTGGTGATACGGCTTCTGTCGAAGTGATCGGGCAGCTTGCGGATCGGCAATCGGATGGTGCTGGTTTCCATGGCGCTGGCTCCGGTCATTCCGCGTGCTCACCCTCGCTGAAAGCGCTGTCGGTGATGCGCTTCAGGAGGCTGGCGTAATGCTCAAGCGTGCCGACATGGCCCCAATTCACCTCGTCGGGGTCGGCGTTAAAGTGATCGTCGCTCAGCCCCTGAAGTCTGGCCAACATCACGTCGATCTCGGCTTTTTTTCCGACGAAGGCGTTGAGCGCTGCCTCCTTGTTCCGCGCGGCCTTCTCGGCGCGCAGTTGGTGGCGGGGTGTGGTGATCGGGTTCAGGCGGGTCATCGTGGCGGCTCCGTGGTGAGTTGCATCGTTTTCGTAGGATCACGTTCGCTCTCGTGGGGAGGCATATCAACTACATAAGCACATGATTTTGAATGATAATCGGAGAGCGCAATGGAGGGGCTGAGCGAGCGCCAGTATGCCGCCCGCGTCGGCCTCTCGCGCGGTGCGATCCAGAAGGCCAAGGCGACAGGGCGGCTGGTGCTGCACGGCGATGGCAGCATCGACGCGGTGGCCAGCGATGCCTTGCGCGCTCAAGCCACGGATCCGTCCAAGACCCGCAAAGCGCAGCATCCGAAACTCAAGCCCGTCCCAGAGGCGGCGGTCTCCGCCGTGGGCGAAACGCTCCGTGAACAGGGGCTGGCGGCACCGCCGGTCGGCAGTGGCACCACGTTTCTGCAGGCCAAGACCGCGAATGAGGTGCTGAAGGCGCAGGAACGCCGCATCCGACTGCAAAAGCTCAAGGGCGAGTTGATCGACCGGGCGCGTGCGCTGTCGCTGGTGTTTCGGCTGGCGCGGCAGGAGCGCGATGTCTGGGTTAACTGGCCCGCCCGCGCGGCGGCGTTGATGGCGGCTGATCTGGGCGTCGAACCCGCCGCGATGCAGAAGGTTCTGGAGAAACATGTCCGTGCCCAACTCGACGATCTTGCCGAGGTCAAACCTGATCTCCGGTGACGAAGCATTTGAGTTTGACGGTGCGGCGGAGATCTTGCGCGCCTGGGGCGCGGGCCTCACGCCGGATGCGGACCTGACCCTGTCGGAATGGGCAGATCGGCACAGGATGCTGTCGGGCCGCGCGTCGGCCGAACCGGGCCGGTATCGCACGGCGCGCACGCCCTATATGGGCGAGATCATGGATCGGCTGAGCCCGGGTGATCCGACACAGCGGATCGTGTTCATGAAGGCGGCGCAGGTCGGTGCGACCGAAGCGGGCAACAACTGGATTGGCTTCGCGATCGACCAGGCGCCGGGGCCCATGCTGGCGGTCCAGCCAACGGTGGAATTGGCGAAACGCAACTCGCGGCAGCGGATCGATCCTCTGATTGACGAGAGCCCGGAGCTTCGCGATCGGGTCAAACCGGCGCGCTCGCGCGATGCGGGCAACACCATGCTGTCCAAGGAATTCGCGGGCGGCATCCTGATCATGACGGGCGCGAACTCGGCGGTCGGGCTCCGCTCGACCCCGGCGCGCTACATCTTCCTCGATGAGGTCGACGCTTATCCGGCCTCTGCCGACGAGGAAGGCGATCCTGTCACGTTGGCCGAGGCGCGGTCACTGACATTTGCCCATAGGCGCAAGGTCTTCTTGGTCTCAACGCCGACAATTCGGGGGCTCTCCCGGATCGAGCGAGAATTCGAGGCGAGCGACCAGCGCCGGTTCTTCGTGCCATGTCCGAATTGCGGACAGGAGCAGTGGCTGAAGTTCGAGCGTCTGCGCTGGCAAAAGGGTCGGCCGGAGACGGCAGAATATCACTGCGAGGGCTGCGAGACGCCCATCGCGGAGCACCAGAAGACGACGATGCTAGAATGCGGCGAATGGCGGGCGACCGCCACGGCCGCCGACCCCGGTACCGTCGGCTATCACCTCTCGGCGCTCTATTCGCCCATTGGCTGGCTGAGCTGGGAGCGGATCGTACGGGCCTGGGACGCGGCTCAAGGGTCCGACGAGGCAATCAAGGCATTCCGAAATACGATCCTCGGCGAAACATGGGTCGAAACCGGCGAAGCACCGGACTGGCAGCGGCTCTACGACCAGCGGGAACGCTGGAAACCGGGCATTGTGCCTGCGGGCGGGCTGTTCCTGACCGCAGGCGCGGATGTCCAGAAAGACCGGATCGAGGTCGATGTCTGGGCTTGGGGCCGTGGGCTGGAAAGCTGGCTCGTCGATCATATCGTGATCGAAGGGCGCCTACATCGAGACGCACAACGGCTTCGACGTGGACGGCGTCGAGATCAAGTGCCGCCTCGACTTCGGCGCCAAGGCCATCGACTGGCGCGGCCTCTACAAGAACCCGGGCGCGTAAATCGCGCCAACCCTGACATCTGATTTTTTACGGGCGGTCCATTCGGGCCGCCCGTTCCCTTTTGCAAAGGATCCCGCAATGAAAAACTACGTCCAACCCGGCAACACAATTACCCTGACCGCGCCGTATTCGGTCACATCCGGCGACGGCCTGCTTGTCGGTTCCATCTTCGGCGTGGCCGCCGGGGATGCCGCCGACGCGGAGACGCTTGAGGTCGCGCTGATCGGTGTCTTCGATCTGACGAAGGTCGCGTCCTAGGCCTGGTCCGCAGGTGAAAAGGTCTATTGGGACAACACAAACAAGGAAGCCACCAAGACCGCCACGGCAAATACCCTTCGGCTTCTACCCTCGTTCGGGGTTCATGCATGTCGATCTTGGACCCGCCCGCCAATGGGGCGAACGCTTCCCGGTCCGGGCGACGGCATTTGCAGAGGACACTGCGCCTGTGCGCGAGGTTCTGGCTCAAAGTCGCACCATGAAAGGTGGCGGGGCGGCGGGAGTGGCCACCTTGGGCGCGGCAGGGGTCGAGGTAGCGCAAAACGTGCTGGCCGAAACCCAAACCGCCGTCCTGCCGCTGGTGCCTTACCTCGACACACTGCGATGGGTTTTCATCGCCGTGGCGTTGGCGGGCATCGCGGTCACGGTTTTCGCGCGGCTCAACGACTGGAAGCGGGGGCAACGATGATTGCCACTTTGCTCGGTGGGATCGCCGCAAGCCCGTGGATGCGGGCCGCACTGCGCTATGGTGCGATCGCCCTCACCATCAATTTGTTCCTGCTGTTGCTACGCCGCGCCGGAGAGCGAACAGGTCGGCTCATCGAACGCCTCGAGACAACGGAGAAAGCCAATGAAATCCAACGCCGGATGCTTGAGGCTGCGGCTCGCCGTCCTCGTGATCGGGGCGAACTGGTTGACCGGCTGCGCGACGGCGGGTTTTGATGCGAACGGCGTATCGGCATGTCCGCCGGTCGTGGAATACAGTCGGGAGTTTCAGGCGCGGGCAGCTGAGGAATTGGCACTTTTGCCTGATGGATCAGCCGTCGCCGAGATGATGGGCGACTATGCGGTGATGCGGGAGCAGGCTCGGGTTTGCACGTCAATTTGAGCCTGTCGGACCGACATCTGAACCCGCACTCATTCGACGACTGGATAGAACGGTTGGCCCCAGTTTTCATTGGGATTTTCCATCATGATGTCGACGAACACAGGCATCAGAAAACCGAGAATTTCTGCGCCATCCCGAACCTGCGCTCGGTTTACTCCGCTATTCCAGGTCGAACCGCCGTGAACAAGCTGGTTGCGTAGAACGTAGAGCCGGTCGAAGACAAAGCTCAGAACACGCGCTGTGTCACCGGCCTGAAACGACTGCGCGAAGGATCTGGCAGAAGCCTTGAAGCGGTCCTCCCAATCCTCGAAACCATCGATTCCGTTGTGGTGCTGCCAGAACGGATTGAAAACATAGCGGTTTTCCATAAGCATCCGAACCGGCCCCGAGAACCGCTGCCAGAGCGCCATGTAAATGCGCCGCTCATTATCCAAAGCGACAAGCCTCCCGAAGTAGTCGACAAAAGCGGCGCGTTCACCCGAGGCCGCAGTCTGGAATTCCTGCTCGTCGGCATAGGCGGCGTTGAAAGCAATCCAGAGGAAAATGAAGCGGGCATCGTCATCATCGCTACAAGCCTCTGCGCGACCGATCCAACTGATGGCACGATGGGCACGCAGCCCCATGGTTTCGGGAAAGTCGTCACGAATGGCGCGTTGTTTTGCCTTCAGTGTCGCATGGTCGAGGCTATTTTTCATCGTTAATTCCTATTCAAAATGATCAAGGCAGAGCGTCGAAATCCGACCTCTGATGGCCCGCCACCAAAACGCGGAGACCTTCGGGCATCAAGACTTCCACCTTGTCGCCCCATTGATAGAGATGCCACGCCATTTCCAGCCAGCCTGAAGCTTGAAACCTGACGATCAAACTGCCGTCGTCTTGTGGTTCGACAGTTTGAGTGGGGTGAAAACGGAACTCGGCGGCGCGCTCTGCGGCCTCGGCGGCGAAGCGCCACACGACTTCACCGTATTGTTCGGGGTCCTGGTAAGGGCTGCATTCATCATACGGATCGCGGGTCGCAATATTGTTCAGGCGACTATCAGAAGCGCCTGTCCAAACATGGCTTTGAGGTATCGATGAGCGGAAAAGGCAATTGTTACGACAATTCCATGGTTGAAACATTCTTCAAATCACTCAAGGCA
>DFBX01000030.1 GCA_002366795.1 Rhodobacteraceae bacterium UBA3069 | reverse complement strand
AAACCTTGGGATCAAACACCTAGCTTTCTTCAAAGCCAAAAAGCTACCGGGGCAAAACGACAAGCGGATCGTGTTCCATTGCGGCTCTGGTGTGCGGTCGGAAAAGGTGGCCCGGGCAGCGATAGCCGCTGGGATCGAAAGGGTCGCCCATATGAAGGGCGGGTTCGGCGCGTGGAAAGAAGCGAAGCAGCCCTATATCGGCACCAACATGGCATCAGGCGCACCCGAAAAGATGGGCGCTTGATCCAACTTGCATGAAATATTGCGCCGCGCGTCGCCGCGGGGGGCGGGGGCCTCGCTTCGCTCGGCCCCCGCCCCCCATCGCCTTCGGCAAGAGTATTTTCAGCAAAATGAAACGCTAAGCGTTCTGCCCTCACATTTATGTCGCCAGCCGGCATCTTCTACGCGGCCAATCAATGCCCCGAAACAAAACCGGCCGAACCTTCGTCGGAGCTTCTTTATGCATCGGGGCATTTTCACTTTGCGCGGCCATCGGCTCTCCAGCCTGTTCCGCAGTGGAATCAATACCCTCTTAACCTTAAAAACCCGTTACTTTCAGTTTGCCTAAAATACTCCGAGGGTGAGTTCATTTGCCTGCCAAATGAACGAGGGGGCTGGCCCCCTCTTCCCGTTTTATACCTTTCAAAACGTAAAAAGCCCGGGCGCGAACGCCCGGGCAGGTTTCTTAAAGCTGACAGGAAGGAGGGTCAGCCTTTCGAAAACTCAGGATAGGCTTCCATTCCCATCTCGGCCATATCGAGACCGTTGATCTCGGTTTCCTCGTCCACACGCAGGCCCATGGTGGCCTTGATGATGAACCAGACAACCGCAGAGACGATCGAAACGAACAGGCCAACGATTACGATCGAGGTGATCTGCGTAGCGAAGGATGCGTCCGAGTTCGTCAGCGGAACAGCCAAGGTGCCCCAGATGCCTGCCAGCAGGTGAACCGGGATGGCACCGACCACATCGTCGATTTTCAGCTTGTCCAGGAAGGGCACCGCGAAGACCACGATCACGCCGCCAACCATACCGATCAAGGTTGCTTCGCCCAGCGAGGGGGTCAGCGGTTCTGCGGTGATCGACACCAGACCGGCCAGCGCACCGTTCAGCACCATGGTCAGGTCCGGTTTCTTGTACAGCAGTTGCGTCAGGATCAGGGCTGCGATTGCGCCACCTGCGGCCGCAGTGTTGGTGTTGGCAAAGATGCGCGACACGTCAGCCACATCACCCACGGTGCCCATGGCCAGCTGCGAGCCGCCATTGAAACCAAACCAACCCAGCCACAGAATGAACGCACCCAGCGTAGCAAGGGTCAGGTTCGAACCGGGGATCGGGATCGTGCGGCCGTCTTTATACTTGCCGATACGCGGGCCGAGGATCAGCGCGCCCATCAGAGCGGCCCAGCCACCCACGGAGTGCACGACGGTCGAACCTGCGAAGTCCAGGAAGCCCATCGCATCCAGGAAACCACCGCCCCATTTCCACGACGCTTGCAGCGGGTAGATCACGGCAGTCAGGATGATGATGAACACCAGGAAGGGCCACAGCTTGATACGTTCGGCTAGGGTGCCCGAAACGATCGACGCGGTGGTGGCGCAGAACATCAGCTGGAAGAAGAAGTCAGAGCCGGTCGAAGCGTAGGAGTAGTCGTCCGCGCCATCGGCGGTCACGCCCACAACTTCAAGAACGGCAGGGCCCCAGACGCCCGACAGGATGCCCTCGGACATCCAAGTGCCCAGCGGGTACATCAGGTTATAGCCGATCAGGTAGTAAAAGATCGCGGCCAGCGAAAACAGCGCGATGTTCTTGGTCAGCTGCATGGTCACGTTCTTGGAACGCACCAAGCCTGCTTCGAGCATGGCAAAGCCGGCTGCCATCCAGAACACCAGAAAGCCACCGATCAGGAACAGCAGCGAATTCAAGATAAAGACCGAGTCGGTCGAGGCGTTGACGCCCGGTGTCGGGCCGTCCTGCGCCATTGCAAGGCTCGGCAGCGCGGTCAGCGCCAGCGGCAGAGCCAGTTTGGTGATACGGTTCATTTGCATTTCCTTTCCCCGAAAATCCCTTGTGCGGCTCAGACCGCGTCTTCGTTGGTTTCGCCGGTGCGCACCCGCACGGCCTGCGCCACATCCAGAACGAAGACCTTGCCGTCGCCGATCTTGCCGGTGCGGGCGGTCGTGGTGATTTTCTCGACGACCTGGTCGGCCATCGCTTCCTGCACGACCAGTTCCAGTTTGATTTTCGGCACGAAGTTCACGGCGTATTCCGCACCGCGATAGATTTCCGTGTGGCCGGATTGAGAGCCGAAGCCTTTGATTTCGGTTACCATCATCCCGCGGACGCCGATTTCGGTCAGCGCCTCGCGGACCTCCTCCAGCTTGAACGGTTTGATCGTCGCAATGATGAGTTTCACTGTGATCCCCTTGTTTAGATTTTGGCCGGGATGCTCCCCGTCCGTCTTGCAACTACAGAAAAGCGGCACGCGGGCCGGAAACGGAAGAAAACGCCGCCCAAACAGGCTTGATTCTGGCTCAATATGATCAATTTTTGTGCAGAACGCACTTTTGGCCTATATTTTAATCACAACAAAAACGCGCAAATGGGATTGAAACGCTCAACAATCCGGCTTGCGGCGCGTATGATCGCCAAAACAACAGGTGCCGGGCAGGGCTTCAGGATGAGTGATTCAGGTCGGAAAAGACCGCCATTGGTGGCGGACAAACGGTATGGCAAGGCGCCGCGCAAAGCCGCGCCCAAGAAAGCTGCATCCAAATCCAAGGCGAAACGAAAGCCCACGCCGCGCAAACCCGTGCGCAAGCGCAACCCGATCATCGCATGGCCGCTGGCTCTGGTGCGACTGGTGGTGCGGCTGGTTTGGGGGTTGTTCTGGCGCGGCGGATTGATCGTCGCCACGATCATCGCGCTGGCGGTTTTCTACACCTCGGCCACATTGCCGGAACTGTCCGACCTGATGGACGGGCGCGCCAAGGGATCTGTCACCATGCTGGATTCGAACGGTATGGAATTTGCATGGCGCGGCGACCAGTTTGGCGGCGTCGTCACGGCCGACAGCGTGTCGCCCGACCTCAAGAATGCGGTCGTCGCGACCGAGGACAAACGGTTCTTTCGCCATTTTGGCGTCAGCCCTCGCGGCATCGCCTCGGCCGTGCGGATCAACCTGCGCGAAGGGCGCGGGCCTTTGTCCGGCCATGGCGGGTCCACCATCACGCAGCAGGTCGCCAAGCTGATCTGTTTCGGGCGGCCCTATGACCCCGACCAGTGGGAAAACGAGGCCGCATACGAGGCCGATTGCCGTCGATCGTCGCTGACACGCAAGATCAAGGAAGCGATCTTTGCCATGGCGATGGAGGTTAAGTACACCAAGAACGAGATCCTCAGCATCTACCTCAACCGCGCCTACATGGGCGGCGGTGCCTACGGGGCCGAGGCGGCGATGCAGCGGTTTTTCGGCAAACCTGCGGCCCGGGCCACCGTGGCCGAGGGGGCGATCCTAGCCGGCCTTCTCACAGCACCTTCCACACTGGCGCCCACGGCGAACCTTGAACGATCACAGAACCGGGCGGGTGTGGTGATCCGCCTGATGGAGGATCAAGGCTACCTGACCGCCGCGCAGGCGCAAGATGCCATCGACAACCCCGCCCGACTGTCCGAGGCCGCCGAGGCCAAGGCGGGTGGTTATTTCGCCGATTGGGTCATGTCCTCCGGCCCTGAATTCTTTACCCGCAACACGACCGAGGACGTGGTTATTCGCACCACGCTGGACCCGCGCATCCAGAAAGCCGCCGAAGAGGCGCTGAAAGTGATCTTTGAAACCAAGGTCAGCCCCGGATCGAAAGCGCAGGCGGCAATTGTCGTCATGTCCGCCGACGGGGCCGTGCGCGCCATGGTTGGCGGGCGCAAGACCAAGGTGGTTGGCGCGTTCAACCGCGCGACGCAGGCGCTGCGCCAGACCGGGTCGGCGTTCAAACCATTTGTCTATGCCACCGCTTTGGACATGGGCTACAGCCCGATGGACCTGATCGACGACGCGCCCTATTGCGTCGACATTCCCGGATCGGGCGGATGGTGCCCCAAGAACTATGACAGGAAGTTCCATGGCCCCGTCACCCTGACAGAGGCGCTGCGCGCGTCGCTGAACATTCCCGCCGTAAAAGTTGCCCAAACCGTCGGGCTGGACCCGGTGCGCAAGGTCGCGTCCGATTTCGGGATCGAAAGCGATCTGGCGGCGAGTCCGGCGCTGGCGCTTGGCGCGTCGGAAAGCACCCTGATCGAAATGACGGGCGCCTATGCGGGCATCCTGAACGGCGGCTCTGCCGTGGAACCCTACGGGCTTGTAGAACTACGGATGCAGGGCGATGCAGAACCTTTGATGACCACCACCGGCGGTGTCCGCGAGCGGGTGATTTCCGAGGACGCCGCGCAACAGCTGACCTGGATGATGCACCAGGTCGCCACGCGCGGCACCGGCACCCGCGCCAATCTGGATGACCGGCAAGTGGCGGGCAAGACCGGCACCACGCAGGCCGCCCGCGATGCATGGTTTATCGGGTTTACCGCCGATTATGTGGCGGGCGTCTGGATGGGGTATGATGACAACACCCCATTGAAGGGCGTCACCGGGTCGGGCCTGCCGTCGAACATATGGCACGAAACCATGATCCGCGTGCATGAGGGTATGCCGCCAAAACCGCTGCCCATGCTGAACCCGATCCCCGCCCGCAATGCGCCGGTGAAACCGGTGCCGCAGAACAGCGGGTCGGACATTGAACGCCTTTTGCGCGGGCTTTTCGGTGGCGGCAACCGGTCCAGCGGCGGAACCGGCAACCCCGGCGGCGGCGTGCTGATCGGTCCGGTTGGCGGCGGCAACACCGGCCCCGACCGCCCGCCGCAAGGCGACAACACGCGCTAAGCAAGAAAAAGGGCCGCCCCAAAGCCGGAGCGGCCCTCTTCAATTCCGTTGCGCGGCAATCAGCCCAGCGCGACCAGATCCCTGACCAGCGCATCGATATTGCCCTTGCGCTTGTCCAGCATCGCACCGATTTCCGTGCGTTCGGTCAGCAGCATGTTCACCCCTTCGATGAAAAGGTTGAAGAACTTGTCGCGACCGGACCGGTCGGAGACAAGGAACACCACCTCGAACGGGGACTGTCCGCGCAGGATGGCGGTGGTCTTGACCTCGAAAAAACTTTTGATCTTGCGGGAAGCGTTCACCTCGATCTTGCCACCGATGAATTCGCGGAACCGCTTGCCGTATTTGACCGAAATGTAGCGCGCGAAAGCCTTGGTAAAGGCGTTCATTTGCGCCGGGGACGCACGGCGCGCATCCACACCCAGCGCGTAGCGGGCAATGGTCGGCAGATCGGCGTAATCGGCAAAAATACGCTCGAAATCACGGTACATGGCGCTTTCGGACTTGCCCGAGGCGATCACGCGGTTGATCGCGGCCACAGCCTTGTCGACCAGTGCCTTGGAAGACGCCTCGCTTCCGGCGAATGCCGGGGCGGCAGCGAAAAGGCCGCCGAACACCGTGGCAATACCCGTGGCCCCCATCAGGGCCATCATCTTGCGTCGGGTCAGGGTCTTGTTACTCATCTCGGGGTCACTCCGCATAAGGGTCGGCATAGGGGTCCATATAGGGGTCCGCAGCCGCAGTTCCAGTCGCATAGGGGTCTGTGTACAGTTCTTCGGTCGATGCACCCAGTTCGTAACGGCGGTTTTGCAGGTAGATCATCCGCGCCTGCGCATAACTATCCGCGCTGTCATACAGGATTGAATCGATCAGCTCCGCATGGCGGCCGCGCTTGCCCAGCATATCCGCGCCCTTGACGCCGTAGCGATAGTATTTCTCGGGGCGGGCCAACACATAGCCCAAGGGATCGGTAAAGATGTCCACCACCTTGCCGACCGCGTCCCGTTCGTTCGAGGGGCCAAGCACCGGCAATTCCACATAGACACCTTCCCTGACGCCCCATTTCGCAAGGGTCGCGCCGAAATCGGTGTCCACTTCCTCGACCCCGAAATCGGCGGCCACGTCGAACATGCCGCCGAATCCCAGCGTCGTGTTGACCACGAAACGATAGGTATTCTTCAACGCGCCGGGCAGATCGCCCTGCAACAGGTTGTTCACCACCAGTTGCGGGCCGCCAAGGTTGTCGGCCACGTTACTGACACTGTCCTGGATGTCATCCGGCACGACCGAGGCATAGCCCGTACCCGCAGGCCGCACGAAAGCGCGGTCAAGGCCACGGTTGAACGCATGGGTTTTGCGATTGATTGACTCATATGGATCGTCGATACCACCCGTGCCCACTGTCCCGCGCGGGGCGCAGGCCGACAATGTCAAAGCGGCAAGCAGGGCGACAAACAGGGTGCGCCCGGATACGTTGATATGGAATACTGGCAATGGAAATTCCGATCTCTTCCTATTAAGACCCGTTTTAGATATTGCTAACGCCGATCACAGCCATCCTTACGGGAAAGCGTAGAACCTGTGGCAGTTTGGCGACATTAATGCGTGCGCCAAGTTTACAACAGCCGCAAGGCACAAAAAAGTTTTAGAGAAGATGCCGGAACCCAACGGCGGAAAGACGCAAATGCAAAACAGAAAATTGGAAGCAGGCAAGCACGAGCTTCGCGAGGCCCGCAAGGAAAGCCGCGGTCTTTACTGGTTCGTGGCGATATTCTCTTTCTTTGCCAATATGCTGATGCTGACCGGACCGCTTTACATGCTGCAGGTCTATGACCGGGTTCTGGGGTCGCGTTCGATCGAAACGCTGATCGGCCTGTCGGTGCTGGTCTTGTTCCTTTACGGCACCATGGGCGTGCTGGATTATGCACGTTCGCGCATCATGGCGCGGGTCGGGGCCAAATTTCAGGCCCGCCTTGACCGGCGCGTTTTCGATGCGGTGATCCGCAAATCGGCCATCGCCCCCGACGAAAAAACCCAGACCGGCCTGCGCGATCTCGAATCAGTGCAGCGGCTTATGACCTCTCCGGCGTTGATGGCGCTGTTCGACATTCCGTGGACACCGCTATTCTTGCTCGGCATCTTCATCTTCCACCCGTGGCTTGGTTATCTGGCCATTTCGGGCGGTCTGGTGCTGATCGTCGTCACCATCCTGAACCAGCTTTACACCCGTGTGCCGGTGGGCCGCGCCAACATGGCCAATGTCGCCTCCGAGGCGATTTCCGAACAGATCCGCAGCGAATCCGAAATGGTGCAAGCCATGGGGATGCGCGACGCCGCCTTCGACCGCTGGCAAACCGCGCGAAGCCGGTCCTTGACGGGGCAGATCGCGGCATCCGACCTTGCGGGCACCTTTGCCACTATCACCAAGACCTTTCGGATGCTTCTGCAATCGGCGATGCTGGGCCTTGGCGCGCTGCTGGTGCTGCGGGCCGAACTGACCCCTGGCGCGATGATCGCGGGTTCGATCCTGATGGGCCGTGCACTGGCGCCGATCGAATTGGCCATCGGCCAATGGGCCATGGTGCAACGCGCCATGAAAGGCTGGCGGAATCTTTCCGAATTGCTGGGCGAAGTGCCGCCCGAACAACCCAAAACCGCCCTGCCCACCCCGCGCGCCCTGCTGGACGTGCAGCAAGCCACCGTTGTGCCGCCGGGCGAGGCGCAGGCCAGCCTGCGGATGGTGTCCTTTACCCTGCAACCCGGTCAGGCGCTGGGCGTGATCGGGCCGTCGGGTGCCGGTAAATCCACGCTTGCGCGGGCGCTGACCGGCGTTTGGCGTTGCGCGGGTGGCAAGATCCGTCTGGATGGCGCGGCGCTGGACCAATATGAACCCAGCGTTCTGGGTCAACACATCGGCTATCTGCCGCAGCGCGTGCAGCTGTTCGACGGCACCATTGCCGAGAATATCGCCAAGCTGTCGGCCAACCCCGACGCCGCCGCCGTGGTCGACGCCGCCAAGAAGGCCGCCGCACACGAGATGATCCTGAAACTGCCCGGTGGCTACGACACCCGCGTCACCTCCAACGGCGGGCGGCTGTCCGGCGGGCAGATCCAGCGCATCGGCCTGGCCCGCGCCATGTATGGCAATCCCCAGATCCTAATCCTGGACGAGCCGAACTCGAACCTCGACAACGATGGCTCCACGGCACTGAACCAGGCGATCCGCGCGATGAAATCCGAAGGCAAATCGGCGCTGATCATGGCGCACCGCCCTGCCGCCATTCAGGAATGCGACATGCTGCTTATGCTGGAAGGTGGCGCACGCGTGGCCTTTGGGCCCAAGGACGAAGTATTGCGCGAGGTGGTCAAGAACCACCAGCAAATCCAGCAAGCCGGCGACAAGGGAGGCGTGCGATGACCCGCCCCGAAAGCAAAGACCAAGGCAAGAAGGCCGAAGTGTTGTTCGCAACCAAGGGCGGCGGCGAAGCGCCGGAACGGCCTGCCACCACGGCACCGGCCAAGCCCGCTGCGGCGAAAACCGCCCCCAAGGAATTGAAAATGGCCGCGGCCAGCGCCAAGGCCACGCCACCCACTCCGCCGGAACTGCCCGACGACAAGGGCTTTTCCGCCCGTTGGCCGCTGATGATGGGCCTGATTGCGCTGCTGGTGCTTGTGGGCGGCTTTGGCGCCTGGGCGACGCTGACCAATATTTCTGGCGCGATCATCGCCTCGGGCCGGATCGAAGTGGACCGCAACCGGCAGGTCGTGCAGCACCCCGATGGGGGCGTGGTCGAAGAATTGCTGGTCAAGGAAGGCGACGTCGTCGAAGCGGGCGATGTGCTGATCCGGCTGGACCCGACGCAGCTTGCCTCGGAATTGGCGATCATCGAAGGACAGCTTTTCGAACTGATGGCCCGCCGTGGCCGCCTGGATGCCGAACGCGACGACAGCGCGACCGCCGAATATGATCCGGTCCTGCTGGAAGCTGCCGAAAAATCCGCCGACGTTCGGTCCTTGATCGACGGGCAGAACCGCCTGCTGGTCGCCCGCGCCGAATCCATCGGCCAAGAGATCGACCAACTGGGCAAACGCCGCGACCAGATCGCCAATCAGGTCGAAGGCATCGCCGCGCAGCAAACCGCGCTGACCGCGCAGCTATCCCTGATCAAAAAGGAACTGAGCGACCAGCAATCGCTGCTGGATCGTGGCCTGGCCCAAGCCAGCCGCGTGCTGGCCCTGCAACGCGAAGAGGCACGCCTGTCAGGTCAGGTGGGCGAATTGACCGCCCAAAAGGCCCAGGCCGAAGGCCGCATGACCGAAATCGACATCGAGGTCATCAAACTGGGCACCGCCCGCCGCGAAGAAGCGATCACCCGTCTGCGTGACCTGCAATTCCGCGAATTGGAACTGGCCGAACAGCGCCGCGCCCTGCTGGAGCAACTGAACCGGCTGGACATCCGCGCGCCCGTCGGTGGCGTGGTTTACGGGCTTGAAGTGTTCGGCCCCGCCTCGGTCATCCGGCCCGCCGATCCGGTGCTGTATATCGTCCCGCAGGACCGCCCGCTGATCATCATGGCGCGGATCGAAACCATCAATGTCGACCAAGTTTTCGCCGGGCAGGACGTCGTGCTGCGTTTCTCGGCCTTCGACCAGCGCACGACACCCGAACTGATGGGCCGCGTCAGCCAGGTTTCTGCCGATGCGTTCAGCGACGAGCGCACCGGAATGTCCTTTTACCGTACGCAGATCATCCTGTCCGAGGGCGAGCAGGAAAAATTGCCCGAGGGCACGACCCTGATCCCCGGCATGCCGGTCGAGGCATATATCCGCACCGCGGACCGCACCCCGCTGGCCTATCTGCTGAAACCGTTTACCGACTATTTCGCAAAGGCCTTCCGCGAGGGGTAATGATAAGGGCGGGGGCCGACTGCCCCCGCTGCCCATACCTTTGTCTTGTCGGAACCGTTTCGGGAATTTAGGACGGATTGCGCGGCCATCCAATCAGGGGGCTTGCCTTTCTTCCCCCTTTCCAAGCGCGCGGCCTGCCGTTAGCCTCTGCCGCGAATGCAAGCCTGAAAACGGAGTCCGCCATGACCAGCGCCATCGAAACCCGCCTTGCCGAACTGGGCGTTACACTGCCCGAGGCCCCCGCGCCCGCCGCCAATTACGTGCCCTTCGTGCAAGTCGGCGACTTGGTACATGTTTCCGGGCAAATCTCTAACGGGGTAGACGGGCTGATCACCGGCAAGCTGGGTGCCAGCATGACAACCGAGGAAGGCGCGAAGGCTGCCAAGACCTGCGCCATCGCCCTGCTGTCCCAAGCCAAGGCCGCTTGCGGCGGCGATCTGGACCGGCTGGTGCGGGTCGTCAAACTGGTGGGCTTCGTAAACTCGACCGCCGATTTCACCGAACAACCCAAGGTCGTCAACGGCGCGTCCGATTTCATGGTCGCGGCACTGGGCGACAAGGGCCGCCACGCCCGTTCCGCCGTGTCCGCCGCATCGCTTCCGCTGGGCGTCGCCGTCGAAATCGAGGCGATTTTCCAGATCAAATGACCCGCCTGCCCGATGCCTTTTTCAAGGCCCCGCTGGCGCATCGCGCCCTGCACGATGCCACCGATGGCCGCCCCGAAAACTCGCCCGCCGCGATCGAGGCGGCAATCGCGCTTGGCTACGGGATCGAGATCGACCTGCAAGTGTCGGCTGACGGGCAGGCCATGGTGTTCCACGACTACCACCTTGGTCGCCTGACCATCGAAGACGGGCCGATCCGCCAGCGCACCTCTACCGAGTTGCAGCGCATACCGCTGAAGGGCGGCAGCGACACCGTGCCAACGCTGGAACAGGTTCTGGAACAGGTCGCCGGCCGCGTACCACTCCTGATCGAGGTCAAGGATCAGGACGGGGCCATGGGCGCCGCCGTTGGCCAACTGGAGGCCGCCGCGGCACAGGCTTTGCAAAACTATGACGGACCCGTGGCCCTTATGTCCTTCAACCCGCAAACGGTTTTGAAACTGGGTATCCTTCTGCCCGAACTGCCGCGCGGGCTGACAACATCCGCCTTCCGCCCCGAACAATGGTATCCCCTGCCCGCTGGCACGCTGGACCGCCTGCGCGAGATCCCCGATTACGAGCATGTGAAAGCAACCTTCATCAGCCACGAGGCCAATGATCTGGGCCGCGACCGGGTGCAGGATCTGGTGCGCCGCGGTGCCGATTTGCTGTGCTGGACCGTCAAATCGCACGAGGAAGAGGCACAGGCGCGCAAACACGCCCATAACATCACCTTCGAAGGCTACGATGCGCCGATCCCCTGAACGGGTTGCTTGATCCGCTGCCAAGCGGCCCCACCTTAAGCAAGAGAAGACAGGGACGAAAATGACCGGCGACGTGGTGGAAATAGAGGTTCTGTCCTCTCTGGCGCAGATCGCGCCCGCGCAATGGGATGCCTGCGCCGCACCCGAGGCGGCAGATGGCGGTCGCGCGTTTGACCCTTTCACCACGCACCGGTTTTTGTCAGCGCTGGAGGAAAGCGGATCGGTCGGCGAAGGATCGGGCTGGCACCCGCGTTACCTGGTGGCCCGCAGCGGCGGTCAGGTCATCGCCGCCGCGCCGCTTTTCGCCAAGACGCACAGTCAGGGCGAATATATCTTCGACCATAACTGGGCCCATGCCTACGAGCGTGCAGGCGGGCGATACTATCCAAAACACCAAATCGCCGTGCCCTTCACCCCCGCCACGGGCCGCCGCCTGCTGACCCACCCGGGGCATGAGGCACAGGGCCAATCCGCGCTAGTGCAGGCGGCCGTGCAACTCACCGCCGAACAGCAATTCTCCTCCCTCCACATCACCTTTTGCACCGAGGAAGAAGCGGTGGCGGCAGAGGCAATGGGCCTCATGCACCGCATCACCCAGCAATATCATTGGAAAAATGAAGGATACGCCGATTTTGACGGCTTCCTTGCCTCGCTGGCATCGCGCAAGCGCAAATCCATCCGCAAGGAGCGCCAGCGCGCCAATGGCTTTGGCGGCGAGATCATCGAATCGACCGGCGAAGCGATCCAGCCGCGGCACTGGGATGCGTTCTGGCAATTCTACCAAGACACCGGCAGCCGCAAATGGGGCAGCCCCTACCTGACCCGCGCCTTCTTCGACATCGCCCATGACACAATGCGCAACGACATCCTGCTGGTGCTGGCCCTGCGCGACGGCAGGCCCATCGCGGGTGCGTTGAATTTCATCGGGCGCGACCGGCTTTTCGGGCGCTATTGGGGCTGCCTTGAACATCACGACTGCCTGCATTTCGAACTGTGCTATTATCGCGCCATGGATTATGCCATCGTCCACGGGCTTGCCACTGTCGAAGCGGGCGCGCAGGGCGAACACAAGCTGGCACGCGGCTATCTGCCCGTCGCCACCCATTCGGCCCATTGGATCGCCGACCCCGGCTTTGCCCGCGCAGTCGATCAATACCTGGCCGAGGAACGCAGCGCCATGGCCGAGGAGATCGAGGTGCTAACCTCATATGGCCCTTTCAGGAACACCCCGCAGGAGGAGCAGGAATGACCGAGAAACTGTCAGACACGGGCCGCAAGGCCATGATTGACCCCTTGCTGGCCAATGGCTGGTCCATGGTCGAAGATCGCGACGCCATCACCAAGACTTTCACCTTCGAAGACTTCCCCGAGGCATTCGCCTTCATGACCAACGCCGCTTTTTTTGCAGAAAAATGGAACCATCACCCCGAGTGGCGCAATGTATATAACAGGGTCGAAGTCACGCTCACCACGCATGACGTGGACGGCCTGTCGGCCCTTGACGCTAAACTGGCCCGCAAAATGGACGGGCTGAATACGGAGCACTGATGCAAGACCTGTTGAATACTGAAATCTGGAACGGGAAAACCGTTGCAGACTACCTGACGCTTGAATTCCTGGCGTCGATCGTGGGGTCGGTGGTGGCCGCGATCCTTATCCTGATCCTTGGCCTGCTGATTTCCGGCTGGGCCAAACGGCGCATCGCCGCCATTGGCGAACGGCATGCGAAACTGGATGACACGCTGTTTTCCTTTCTTGGCAACCTGGCCGGATACGCGATCCTCGGCTTTACGGCGCTGTTCATTCTCAACACTTTCGGCGTGCAGACCACCAGCGTCATCGCCGTCATCGGTGCCGCAGGTCTGGCCATCGGTCTGGCGCTTCAGGGCACCTTGTCCAACGTGGCCGCCGGTGTCATGCTGATCCTGTTCCGACCCATCAAGAACGGCGATTTCGTCGAAGTGAACGGCCAGATGGGCACCGTCAAATCCATCACGCTGAACTTCACCGAAATCGCCAGCCTTGGAAACGTGCAGGTCATCATCCCCAATTCCGAGGTCTGGGGAAACACGATCACCAACTATTCGGTCTATCCCACCCGCCGCGCCAACTGGACCTTTGGCGTGGGCTACGGTGCCGACCTTAAAAAGGCCGAACAGATCATCCGCGACACGATCATGGCCGATCCGCGCTCCAAAATCGATCCTGAACCCTTTGTGCAGGTGAACAACCTCGGCGACAGCTCTGTCGATTTCCTGGCCCGCGTCTGGGTCGATAGCGGCGATTACTTCCAGTACCAGGCCGATATGAAACGCGCCGTGAAAGAGGCGCTGGATGCTGGCGGAATCGACATCCCCTTCCCCACGCGCACGGTTTATCAAGCAGCCGAATAAACCGTCCGCCACGGCATGACCGCCAAGACAAAATGGGCTCATAACAGAAAAGCCTTTGTTTACTGGCGATCCGGCAAACGTGAGAAAAATTGACCGATTGGCAAGAGCGGCACGTTATAATTTTTGGGGCCTATATATCTAGCTAGCCTGTCCTATGACGCAACCGAAACCAGAAACGCTTTCCACCTTCGAATTTTTCCAGAAGTTCCCGGATGAAGAAGCGGCACGGAAGTTCTTTGAGGCGCGCCGTTGGGGTGACGAGCCGGTTTGCGGTCATTGCGGATCAGTCAACGCTGTTGAGTGCAAAGACCACAAACCCATGCCCTATCGCTGCCGTGAGTGCCGCAAGCATTTCAGCGTCCGCACAGACACGGTATTGGCCGAGAGCCGCCTCCCCCTGATCAAGTGGCTTCTGGCTATCTACATGCTCACCAGCGCCCGCAAGGGCATTCCTGGCACCCAGATGGCCCGTAAATTGGGCGTCACTCAGAAGACCGCATGGTTCCTTGCGCAGCGCATCCGCGAAACATGGATGAGTGGCAAAGATAACGGCGATATGGGCGACCACACTCAGGTTGATGAAACCTACATGGGCGGCAAAGAGGTCAACAAACACGCTGACAAGAAGCTACGCGCTGGTCGTGGTGCGGTTGGCAAAACTGCTGTTGTTGGTATTCGCGACCAACACGGCGAAGTTCGCGCCACACCCGTCGAGCGTACCAATGCGGCGACGCTGGTAAGTTTCATCAAGGGCAACGCCCCAGAAGGCGCAACAGTCGTGACTGATGAGTTCAAAGCCTACCGCAGCCTTCCTAAGCACGGATTCGACCACAAGACAGTTCGCCACTGTGCTGGCGAATATGTCCGCGATATGGCCCACACCAATGGCATTGAGAGGTGGCTGCGAAAATCTGAACAGCCGGGATAAGTGGATTTTCTGCGCAACAGCGGCATGATGCTGCGAGCAAGGAGAAGACCATGGCAAGACGACCGCGCCGGAATCATAGCCCGGCATTCAAGGCGA
>DFBX01000065.1 GCA_002366795.1 Rhodobacteraceae bacterium UBA3069 | reverse complement strand
TGTCAGACTTGGAACACTAGCGGCGCGCGGGCTGTATAACCTGATCGAACCAGACACCGCGCTGGCGGGGCTGGTGGCGGTTTCGGCGTTGGCGGTCTTGCTGGGCTGGTTCTATGGCCCGGTGCTGGCCGCCGTGGGCATTGTCGGCGCAAGTGCCGCGCCCTTCCTTGTGGGCGGATCGTCGGATGCGCCATGGGTGTTCTTCTATTATTTCGCGCTGATCGCCTTGGCGGGGCTGGCCGTGGACACGGTGAAACGCTGGGCATGGGTGTCGGCCGTGGTGCTGATCGCCACGGTCGCCGGATCAACCCTGCTGTTCCTTGATGATGCAGGGGATCTGCATTTCCTGATATTCCTTGCGCTGACCACCGTTGCCGCCACCGCGACTCCCGTGCGCAGCGCGGTGCCAGGGCATGATGGGCCAGGTTTCATGGTGGCGCTGATGCCCCGCGCCGAGGGCACGCTGCGCAAGCTACCCGATTTTCCCACGCGGCTTGTGGCCGGAATGATGGCAGTATCCAGTTTCGCGGGATGGGTCGTGGCGACCGATACGCGCACGGCGGATATGGAACTGCTGGCGCTGGTCTTCTTGATGGCGATGATGGCTCTGGCCGTGGTCTGGATGCGGCGCGCGCCGGCGCTGGTTGAAATGCCGGTGCTGCCGGGCGCGGCATTCCTGGCCACCATCGCAACGGGCGGCGCAGAGGGCGGACCGCTGCTGCGACAGGCGCAAGAGGCCATGACCCGCGCGCCGGAAACCGCCCCGCCGATGACCTATTCCATCCTTGTGGTGATGGGGGCCATTGGCACAGTGTTGCTGTTCTGGCGCATGATCTGGGCGGAACGGTCCGAGGGCGGCCTGACCCTGACGCCGCGCGCGCTTAGCGCGGCGGTGTTCCTGCCCACGGTTCTGTTCATCCTATCCTTCCTGTGGCAGCCGGAAATGCTGTTGGGCGACTATGGCTGGGCGCTGCATGTCATCGCCGCCGCGGCGCTGTTGACCTTTCTGGCCGAGCGCACGGCACGCATGGCGCAGGGAGAGGACAAGCTGTTGCGCGTCGGCTTCTTTGCCGTTGCCGCGCTGGTCCTGATCGCGCTGGCGCTGTTCCTGCTGCTGACCAAGGCGGCGCTGACGCTGGCGCTGGGGGTGATGCTGGTGCTGGTCGTGCTGCTGGACCGCCGGTTCGATCTGCCATTGCTGGACGGGTTCGTGCAACTGGGCGTGGTGGTCCTGGGCTATCGGCTGACCATCGATCCGGGTATCGAGCGGGCGCTGGATGCCCCCATTCCCGAAATGGTCGTGACCTATGGCGGATCGCTGATCTTAATGGGGGCGGCATGGTTCCTTGCGGCGCATCGCAAAGGCACGGCCATGCGGGTGATGCTTGAATCGGGTGTCTGGACCGTCGCGGCGGTGTTTGCCAACCTTGTGCTGATCCGGGCCATCGGCAAAAGCGATGCTGACAAGCACTGGGCGATCGGCCCCATGGCGGCGATCTGGTTCGGCTCTGCCGCCAATCAACTGTATCGCCAGCGCGTTGGCAGCCGCTTTGCCAAGACGCTGCGCGGGCTTCTGGCGGTGCTGTTCACGCTGGTCGGGCTGGGGTTCACGCTGCTTCTGGTCACCTTCGCGAACCCGCTCTTGAACTGGCGAGAGCCGGTGCTGGGCGTGCCTGTCTTCAGCTCCCTCGCTGTGGCGTTCCTGCCGATGGCCGCTGTTTTTGCGGTGGCCGCATGGAAAGTGTCCACCCCCGCGGGCAGCGGGTTCAAGCCGCTGGTCGCCTTTTCCGGGCTGGCCGCGTCCTGCTATGCGGCGCTGGAAATCCGGCACCTTTGGCAAGGGCCGTTTATCGGGCTGCAGTTGGGCGTCAAGGATGGCGAGTTGTATACTTATACGGTCGTGCTTTTGCTGACTTCGTTCGCGCTGCTGTTCATCGCATTTGCGCGGCGCAGCGTGGCGTTGCGCAAACTTGCCATGGTGGGGGTCGGGCTGACCATCGCCAAGGTGTTCCTGATCGACATGGCCGGGCTGTCCGGCCTGATCCGCGTGGCCAGCTTCATGGGGCTGGGCCTGTCGTTGGCGGCGCTGGCATGGCTGAACCGCGTGATGGAGCGTCAGTGGAGCAGGGATAAGGACGAGGGTGACGAGAACGCCGCGGATACCGCGGCGGACGATCCGTCAGCGTAGTTTTGGAATGCCGCCCGGCAGGGTTTCGCGTTCGACCACCCCGGCGCGGAGCGACCGGCCGATCCGGTGCGCCAGTTCCGACCATGCGGCGGCCTGGTCGGGCCGCAATTCACTGCGCAGCACCAAGTCGAACAGGCCCAGCCAGATCTCGAACATGCCGGGTTTGACGTTGCCCGCATCGCGGTGAACCACCAGCGGATTGCCGTCGTAATCCCTTTCATAAAGGATCGCGTTGGCCCAGAAACGGGTCACTTTTTCCTCGTGCGCGGGCCAGTCGGTGACATGGGCGGCAAAGACCGGGCCTAGGCCGGGATGCTGGCGGACCAGGTCGTAGAAAGAGGCGACGACGCGGGCGATCTCGTCCCGGGTGATGTCGAATTTGGGTGGCAGCGTGGCCATGGCGGCTCCTGAGCAGAGGGACGCGCCATCGCTACCGCGCCCACGCAGATTTTACCATGGGGCGGGCGGTCGCGGCCAGGATGGTGCGCAGGTATTTGCGGAACAGTGAAAGCCATTGCGCCGCGCGTATCTGCCGCCGCTTTGCCCACTGGACGGGGGCGGGGGCGCGGCCTATAACGCGGGCATGATGTATCGATTTATGTATCGCCTTGCCATCATCATTCGAATTACCTGCCCGGCGCTCTGATCCAACGAGCCGCCGGGACAAGGCGTATGGGATACCGCGCCGCTCCTCACCCCGATAGAAATACCGACAGAACAGGACGCCACCCATGTGCGCCGACACACCCGAATACAAAAACACACTGAACCTGCCCGAAACCGATTTCCCGATGCGCGCTGGACTGCCCAAGCGCGAGCCCGAGTGGCTGGAAAAATGGGCCAGGATCGGCATCTATGACCGACTGCGCGACAAGGGCGCCGATGGCGCGCGCAAGCCCTTTACACTGCATGACGGCCCTCCCTACGCCAACGGTCACCTGCATATCGGCCACGCGCTGAACAAGATACTCAAGGATTTCATCGTCCGTTCGCAGCAGATGATGGGGCGCGATGCGCGTTACATCCCCGGTTGGGATTGCCACGGCCTGCCGATCGAATGGAAAATCGAAGAGCAATACCGCCAGAAGGGCAAGGACAAGGACGATGTGCCGGTTCTTGACTTCCGTCAGGAATGCCGGAATTTCGCGAAAGGATGGGTCGACATCCAGCGTGACGAGTTCAAGCGCCTTGGCGTGACCGGCAACTGGTCCAAGCCCTATTTGACCATGGATTTCCACGCCGAGCGGGTGATCGCCGAGGAATTCATGAAGTTCCTGATGAACGGCGCTTTGTATCAAGGCTCGAAACCCGTGATGTGGTCGCCGGTGGAAAAGACGGCGCTGGCCGAGGCAGAGATCGAGTATCACGACCATAAATCCCACACGATCTGGGTACCTTTCGAGGTTGTTGGCGCGGGCGATCTGCAAGGTGCCAAGGCGGTGATCTGGACCACGACGCCCTGGACGATCCCGTCCAACAAGGCGGTCGCCTATAACCCCAGGATCGCTTACGGTTTGTATGAAGTCACCGCCACGCCGGACGAATGCTGGTGCACGGTTGGGGACCGCTACCTGGTGGCCGATGCTTTGGCCGAAGAGGTGCTGGGCAAGGCGCGTCTGGAAGACGGGCAGTGGACCCGTGTCCGCGATGTGGCGGCTGATGAACTGGCCGGTCTGGTCTTGGCGCACCCCTTTGCCGGCCTCGAAGGCGCGGACGGCTTCTGGGATTACGACGTGCCGATGATCGACGGCGACCATGTGACCGACGATGCGGGTACGGGTTTCGTGCATACCGCGCCCAGCCATGGCGCCGACGACTATGAATGTTTCGTCGCGCGCGGCTGGACCGACCGGATGACGCATAACGTGGGCGAGGAATCGGAATTCCTGCCGCATGTGCCGTTCTTTGCGGGCTTCAAGGTGCTGGATCACAAGGGCAAGGAAGGCAAGGCCAACACCGCCGTGATCGACAAGCTGGTCGAGGCGGGCGGCATCATCGCGCGTGGGCGCGTGACCCACAGCTACCCGCATTCGTGGCGGTCGAAAGCGCCGGTGATCTTCCGCAACACGCCGCAATGGTTCGCGGCCATCGACAAGGAAATCGGCGGCAACGATACCTATGGCAAGACGATCCGCGAACGTGCGCTGACCTCGATCGACCAGTTGGTGAAATGGACGCCGGTGACCGGGCGCAACCGCCTGTATTCCATGATCGAGGCGCGACCTGACTGGGTTCTGTCGCGTCAACGCGCATGGGGCGTGCCGCTGACCTGTTTCACCAAGAAAGGTGCGCTGCCCACCGATGACGGTTTCCTGCTGCGCAATGCCGATGTGAACGCCCGCGTCACCGAAGCCTTCGAAGCCGAGGGCGCGGATGCGTGGTACAAGGACAGGGCCAAGGAACGCTTCCTTGGTGGCATCGTCGATCCGGCGGAATACGAGCAGGTGTTCGACATTCTGGACGTGTGGTTCGATTCCGGATCCACCCACGCCTTCGTGCTGCGCGACCGCGAGGACGGGTCCGAGGACGGGCTGGCCGACCTGTATCTGGAAGGCACCGACCAGCACCGCGGCTGGTTCCATTCGTCCATGTTGCAGGCTTGCGGTACCATCGGCCGCGCGCCCTATCGCGGCGTTCTGACCCACGGGTTCACGCTGGACGAAAAGGGCAACAAGATGTCCAAATCGCTTGGCAACACCATCGTGCCGGAACAGGTGGTCAAGCAATACGGTGCCGATATCCTTCGCCTTTGGGTGGCCCAGACCGATTACACCGCCGACCAGCGGATCGGGCCGGAAATCCTGAAAGGTGTGGCCGACAGCTATCGCCGCCTGCGCAACACCATGCGTTACATGCTGGGTGCCTTGGGCCATTTCACCGAAGCAGACCGCATGGACCCGGCGGATATGCCGGAACTGGAACGCTGGGTGCTGCACCGTCTGGCCGAGCTGGACGAGGTCGTGCGCAAGGGCTTTGACGAATACGACTTCCAGGGCGTGTTCCAACAGCTGTTCAACTTCTGCACCGTGGACCTGTCGGCGTTCTATTTCGACATCCGCAAGGACGCACTTTATTGCGATGGCGACACCACGCGCCGCCGCGCCGCGCGCACGGTGATGGACATCCTGTTCCACCGCCTGACCACCTGGCTGGCACCGATGCTGACCTTCACCATGGAAGATGTCTGGCTGACCCGCTTCCCCGGCGATGACAGCTCGATCCATCTGCAGGACATCCCCGAAACGCCCGCCGCATGGCGTGACGATGCGCTGGCCGCGAAATGGGCCAAGGTGCGCGCCGCGCGCCGCGTTGTTACCGCCGCGCTTGAGGTGCAGCGGACCGAGAAGGTCATCGGTGCCTCGCTGGAGGCTGCGCCGGTCGTCCATATCGAGGATCCCGCAGTGCTGGAGGCGCTGAAATCGGTGACCTTCGAGGATGTCTGCATCACCTCGACCCTGTCGCTGAGTGCCGATCCGGCCCCGTCCGAAGCGTTCCGCCTGCCGGAAACCCCGGGCATCACCGTGGTGTTCGAAAAAGCAGAGGGCGAGAAATGCCAGCGTTGCTGGAAAATCCTGCCGGATGTGGGCACACACAGCCACCCCGCGACCTGCAAACGCTGCGACGAGGCCTTGGGCTGAGCCTGACCCGAAACTTGCGGGAAAGGGGCGGTGCGGTTGCGCCCCAGCCCATGTCATAAATGTTGAAAGTCTTGCATCCCGTCAGTAGTCTGGCGGGGTGTTTTCCTTTTGTGGGCAGGGCTGTGGAAAAGAAGAGCGTGAAGAAACCTGCGGCAAAGGTCTCGAAGAAATCTTCGGGAGTTGCAAAGAGAAGGCTTCCGACAGCCCCAGGTGGATTCTCAGTCAACTTCTGCAGAAATCCGCTCTGCGACGCCTTCGGGCGCTTCCCTGATCCTCTTGATGGACGCGGAAAATCCAATCCATCGGGCGACCGTGGGAAAATCACCGGGTCGGGCGAGGAGCGGTCCTATCTCTGCCCTTTATGTGGCTGGTCGAACATCGTGAAATCCAACCGGGCCCTGGCAGAAGAGTATTGGAGACTTCGCCGCCTGAACAGGAGAACAAACGGAAAACATTGCCACAATCCGGCCTGTGAGAGCCATGGATTGGCGATTTCTCTAAGCCCAAGCTCTTACTCTTCTTTCGGAAAAACGGCGAAGGGTGATCCGCGGTATCAATGCAAATCGTGCAAGAAGACCTTTTCGATCGGCAAACCGACCAGACGACACAAATCCACAGATGACACTGGGGCGATCCTAAAATGCCTGGTGAACAAGGTTCCCTTGAGTCGGATCTGAGAGATCCATGATGTCAGTTTGAAGCAAATCCACAGCAAGATGGATTTCCTTTACCGGCAAGCTGTCGCCTTTTCTCATGAACGGGAAAAACGCCTGGATGTTTGCTTTGAGGGTCGAAAGCCATTCTTCTCGACGGACATTCAAACGATTCGGGTCAATTGGTCTGTGAAGAGGCGGCGCGGGACGATTCCCCTGCTGCATATGGCTACCGCGCACAAGTTCTCTCAATTCGTGGTAGCTGCCACCGTCGATTACGATGCGGATGTTTCCCCCGATGATCTTGAGGGTGTCATGACCAGCTGCGGTGATTTTGGCTTGCCGCGCAGCATGCGTAAACACGCCAGACTGTGGTCTGCCTCAGAGTATCAGGACTCCCTCATGCGCTCGCAGGGCGCGCGCTTTTCCAAGGACGACATTGCAACAGCCGGCAAATTGCGGCTTCCGGGGCATGGAAGCAGGGTTCGCGGTGATGCTTTCAAGTTCGCCCACATGATGCTGGTGAAGAAACTGATCGGAGATCGGTTCAAGACCGCAAACTATTGCCTTGATGACGAAGCCGGACTTGCCGCGGCTGTATGTTCGTTGAATGTCGAGGACATTAATGTTGAATGTCACTGAGAACTGACGCGGCATTTTCACCGAGATTTGACCCGCTCT
>DFBX01000036.1 GCA_002366795.1 Rhodobacteraceae bacterium UBA3069 | reverse complement strand
CAGCCCGGCAGAGATCGCCTGCCGCGGCACCGGCAAACTGCTCGTCAATGAACCGGCACTCGACAAGCTGCAGGCGCTGCGGGACCGGCTGGGTAAACCGCTGATAGTCCGTTCCGCCTATCGCAGCCCGGAGCACAACCGCGCTGTCGGCGGCGCGCCGCGATCAAAGCACATGGACGGCGCGGCCTTCGACATCGCCATGTCGAACCATGATCCGGTTGTCTTCGAGGATGCGGCGCGGGCCGTCGGGTTCCTCGGGTTCGGCTTCTATCCGCGCTCGGGGTTCATGCATGTCGATCTTGGTCCAGCCCGCCAGTGGGGGGTCCGTTTCCCGATCCGGGCGACGGCCTTCGTCGAGGACACGCCACCCGCGCGCGAGGTTCTGGCTGAAAGCCGTACCATGAAGGGAGGTGGGGCCGCTGGTGTTGCTACATTTGGCGCTGCCGGGGTTGAAGTGGCGCAATCCGTTCTGACCGAAACCCAATCAGCCATCCTACCGCTGATGCCCTATCTGGACACTCTGCGCTGGGTGTTTGTTGCCGTGGCATTAATCGGCGTTAGCGTTGCCATCTACGCCCGTTGGGACGACTGGCGCAAAGGGCGGCGTTGATGGGAGCGTTGATCACATGCTTCACCGGCAGCCGGTTTGCGCTGGCTATCGGGAAATGGGCCACTGTCGGGTTCACCATTCTGTTGTTTCTACTGTCCTTGCGTCGTTCGGGCGAATGCGCCGGACGGATGGTGGAACGTCTGGAAAATCGGGAGAATGCAAATGAAATCCAGCGTCAAATGCTCGAGGCGGCGGTTCGTCGGCCTCGTGATCTTGATGAGCTGGCTGACCGCCTGCGCGACCTGATCGCGGCCGGCAAGGCGTGCAAGGAATTGCGCCCTGATCTGGATGAGGGGGCGGCGGCGACGCTGTTCGTCGGCACCATCCAGGGACTGGTCATGCAATCCCTGATCGCCGGTGATATGGGGCAAATTCGCCTCGACGCGCCGCGGGTTTTCGCGATCTATCTGCGCGGCATATCGATGCCACAGGACATCAAGGCATAGGGCGGGGCGCGCGGACAGAAGTCCCTCGACGTGGACATTCTGTATCGCGACGCGAGGGGGCGCGGCCCCCGTTGACCCCATTTCATGGTTTGCACGCAAACCACTCCCGGGCAGTGCGGGACGAGACTTCAATCGCAGCCGTGCACTGCCCGTTAGGGTTCCTTCAAACACATATTCAGCGCCGCAAGGCCTTCAGAGGCTTGCGAAAGACGTCTGCCGCAGGTCGGCCTGCATCCGCAACACAGGCGAAAAGGCCCTGCAGGACTGTGCGCTCAGAACCCTAGGGCCATACCGTCCTTGCGGGTATCACTGGCGCCGGTCAACACCCCTGTCTCGGGGCAAATACGGATCGCCTGGCTGCCCCCGATGGGGCTGGTCTGGAGCGCCAGAACATGTCCGCGTGACACCAGATCGGCCCTCGCCTCCTCCGATACACCGGGTTCGATCTGCAATTCGCCACCATGGGCAAAGCTGCGCGGTGCATCCATCGCTTCCTGAAGGTCCATGCCAAGATCCAGCACGGCAGACAGGAACGCCGCATGGCCGGCCGCCTGATATTGCCCGCCCATCACGCCAAACGGCATTGACGCAATCCCATCCTTGCACAACATGCCCGGAATGATCGTGTGCATGGGCCGCTTGCGCGGGGCGATGGCGTTGGGATGTCCCTCGATCAGCCGGAAAGACGCCCCGCGCGAATGGAACAGCACGCCCGTCGCGGGATCGAGGCGGGTTGATCCGAAGCCGTGAAAGATCGAGTTGATAAAGGACAAGGCATTGCCGTCCTCGTCGACGACACAAAGATAGATCGTATCCTTGTGCTCGGGCTCGTCCCACAGCGTCGGCGGCAGCGCACGGTGCATGTCGATCCGCGCGGCGAGCCTGTCCACGACCTTGTCCGACAGCAGCGTCTCGATGACATCGGGGCAGGATGCAGGATCGCTGATCAATGCATCCCTGTGATGATAGGCAAGCTTGGTCGCCTCGGCGTGCAGGTGGATGCGGTCTGCTTCCGACAGCCCTTTTCCCATATCAAAGCGCGACAGTATCTGCAGGATCAGCAGCGCCGCCAAACCTTGACCGTTTGGCGGGCATTCGTAGACATCGTAGCCGCCGTAGCTGGCCGAAATCGGGTCGACCCAATGGGCTTGATCGCGGGCTTCATGGAAATCTTCTTCGGTGTGCAGCCCGCCAAGTGAACGCAGATGCGCGGTCATCTTCGCGGCGACCTCACCTTCGTAGAACGCCGCCGCGCCTTTGGCCGCAATTTCGCGCAGGCGGGTGCCGAGAAGCGGCTGGGCATGCATCTGGCCTACGCTGGGCGCCTTGCCCCCGGGCAGGAAGAGCTTGGCTGCATGTTCGTCCCCGCCCACGCTCGCCGCATTGGCGGCCCAGTCCATGGCGACGCGTGGGGTCACCGGATAGCCGTTCTCAGCATAGCCGATCGCGCGGGAAAACAGCAGGTCAAGCGGCAGGGAGCCGTGATCCTCATGCAGGCGGCACCATGCCGAAATCGCACCGGGGATCGTGACGGCATGTGGGCTGGTCTGGGGGATGCTGTCGGTGAGACCGGCGGCCTTTAGCGCCTCGATGGTAGCGGCGGCGGGGGCACGACCCGACCCGTTGAGCGCCTTTACCTTGCCTCCTTTCGGAGCATAGAGGGCGAAACAGTCGCCGCCGATACCGGTCATCAGCGGATCGACCACGCATTGCACCGCAACAGCGGCGAGGGCCGCATCGACGGCGTTGCCCCCTTGGGCCAATATCTCATGGCCAACGGCGGTTGAGAGCGGGTGGGAGGAGGCGATCATCGCTTTCGGGGCGAGGGTGCTGGGGCGCCGGGCGGAAAAGAAGTTGAACATGTCAGTCGTCCTGTCGGGGTTGGATTGAAGGCTGTGAACGGGGCGACGCCAACGGGCGCCGTGCGGACTATGGGTCAGGCTTGCGTGATCGGGTGGATGCAAGCCACGGCCCGCCCAGAGCCCAGTTTGCCGAGTTGCGGATCCTTTGATTGGCAATCGGATTGTGCCACCGGGCAGCGGGTCGAGAACCGGCAACCTTTTGGCAGATCAAGCGGGCTTGGAATCTCGCCCGGCAGCGGTTCGGATAACGGTTCGAAAAACTGCGGTGCAGCGGCGCGCAGGGCCGCCGAATAGGGATGTGCAGGCGCGTTGAGCACGGCGTCAGTGGGTCCGGTCTCGACGATGCGGCCCAGATACATGATGGCGATTTCTTCGCAGAGATAGCTCGCGACGCCAAGGTCATGGGTGATGAAGGCCAGCGTCAACCCCATGTCACGCTGCAACGATTGCAACAGCGTCAAGAGCTGTGCCTGCGTTGAGACGTCAAGACCCGAGACCGCCTCGTCAGCGACCAGCACCGAAGGCTCCGAGGCCAGCGCGCGGGCAATTGCCACGCGGCGCACTTGGCCACCGGACAAGCCCGATGGAAAACGCTCGGCCGCGTCGACGGGGAGGCCAACACGATCCAGCAAATGGGCGATGCGTTGGGCTTCGCCTTCGGGCGGGACGATGTTGAAGTGGCGCAGGGGCTCTGCGAGGATCGCCCCGATCGTCATGCGCGGGTCGAGCGATCCGCGTGCATCTTGATAGACCATCGCCACGTCGCGGGCAAAGTCGGTGCCTTGGGCGCGGGCCTCGCCGATTGGTTTGCCACGATAGAGCGCGCGACCGCCGCTCGGCTTGTCGAGGCCAAGCAACACACGCAGCAGAGTGGATTTGCCTGAACCGCTTTCCCCGACGATCGCCAGAGAGGTGCCCTTGCGAATACTGAGCCGAACACCGTCCAAGGCCCGAAGGCCCACGGTATCGCGACTGAACAGGGGGCGTCCGGGTTTGGGAACCTCGAAAACCTGTTCGACCTCGATCAACTCAAAGATCGGTTGGACCGGCGGTGCGTTTGGCGCTTGGGGGGGTAGGGTCATTCGGGATTCCAACAGGCAATATGGTGATCAAGCGGACCGGCGGCAGTCGAACGCACCGGCACAAGGGGCGGAGCCTCTCCCGCACAGCGGGGCAACGCGCGTGGGCAGCGAGTGGAAAATCGGCATCCGGGCGGCATCTGGGCGTGTGACGGCACCGTGCCCTCGGGCGCGGTCAGGGTCTTTGTGCCAATCTCGAGCACGCAGGATTTGAGCTGCTGGGTGTAGGGGTGGCGATGGTGCTCCAACACATCATGTGCCGGGCCGCTTTCGACAACCTGACCCGCGTAAAGCACTGCAATCCGGTCACAGGACTGACTGGCAAGCGCGAGATCATGCAGCACGAAAATGCAGCTCGCGCCGCGCTCACGGGTCAAGGTCAGGATCAGGCGGACGATCTGGGCCTGGATCGTGACGTCAAGCGCAGAGGTCGGCTCGTCCGCGAGCAGGAGATCGGGGCTGCCCGCCAAGGCGATGGCGACCATCACGCGCTGCTGCATTCCCCCCGAAAGCTGGTGCGGAAAGGCCGACATGCGCCCTTCGGGGTCATTGATACCGACGGAGGTGAAAAGCTCGACGGCCCTTTCGCGGGCCGCGTCCTTGGATAGACCCTGGATGCGGCGCAGGGTCGTGCTGAGTTGACGACCCACGGTATAGGACGGGTTCAGGGCCGCACCTGCGTCTTGAAAAATCATGGAAAGACGTTGACCGCGAAGCTTGACCATCTGGCGCTCCGTCAGGGCAAGCAGGTCGCCTTCACCGGCAAGCTCGATTGTGCCATCGATCTTGGCATTGCCGAGCAACCGCATGATTGCCACGGCGATCGTCGACTTGCCCGCGCCGCTTTCACCCACCAGCGCCAGCGTTTCTCCCTGCCCGAGCGACAGGTTCACACGGTCGAGGATCTTGGCCGCGCCGCGATGAACCGTCAGATCCCGAAGGGTGAGGACGGGGGGCAGAGCCACGTCTGTCATGCGTTCTGTCATGGGTCTTTCCGAAGTTTGGGGTCGAACTCTTCCCGGATGCCATCGCCGACGATGGTGAGCGCGATCAGCAGAAGCGCCAGCGCAAAGCCGGGCATGGCGGACATCCAGGGGGCGAAGCTGACAAAGTCGCGTCCTTCGGCAATCATCAGCCCCCAGTCAGGGGTCGGGGGGGTCACCCCGATCCCGAGAAACGAGAGCGACGACGAAACAAGAATCGCCTCGGAAATACGGATTGTCACCTGTACCGCCAGCGGGAAAATGACGTTCGGCAACACGTGGCGCCAAACCACGCGCAGGTAGGGGATGGACATGAGCTGCGCCGCCTCGATGAAGAGCTGGACGCGAACCTGCAGGACGTCACCGCGCACGGTGCGTGCAAAGGGGCCGATCATTGACAGCCCGACGGCGATCACCACCTTGTCGACGCCTTGACCGAGAATTGCGATGAATGCCACGGCGAGGATAAGCGAGGGCAGCGCGAGGATCGCGTCGATAAGGCGCATCAAGGCCCATTCCGACCCCCCCCCGGACAACCCCGCGGCAAGCCCGATCACAAGACCGCCCGCCGCCCCGATCAGCACGGCGAAGATGCCGATGATCAAGGCAAACCGCGCGCCATAGATGACCCGCGAAAGAATGTCCTGCCCGTAGCTGTCCGTTCCGAACAGATGCGCGGCCGTCGGCGGTTGCATCATGACGTTGAAATCCTGCTGCACAGGATCAAAGGGCGCGACCTGCGGCGCAAAGATCGCCGCCACCAGATAGGCCACGGCGACAATCAGGGCGATCGTAAAGAACGGACGACGGACAAAGACCGACCGGCGGGATCTGTTGGCCGTGTCGAGCGGTGCAGCCGGGGGCAGCGTGGTTGGGGCCTCGGGGGTTTGAATGCTCATTTGCGGGCCCTCAGCCGTGGATCGAGGAAGGGATAAGAAAGATCGACCAGCAGGTTCACCCCGATAAACAGCGCGGCCGTCATCATGACACCGGCCTGCATCACCAAGTATTCACGCCCCAGCACCGCCGAGGTCAGCATCTGGCCGATGCCGGGCAGGTTGAAGACGGTTTCGGTGAGCACTGTGCCCTGAAGCAAAACGCCCAGTTGCAGGCCAAGGATGGTGACCAGCGGCATCGCGATATTGCGCACGCCATGGACCCAGACAACACGCCAGCTGGGCTCGCCCCGGGCACGAGCGGCCGTGATGTAGGGTTGTTCCATGACCTCGATCAGTGTCGCGCGGGTCAGGCGGGTGATCATGGCGATGAAATAGGTCGAGAGCGTCAATCCGGGCAGGATCATGTGATAGATGCCCAGCCAGAAATTCTCCCAAGGGGAGACATAGCCCATGACCGGAAACAGCTGGAGTTTCACCGCGAAGAACCAGATCAGCAGGATCCCCAGCAGGAAGGACGGAAAGGCGGTGCCCGTCAGGGCAAGCACCGCGGACCCGGCGTCAAAAATCGTGTCTTTCTTGACTGCGGACAGCACGCCAAGGGGCACGCCGATCAAGATTGCGAAGGCAAGGGAAAAGGAGGCGAGCGTCAAAGTGACGGGCAGCGCCTCCTTAAAGGCATAGGTAAAGATTTCCGCGCGTGCGACATAGGATGTCCCCCAATCGCCCTGTATGAACCGCCCGGCCCAATCCGCGTATTGTACGAGGAAGGGCTGATCGAGTCCGAGTTCGGTTTTGAGCGAGTCATAGCTTTCCTGCGAATATTCCGACCCGAGCATGATTTGAATCGGATCGCCGGGCGCCAGCTTCAGAAGTCCGAAGCTGGCCACCGAGACGAAAAACAAGACAACGAGCGTCTGCGCGATCTTTCCCAGTGCCTGTAAGAGCATTAGTCGAGGCTCACGCTGTGCAGGTTGACGAGGTCGGCAGGGATGTATTTGAAGCCCTTAACCTTGTTTGAGAACACCTTGTAGATCGGCATATGGGCCATGACCGCAATGCCGGCTTCATCCATCAGCAGGTCTTCGGCTTTGTAGTAGAGCGCGCGACGGGCTGCCGGATCGAGCTCGACCTGCGCTTGGGCACAAAGATCGTCGAAATCGGTGTTGACCCAGCCGCCGAAGTTCCATGCACCGTCTGACTTGAACTCAGGGTACAGGGTCTCGTCCGGGTCAAGGTCGGCCACCCATTCGAAATCATAGAGATCAAAGTCAGCCCCGTTGCGGCGCTTGACCCATGTTGCGGGCTCGACCAGCTCCAGCTTTGCCTTGATGCCGATTTCGGCCAGCATCGGCGCGACGGTCTGGGCAATACGGGTGCCGACGGGGCCACGCTCGGCCATCATGTAGACGGCTTCGACTTCACCTTGGTTTGCGGCTTTCGCGCGGAACGCCTTGGCCTTGTCGAGATCATACCATTGGCCGCGCCCGCTGGTCGCGATGTTGGGATCGAAGAAATCGGTCATGGGGGGCGAAATCGGAGTGTACGCCTGTTGTGCGCGTCCGAAATAGGCCTGTTTCACGATCGTATCGCGATCAAGCCCCCAAGCCACGGCACGACGCAGATTGATGTCATCGAAGGGACTGCGTTTGCAGTTCATGCCGACAAAGGTGTAGTTGCCCTCGATTTCGCCATAGAGCGTTGCGTTCGGGAAAGCTTCGATCTGATTGACCAACTGCATCGGGCAGTCCGTCATGCCGTCGATCTGGCCCGACATCAGCGCCGCGAGCGCGGTCGAGGCCTCGTTCATGAGAACGAAAGTTGCTCGTTCGAGTTTCGGCAGACCCGGTTCGAAATAGTCGGGGTTGGCCTCCAGCTCGATGGAGTCGTTCTCCTTCCAGGAAACGAATTTGAAAGGCCCGGTTCCCACGGGGTTGCGGCCGTAATCGGTGCCGTATTTTTGCACGGCGGCGGGGCTGACGATCGTGCCCGCGCGCCCTGTGGAGCCGTTCAACGCGACCGGCAGGAAGGCGTAGGGCTGTGAGAAGATCAGTCTGACAGTGAGCGGATCGACAACCTCGATGCGCTCCAGAAGCGCCAGTTTCCAGGCGTGGGGCGACTTGGGCTTGCCTTCCTTGACGCGCAGCAGCGAAAATTTGACCGCTTCTGCATCGCAGGGGGTGCCGTCGTGGAATTTCACGCCATCGCGCAGCTTGAAGACATGGGTCTTGTCATCCTCAAGGTCCCATGTTTCGGCCAGATCGGGTTCGAACGTTACGTTCTCACCATCATAGGCAATCTTGAGCAGGCCATTGTGGATGTTGTTGATGATCTGGATCGAGGACAGGAACCCGGTGAAGTGAGGGTCCAGCGTGTCGATCACTTTGATCGAAGCGATCTTGATGTGTCCGCTTTGTTGGGCGCGGGCAAGGGAGGGAACGCTTCCGGTTGCGGCCGTCACGATCCCGGCACCTATTCCCTTCAGGACGGCTCTACGTCCGAAGCGCGCAGACAGGCGTTCGGCGAGGACTTTCTTGTGGTCGAGTTTGGTCATTTGTCGTCTTCCCTGTTGGCATTGTTTCCTCCCAATCTTCAGTTCGATCCGAGTTTCTACGCGGTGGGTTTCCTCCCAACTCGCGCGCCCCGACCGGTTTCGAGGCATTTTTCATCGAATCCTCCACTTCATTCGATGAGTTTGTAAATTCAGGTTGCAGTGACATGTATACAATAGAAAGCTAAAAGTGCACCAAACGGGACGACTAAGTGAACAATGGCTATTCGTGCAGCAGATAGTATCTTCGAAACCTTGATTGATGAGATCATGGCCGGACAGATGGTGCCGGGTGAGCCATTGGTCGAGCAGACGCTTGCCGAGCAGTTCGGGGTGTCGCGCACCCCGGTAAGGGAAGCGTTGCACCGGCTGGAGCAGGCCTGCCTTGCCGAGCGCGGGGCACGTCGCGCCTTTGTGGTGCGGCGCATGGCCCCTGAAGATCTGGAGGAACTGTTTGAGGCGACGGGCGAGATCGAGAGCACGCTTGCCGCGCTCGCCGCGAAAAGAATGAGCGAGATCAAGCGGCGCAAGCTGGAGACGGTTCTGGACGAGGGCGACGCCTGTGACGACCCGGCAGCTTACAGCGAAATCAACAGCCGCTTTCACGAAATCATCAAATCAGGCGCTCGAAATTCGATCCTGGCCTCCACGCTGGACGAGTTGAACCTGCGCACGCTGGCCTGGCGCGCCGCGAATTTTCGCGAAGATAGTCGACGCTTGGCCTCCTCGCGGGTTGAGCATCGCGGGATCACCCAGGCGATCCTGTCGCAGGACGCTGCTTCCGCGCGGCGGCAAATGTGCAGCCACGTCGCCTCATCCTACATCGTTTTATCCGACATTCTCGCCCGGCGTTCACCGGACCGAGGCGGCCCCGAATTCTAGAAGATACAGGAGTATCCCATGCCCGACCTGACCCTGATTTTTGAGCTCTTGTTGTTCCTTGTCGTTATCGGCGGCGGGGCGGGGGTGCTCGCGGGATTGTTGGGCGTGGGGGGCGGCATCGTCCTGGTGCCGGCCTTCTTCTTTACCTTCCAGATTCTGGGATACGATGGGCCGCAGGTGATGCAGGTCTGTCTGGCAACCTCGCTGGCCACGATCATCGTGACGTCCTTGCGCTCGGTGATCAGCCACAACCGCAAGGGGGCGGTCGACTGGAAGATTCTCAAAGGCTGGGGGCCGGGCATTGTGCTGGGCTCGATCGCAGGCGTGCTGATGGTCTCGTCGCTGCGTTCGGTCACGCTGCAAATGATCTTTGGCGTGCTGGCATTGATCGTCGGTGCCTATATGGCATTGGGTAAGAGCAGCTGGCGCATCGCCGAAGAGATGCCGAGCGGCATCAAGACCTATTTCTATTCGCCGGTGGTGGGCTTCTTGTCGGCCCTCATGGGCATTGGCGGCGGCAGTTTCGGCGTGCCGTTGATGAATCTGCACAATGTGCCGATCCATCGGGCGGTCGCGACCGCGGCGGGATTCGGTATCTTGATTGCCGGGCCTTCGGCCATCGGCTTCTTGTTCCTGAACATCGAGCCAAGTTCGCGCCCGCCGCTGACCGTGGGGGCGGTGAACATTCCGGCCTTTCTGGTGGTGATCGCCATGACGCTGCTGACGACGCCTCTGGGCGTGAAATTGGCCCATGCGATGAACCCGGCGCCGTTGAAGCGGGCGTTCGGGGCATTTCTGATCCTCGTGGCCCTGAATATGCTGCGCAAGGCGATGTTCGGCTGAACCGGGCGGGGCGCCGGCCTGGAAACGGTCAAGGAATATGTCCGAGCGCAAGAGCGCCCGGACTGAGCTGCCAGCCCATCGGGCTCCTCCACCAATGCAGCGGCTTGGAAGGGGCTTGTGTCAGCTCCTTTGGGGCGTGGTATTCTCACGGGAACACGAGCTTCGCAGCCGGACGACTTGCGAAAATCGATGACCGGCTTCCCGGCACCGACTGACTTCTTTCGACGTCAGACAGAAGAGATGGGTGTGACGGTCGATGCCGATGGAGACAGTAGCGCCCGTCAAGCGATTAAATGGTGGGTGCTCGAACAAGGAAGCGGTGTCGTCGCTATACTTGGATGCCGAACGTCAGACCATGTTATTGAAATCTTTCGCTAGCAGAAGCTGTCTCGAGCCGAGGGGGCAGAGATAAATACTGCAGTTTTTTGACGGCGGTAAACTTGGCGGCGGCGCCTAAAGGCTGCGTCTGAAAAGGGCGGAGAACGGCCTTTCGCTGCGCGGAGCATGAACGGCGGCGATGCGCAGGAAGCAGCCGTTGCAAGATCGGTGCCACTTCCCCAAAATGGTCGCTAGACCCGGAAGTTTTAGCCTTCTTGACCGACTGATCCAAGTTTGGGGCGTTGAACTGCCAGGTCTGGTCTCTCGTGCAGGTGCTCCGTGAGCGCATGCAAACGACCGACACGGTCGTCCTGTGGATCGGCGACGCAAGCAGTTTCTGCTGCGGCACTGTCGAGCGCGCGCAATGGCAAGTTCGAAAGGACTTGCCGCGCCGACGGCAGTTGGTCAAGATTGGGCGGCAACGGACCGGAGGGCCGCGCGCATATATCTTTGGATAGGGAGGATCTGACGATGTTAGAAACGGCGCTCTTGCAGGATCGGCGCGGTGAGGCCCTGTTGCAGGGCAAGCTCAACGAAACCCGCGAATGGTCGGTGGTGAATGACTTCTGCAACCGGACCTACATGCCGCTTTCGACGCGCCCGCTGACCCGTGGGCAGGATCCGAATGCGACGATCCGGATGCTCGAGGTGGGGCGCATCACCTTCAGCCGGTTCTGTTTCGGCACCCCCACCCGTGCCGATGACTTCGACCCCGACAGCGGTAATATCATCGTCGTCAATACCTTGCGCGGCGGCGTACGACATCCGGTGCGCGGGAACGATGCCGTCGATACCCGCCCTGGCGACAGCTATGTGGTCGATTGCTCGCGCACCGAATACTGGAACATCGCGGATGGGCACGATCTGCAGCTCAACCTGACGATCCCCCATGCGCTGATGGAGGAAACCGCAGCGCGCTGGTATGGGTTCGTTCCGGGCGACGATCTGTGGAAAAGCCGTCTGGTCTTTGGCGCGGGGCAATCGGCCTGGCTGTCCCTGCTGGACTACGCGATGCGCTCGCTCGATGCGCGTCACAACGGCATCGGCGATGCGCTGATCGAGCGGCGTATCGAAGAGACGCTCTGCCTCGAGCTGCTGCGCAACTGGGCCGATGGCGTCGGCCTCAACCTGGAAACCGGCGCGCGCTCGGCCGCGCCGCGTTATGTGCGCGAGGCGGAGCGGCTCATCTCCGAACAGGCCGCAGTGGCGCCGAGCATCACCGAGATCGCCGTGCAACTGGGGATCAGCACCCGCAGCCTGTCCGAGGGCTTCCGCCGGTTTCGCGGGATCACCCCGCATGAGTTCCTCACCGCCCGGCGGCTCGACGGTCTGCGCCGCGCCCTGCACCAGGCCCGCCCGGGCGAGACGGTCGCGGCGATTGCCGCGGCCCGTGGCTATGTCAATCTGGGGGCGATGACCGCCGCCTATCGCAAGCGCTTTGGCGAAACTCCGGCACAGTCGCTGCGTGCCCCGCGGCGCAGCCGATCCTGCGTCAGCGCTGGGTGATATCGTATAACATATCCTGCCCCTGTTACGTCTCAAAGCCCCCCACGCTGCGCCGCGGCATGGGTTGCCTTCCGGTTTCGATCCGGATTTTCCGATCTCGATCCTCCCTCGGTATGCTGTGGTTTACTGCTCGGGCCCGGCCCGGATAGAATGCGGCGCACCAGATACGACAGGGTGCGGCCGCTTGGTTCGCCCTGTCGCCAACAAGCGAAGACAGTCCGAAGAGGAGGAAAGACCATGAAAGCTCTCGTATATCAGGGCCCCGGCCAGAAAGACTGGGTCGAGAAGGACAAGCCAGAGATCCAGAAGCCGACCGACGTAATCGTCAAGGTCACCAAGACCACGATCTGCGGCACCGACCTGCACATCCTCAAGGGTGACGTGCCCGCGGTGACCCCCGGGCGCACGCTCGGACACGAAGGTGTGGGCGTCGTCGAAGCGGTCGGCAGCGCGGTGCAGAACTTCGAGCCCGGCGATGCGGTGCTGATTTCCTGCGTGACCTCCTGCGGCAAATGCGACAACTGCAAGCGCCAGCTCTATGCGCATTGCGCCGACGGCGGCTGGATCCTCGGCCACCTGATCGACGGCACGCAGGCCGAATACGTCCGCATCCCGCACGGCGACAACTCGCTTTATCCGATCCCGGAGGGCGCGGACGAAGAGGCGCTTGTGATGCTGTCGGACATCATGCCGACGGGTCTTGAGATCGGCGTGCAATACGGCAATGTGAAGCCCGGCGACACGATCACGATCATCGGCGCGGGCCCCGTGGGCATGTCGGTGCTGCTGACGGCGCAATTCTATTCGCCCGGCCGGATCGTCATGATCGACATGGACCCGGCGCGGCTTGAATTGGCCAAGCAGTTCGGTGCCACCGACACGATCCAGGTCGGGGTCGGCGACCCGGTTGCGCAGATCATGGAAATGACCGGCGGGCGCGGTGTCGATGTCGCGATCGAGGCGGTGGGCGTGCCCGCGACCTTCGACATCTGTCAGAAGATCGTCTCGGCGGGCGGCAACATCGCCAACGTCGGCGTACACGGCAAATCGGTCGAGCTGCATATCGAGGAACTCTGGATCAAGAACATCAACATCTCGATGGGTCTGGTCAGTACCAACACGACGCCGATGCTGCTGAAAATGCTGGCCAACAGCAAGGTGAATCCCGGCCGTCTGGTCACGCACCGTTTCGCGCTCGATGATATTCTGACCGCCTATGACGTCTTCGGCAATGCCGCGCGCGAAAAGGCGATGAAGGTCATCCTGAACGCCTGAGGGTTGCGCCGTCACCTCCCCCGAAGCCCCGCCCCTGCTGGCGGGGCTTTCCAAAAATGAAGATAAAGCCACTGTCCTTCTTCGTTTTCAACGCGCGTAAACAGAGGTGGTCGCAGAAATTCGGACCAGTTGTTAATGTGGATCGCATGATGAAAGAAGTGATCCAAGATGAAGAAACGAAAGAACCATTCGCCTGAGTTCAAAGCAAAGGTTGCGCTTGAAGCGATCCGTGAGGAGATGACGCTGGCGGAATTGTCCAAGAAGTATGGTGTGCACCCGACCCAGATCGGCACATGGAAACGTGCAGCGATAGAGAACATGGCAGCGGCATTCACGCGCCGAGGTGCAGCCCCAGAGCAGGTAAGCGCGGCTGAAGTCGATAAGCTGCATTCCAAGATAGGCCAGTTGGTGGTTGAGCGGGATTTTTTGGCCCCTCTTGTCTTACAAATACTGAGGCTCTTATGTGATGGTGGAGCCACCGCCCGGCACGTCATTTATGACGGGCAGTGGCGGGGGTCGGACCGTTCCCCTCTTGGTCTTGTGGGACCGTGCCTGAGTATGGTCGCCCCCGTCTTTTCTTTTGGCCTGAACGGATACCTGAGCTTAGGGCTCGTACGACAAAACAAGGTGAGG
>DFBX01000044.1 GCA_002366795.1 Rhodobacteraceae bacterium UBA3069 | reverse complement strand
CCATTTTATATGACGACGGACAGTTTGGCGCAAGTTGGGGAAAACACGTATCGAAGAGGCCTTTGCGGCGGGTGAGTTGGCAGAGCTGGCGTTTGAATTCGCGCCGATCGGGTTAGTGGTGACGGAAAACCGCGTGATCCGCGAGTGCAACGCATCCTTCGCGCGGATGTTCGGCTATGAGCGCGAGGAACTCTGCGACCAAAGCTTTGAAAAGCTGTATCCCACCCATCAGGAGTTCGCGCGCATCCGCGACTGCGGGGTGGAGGCGCTGCGCGAGACCAATTCATACTGGGACGAGCGGGTGATGGCGCGGGCGGATGGCAGCCTGTTCTGGTGCCGTGTGCGCGGGCATTCGCTGACGCGGGACAATCCCTTGGGTCGCGCGGTTTGGAGTTTCGCGGACCTTTCAGAGCATCGCCCCTATCATCCGCTGACGCAATGCTAGCAGGAGGTGTGGCCTGTCTGAGCGAGGGGCTGACCAGCAAGGAGATCGCCCGACGGCTGGATATTTCGCACCGGACGGTCGAGGTGTATCGCGCGCGCCTGCACAAGAAATTCGGGGTGGCGAACACCAATGCGCTATTGTCGGCGATGAGTGGTATTCCGCAGGAGAGGATCGTGCCTGTCGGGGCGTAGTCCAGAATGTGCCCGTGGGCATGTGAGGGTGCGAGGGGCCGGCCACGCGCGCGCCACAAGGTATTTATGGAACAATAAAAAGGCGGGTCTTGCGTTGGTGCAAGGCCCGCCTTTGACTTATTCCGCCACGCGCATCGCATCGATCGCCGTGGACAGGTCGATGGAGCCGAGAGGATTGCCCGCCTTGTCGACGGCCGTGGCGGCGTGGCCGTCGATGGCGTTCAGCAGGGGTAGGGCTTCTTCGAGCGATGTTGCGGCGGGGATCGTGGCGCTGGCGGCGCTGGCCCCCGGCGTCATGATCGAGCGCATGGTGATGACCCGGCCACGGTTGATGTCGCGCACAAAGTCGCGGATGTAATCATCGGCCGGTTTCATCACGATGTCCTGCGCCGTGCCGGTCTGGATGACCGCGCCATCACGCAGGATGGCGATGTTTTCGCCAAGGCGCAGGGCCTCGTCAAGGTCGTGGGTGATGAAGATGATCGTCTTGTGCAGTTCTTCCTGCAGGTCTAGCAGGATCGACTGCATGTCGGTGCGGATCAGCGGATCAAGCGCCGAGAACGCCTCGTCCATCAGCAGGATTTCGGCATCGGTGGCCAGCGCGCGGGCAAGGCCGACGCGTTGTTGCATGCCGCCCGAAAGCTGGCCGGGGTAGTGCTGTTCGAACCCCGACAGGCCAACGCGGTCGATCCAGTGGGCGGCGCGTTTTTCGGCCTCGGCCTCGTCCACGCCCTGAATTTCCAGCCCATAGGCGACGTTCAGCGCCACGGTGCGGTGCGGCAGCAGACCGAACTTCTGGAACACCATCGAGGTTTTGAACCGGCGCAGGTCGCGCAGTTGCGCCTCGTTCATTTCCAGCACGTTTTCACCGTCGATCCAGATCTCGCCCGCGGTGGGTTCGATCAGGCGGTTGATGTGCCGGATCAGGGTGGATTTGCCCGACCCGGACAGGCCCATGATGACCTGAATACGGCGCGCGGGAATATCCAGCGAGATGTCGTTCAGGGCCAGTACATGGCCAGTCTGTTCCAGCAGGTCAGTCTTTGACATGCCCGTGCGGACCTTGTCCATCACGCCTGCCGGGGTCTTGCCGAATACCTTGTAAAGGTTGGAAATGCGGACCTTGGGTGCGTCTTCATTACTCATCAGTGGTGGCCTTTCCGGTGTGCTTGCAGGCGTTTGCCGAAGGTCTGGCTGACCCGGTCAAAGATGATGGCCAGTGCCACGATGGCCAGCCCGTTCATCACCCCAAGCGCAAGGTATTGGTTGGAAATCGCGCGCAGAACCGGCACGCCAAGCCCCTGCACCCCGATCATTGAGGCGACAACGACCATGGACAGCGCCATCATGATGGTCTGGTTCACGCCCGCGAAGATATTGGGCAGTGCCAGCGGAACCTGCACACCCCAGAGTTTCTGCTTGGGCGAGGCACCAAAGGCGGTTGCCGCCTCCAGCACGTCGCGGTCCACAAGGCGGATGCCAAGGTTGGTCAAGCGCACGATCGGTGGCATCGCGTAGATGCATACGGCCAGAAGGCCCGGCACCTTGCCGATGCCCAGCAACATGACCACGGGGATCAGGTAGACGAAAGACGGGATGGTCTGCATCACGTCCAGAACCGGCGTGATCAGCCCTTGCAAACGGTCGGACCGCGCCATCAGGATGCCGATGGGAATGCCGACCGCGATACATATGATCGTGGCTACGGATATGATGGCGAGGGTGGACATCGTGTCCTCCCACATGCCGAAAATGCCAATGGCGATAAAGGCGATGACGGCCCCGACAGTGACTTTGACCGAGCGCGAGCCAAGCCAGGACAAGCCGGCAACCACAACAAGGATGATTGGCCAGGGCGTCGCCTGAAGAAGTTTTTCGAACCACACCATGAATTTGAGGAGCGGATAGAAAAACGCCTCCAATCCCTCGCCATAGGCGCGGGAAAACTCGCGAAACGCTCCGTCGATCCCTTTTTTCATATTGCTCAGTTCGCGGCGATCCAATGATGGAAACTCGGCTAGCCATTCCATGACGGCAATCCCCCTGCTTTCTTTGTTCTTGCGGGACATCGGTCCCGGATACGGGAAAGCGGGAGGCCAGTGGCCCCCCGCTTCAATGCTTTAACGCAAAGGCCTCAAAGGGCCGATTTCACCTTCTCGGCCACCTCGGGGGAGACCCAGGATTCCCAGATGTCGCCATGCTTTTCGAGGAATTCGAAAGCCGCGTCTTCGCCGCCGGCCTGTTCATCCTGCATGTAGACCAGCATGCCGTTCATGATGGCACCGGGGAAGATCCGCTTGGACAGGTAGTCCACTGCGGGGCCGCCCTTTTTCTTGAACTCGTCGGTGATCACGGTGTGCACTTCGGATTTGGTCCATGCGGTCGGCTTGGGGTCGGCGCAATCCTGTTCGGCCAGCGCGATGCAGCCATTCCAGTTGTCGTCGCCGGCGTATTCGGCTTCGAAAGGCAGCAGAACCATTTCGTATTTGCCGATCATGGCCGTGGGCGACCAGTAGTAACCAAACCAGTTTTGGTCACGTTCCACGGCCTTGGCCATGGACCCATCCAAACCTGCAGCCGAACCCGGATCGACCAGAACCCAGCCTTTTTCTTCCATGTCGAAGGCACGGAACAGGTTGGCGTTCACCAGCTGACAACCCCAGCCTGCGGGGCAGCCGATGAAGGCGCCCTTGGATTCGTCCTCGGCGTTGGGGAACAGTTCAGGGTGTTCCAGAACCTTTTCGACGGTGTTCAGTTCGGGGTGGTCGGCCGCGAATTTCGGGGTCACCCACCAACCTTCGCCCAGTTCGGTGATCGGGCCATCCAGCACGGAATGCAGGCGGCCTTCGGCAATAGCGTTATCCAACTGGTCGCGCACGGCGTTGATCCAAAGCTCGCCCGCAACATCGGGTTGGGCTTTTTCGTTCATGGACGCGAAGGTGGTGGTCGTCGCGCCGGGGACCAGCGTGACTTCGCAGCCGTAGCCCTCTTCGAGGATGATCTTGTCCACGTTGGCCATCAGTTCGCCTGATGCCCAGTTCCACTCCGCGATGGAGATGGCGCCGCATTCGCCGTGGCTTTCCGCTTTTGCAGCGCCCGCTAGGGTCAGCGTTGTGCCAAGCGCAGCCAGCGCAAGTTTCGTCATTTTCATTTTTGGAAAACTCCCAGATCTTTTATTAGCCGGACGCGGATCTCAGGTTTCACATCCGGATCTCGCCCCTCTTGGGCGATTGCCTGCGGCTTTGCGTGTGCAAAAGAGTGGCGCCGCAGGTTGTGTCGCAAACAGAACATATCGGGGGGAGGCTGTAAACATTTCTTTGGGGGAGAACGGGCAAAGAATACCCTTGAAAATCAGTCAAAAACAGTGGGGTTCGGGCGGTTTTGCCGCAGTGCGCGAATGCAGTTGCAGTATTTTCTGCTTTGGCGCGTGTCGTTTTCCTGCCCCGCCCTAGGTGGCGTCTTCATTTAGGCGAGCCA
>DFBX01000021.1 GCA_002366795.1 Rhodobacteraceae bacterium UBA3069 | reverse complement strand
CTGGACTTCAGAGCCGGATCGATTCATCCTGAACCCGATCTACCAGATGCCGGGACTAAACACTTAGCTGGCTACTTGGAAGAAAAGGTCAGGCGCGACACGACCACGAAGAAGAGCGGAATGAAAATCACCCCCAGAACCGTGGCCGAGACGGTTCCGGCCAGAACCCCCGACCCGATCGCCATCCGACCGCCCGAGCCCGCGCCGGTGGACAGCACCAGTGGCAGCACCCCCAAAGAGAATGCCATCGAGGTCATGATGATCGGGCGGAAACGCTGTTTGGCGGCCTCTTTCACCGCGTCCAGCAGGGGCTCGCCGTCCGCGTGGCGGTCTCGCGCGAATTCCACGATCATGATCGCGTTCTTGCCGGTCAGACCGATCACGGTCAGCAGGCCGACCTGAAAGAACACCCCGTTTTCAAAACCGCCCAGCCAAGCCCCGACCAGCGAGCCCAAAATGCCGATCGGCATGGCCAGCATCACCGCGAAAGGAATCGACCAGCTTTCGTAAAGGGCCGCAAGCGACAGGAAGACGGCCGCGAGGGACAACGCATAAAGCAGTGGCGCCTGATTGCCGGCTTCCCGCTCTTCCAGCGACAGTCCGGTCCAGGCGAGGTCATAGCCCGAAGGCAGCTGTGCGGCCAGGCGTTCCATCTCGGCCATGGCCTCGCCGGTGCTGACCCCGGCGGCCGGAGAGCCCTGGATCTGCATCGCGGGTACGCCGTTATAGCGGCGCACGCCCTGCGGGCCGTACTTCCACGACCCTTCGGCGAAATTCGAGAACGGAACCAGCCCCCCGCTGCTGTTGCGGATGCGCCATTTTTCGATGTCTGTCGGAACGGCGCGGTCGCCGGCCTGACCCTGCACATAGACCTTCTTGATGCGGCCCTTGTCGATGAAGTCATTCACATAGGACCCGGCCCAAGCGATCGACAGAAGATTGCCGACATCCGAGGCTGAAACGCCCATCGCCCCGGCCTTGCGCCAGTCGATATCGAGGTTGAACTGCGCTGCATCCTCCAGCCCCGAGGGGCGCACCGAGGTGACGAGCGGGCTTTGCGCGGCCATGCCGAGCAGTTGGTTCCGGGCCTGCAACAGCTGTTCATACGTCTGTCCACCGCGCGCCTGCAGGAAGAAATCAAAGCCCGACACATTGCCCAGTTCGATCACCGCTGGCGGGACGATCGGAAAGACCATCGCGTCCTGAATGCCGCCGAACAGCGGACCAAAGGCGCGCCCGGCCACCGCTTGGGCGCTTTGCCCGGGGTCGGGGCGTTCGGCCCAATCCTTCAGCCGAACGAAGGCCAGCCCCATGTTCTGACCGGCGCCGGCGAACGAAAAGCCGACCACGCTAAAGACGGATTCGACATTCTCCCCCTCGGCGCTGAGGAAATAGCGTTCAACTTGTTTGACCACCTCTTCGGTACGCTCGGCCGTCGCGCCGGTCGGTCCCTGGACCAGCGCAAAGAGGATGCCCTGATCCTCGTCGGGCAGAAAACCGGTGGGTGTCCGCATGAAGAGCGTGACCATCCCGGCAGCGATCAGCAGATAGATCACCGCCATGCGCAACGGGCGGCGCACCACATAGCCGACGCTGGCGCCATAGCCCCGCGTCATCGCCCCGAAGCCGCGATTGAACAGGCCAAAAGGCCCGCGTGTTTTCTGTGGCGTGTTCTTCAGCATCGTGGCGCACAGCGCCGGGGTCAGCGTCAACGCCACCACCACCGAAAGGGCCATGGCCGAAACGATCGTGACCGAGAACTGCTGATAGATCACCCCCGTCGAGCCCCCGAAAAACGCCATCGGAATGAAGACCGCCGAAAGTACCATGGCAATCCCGATCAGCGCGCCGGTAATCTGGCCCATGCTTTTGCGGGTCGCTTCTTTGGGAGAAAGGCCCTCTTCGTGCATGATGCGTTCGACGTTTTCGACCACCACGATGGCGTCATCGACCAGAAGACCGATGGCCAGAACCATGGCCAGCATGGTCAGCGTATTGATCGAAAAACCCAAGGCCGCCATGACCCCGAAGGTGCCCAGCAGGACCACCGGCACCGCCAGCGTCGGGATCAGCGTCGCCCGCAGGTTCTGCAAGAACAGCAGCATCACCAGAAAGACAAGGATAATGGCTTCGACCAGCGTCTTGAACACCTCTTCGATCGAGATCTCGACAAAGGGCGTGGTGTCATAGGGGATCACATAGGTCAGATCCTCGGGGAAGAATTCGGCGAATTCCGCCATACGCTCCTTGACCGCCACGGCGGTGTCGAGCGCGTTGGCCCCCGAAGACAGGCTGATCGCCATGCCCGCGGAAGGCTGCCGGTTGTAGCGCGAGATCGTGGCATAGTTTTCAGCCCCGATCTCGACCTCGGCCACATCATCGAGAAGCACCAGCCCGCCGTCGGTTTCGGCGCGCAAAACGATCTGGCGAAAATCCTCCGGTGTCGCCAGCAGCGATTGCGCGGTGATCGTGGCGTTCAGCATTTGCCCTTCGCTGGTCGGGCGGGTGCCGAAGCTGCCGGCCGATATCTGGGCGTTTTCCTGCGACACCGCCGAGACCACATCGGCCGGCGTCAGATCGAAGGCCGCCAGCTTGGCCGGGTCAAGCCAGATACGCATCGCATATTGCCCGCCAAAGACCCGCACCTCGCCCACGCCTTCGATCCGGCTGAGTTCATCGACCAGGTTCGAGATCATGTAATCGGCCAGATCCGTCTGATCATAGGCCCCGGTCTCCGAGATCAGTGCGATCACCATCAAAAAGCCCGCAGAGCTTTTTCGCACCGTCACCCCCTGGCGCTGCACCGCTTCGGGCAAAAGCGCGGTGGCTTGGCTGAGCTTGTTCTGCACCTGCACTTGAGCGATGTCGGGATCCGTGCCGGTCTCGAAGGTCAGCGCGATCTCGGCGGAGCCTGCGGAGGTCGAGTTCGACGAGATATAGCGCAACCCGTCCAGCCCGGTCATCTGCTGCTCGATCACCTGGGTAACCGTATTGGCCACGGATTCGGCCGAGGCACCCGGATAGGTGGCGTGCACGCTGACCGAGGGCGGCGCGATCGGTGGGTACTGCGAGATCGGCAGCGAGAGAATGGACAGTGCGCCGACGCCCATCAGGATGATGGAAATCACCCAGGCAAAGATCGGGCGGTCGATGAAGAAACGTGCCATGGGCGGTCTCCTGTCCTGGCGGCATCAAGGCCGGCAGGGCTTAGTTGGATTGATCCTGGTCTGGGCTCTGGGCTTCGGCGCCGCGTTCGGTCGGGGCGACTGTTGCGCCCGGAGCGATTTTCTGCAGCCCGGCCACGACGATACGGTCGCCGGGCTGAAGCCCGCTGTCGACGATCCATTCGTTGCCACGGTCCTGTATGACGTTCAGCGGTCGCGTCTCGACGGCATTGTCGGAGTTGACCACCATTGCTATCGGGTTGCCACGCCGGTCGCGCGTCACACCTTCCTGGGGAACAAGAAACACATCGTCGACCGTGGCGGTCCGCAGTTCCACCTGCACGTACATGCCCGGAAGCAGCAGCTTGTCGGGGTTCTCGAAGCTCAGGCGCAGGACCACCACGCCGGTTTGTTCATCGACATGAGGCTCGGCAGCCGTCAGGGTGCCGGTCTGCTCAAAGACCGTGCCATCGGCCAGCCGCAGAGTCACGGTCTGATCGCTGACCTGCAACGCGGCCGCGCCACCCTCGCGGCGCCAGCGCAGCATGTCGGCGGCCGATTGGGTCACGTCGACATAGACCGGATCAATGGTGCGGATGACAGCCAGCGCGGTCGTCTGCCCGGCGGTCACAAGCGCCCCGTGGCTGACCTCCGAACGGCCGATCTCGCCCGACAGGCGCGCATGGATCGTGGTGTGGTCGAGCTTGATCTGCGCCAGCTGAAGCTGTGCCTTGGCCACCAGCAGCTGCGCTTCGGCCCGTTCGTGGGCGGTGATTGCATCGTCCACGGCTTGCTGGGTGCCGACGTTGCGGCTGCGCAGTTCGCTGACCCGCTTTTCGTCCCGAATCGCGGCGGAAAGCTGCGCCTTGGCCGAGGCGACCGAGGCCTCGGCCTGTTTCAGCGCCGCCTCGTAGGACGCCGGGTCGATCGAGTAAAGCTTGTCCCCTTGGGTGACGCTGCCGCCTTCGGTGAAATGGCGCTCGGTAACGATACCGGCCACCTGCGGGCGCACCTCGGCCTCGGCGCTGGCCTTCACCCGGCCCGGCAGGGTCGACGTCAGGGTGATGGTCTGCGGCTGGACCGTCACAACGGTGACCGGTGTCGGCGGGCTGTGCCCATCCTGCGCCAAGGCAGGCACGGCACCGGCAGCCACAAGGGTCGCCAGCAGGGCAACAAGGCACCGCCGAAGAAAGGTAAGAGTCGTCATGGTTGGCACTCCAAGTATACCGGCCTATTGCCTGAGCCCGGCGAATGAATTCGAAAGCCGTTGGATTTTATAAACCCGGCATTTTTCGGGAAGGCAAGAGCATCGATCACTTCTGGCAAAAATGTTTCGGTGGTGACGGGATCTTGTTTTAATAGTGTGACAGTTATACCCCTATCCCTCGAAA
>DFBX01000081.1 GCA_002366795.1 Rhodobacteraceae bacterium UBA3069 | reverse complement strand
CAGAGCTTGATGCTCGGCGCGGTGGGCGGGGCCAAGGTAAAGGCAGATGTCGGAGTGTCTCATCGGCCGGCCATGGCACAGTGGGACGTGCCTGGGAATCCTATGTCAGGCGCGGAACACTAGCCTGCGGCCTGCACGGGCTGGACATCGCGGTGGGTATCTACCACCCCGGCTGGGTGCGCACCGACATGGGCGGCGACACGGCCGAAATTTCGGTCGCGCAATCGGCACAGGGGCTGGTCGAACGGTTCAATGAACTGGACCTCGACAGCAGCGGCTGCTTTCGCACATGGCACGGGCAGGTCCACCCGTTCTGATTCTGGCAAACCCGCAGGACATGCCCCGCGCCTTTGCCGATGCCTGGGCCGCACGCGATGCCGCCGCCCTAGCCGCCTTGTTCGCGCCCGACCCGGATTTCGTCAATATCACCGGCATCTGGTGGCAGGACCGCGACGCCATCGAAAAGGCGCATGATTACGGGCTATAAACCATCTTCCCACACAGCACCCTGACGTCAGGCCACATCAAGACGCGGTCCATCGGCACCGATGCCGCCACTGTCCATTGCCGCTTTTGCCTGACTGGCCAGACCGCCCCAGACGGCACTACCGCCGATCCACGCCACACCGTCATGCTTTTCGTCATGGTCGGCACGGCGCATGGCTGGCACTGCACCGTCGCGCAAAACACCGACATCATTCCGGGGGCCGAAACCCATGTCGCCACGGGCACCGCCCGCACCCCTGCCGATTTCCGGGGCTGACCTGCCCCTTCACTGTTCGCCAAATACCTCCTGCCGAAGGCACCCGACCGTGCCATGCGCAGAACTCTTGCCCTTTTTCCTGAACGCGCATAAACCGCGCCTGATCTGTAGCATGAGGAAGCCAATGCCCGTTCTCGTGATGAAATTCGGCGGCACATCCGTCGCCACGCTGGACCGCATCCGCCGCGCCGCAAAGCGCGTGGGCCGCGAGGTCGCCAACGGTTACGACGTGATCGTCATCGTATCGGCCATGTCCGGCGAAACCAACAAGCTGGTCGGCTTCGTCAATGAAACCTCGCCCATGTATGACGCGCGCGAATACGATGCCATCGTGTCCTCGGGCGAGAACGTGACCGCCGGGCTGATGGCGCTGACCTTGCAGGAAATGGACATCCCCGCCCGCAGCTGGCAGGGCTGGCAGGTGCCGCTGAAAACCACATCGGCCCATGGCGCTGCCCGGATCAAGGAAATCCCGCCGGAAAACATCAATTTCAAATTCGCCGAAGGCATGAAAGTCGCCGTGGTCGCGGGCTTTCAAGGCATTTCCCCCGAGGGGCGCATCACCACCCTTGGCCGCGGCGGATCCGACACCACCGCCGTCGCCTTTGCCGCCGCTTTCGATGCGGAACGCTGCGACATCTATACCGATGTGGACGGGGTCTATACCACCGACCCGCGCATCACCGACAAGGCGCAAAAACTTGAAAAAGTCGCGTTCGAGGAAATGCTGGAACTGGCATCGCTTGGCGCGAAAGTGCTGCAAACGCGCTCGGTCGAGCTGGCCATGCGCTACAAGGTGCGCTTGCGCGTGCTGTCGTCTTTCGAAGAATATGACCCCAATGCTGGCACCCTGATCTGTGCCGAGGAGGAAATCGTGGAATCCAGAGTTGTCAGCGGCGTCGCCGCCAGCCGTGAAGAAGCAAAAATGACCCTCGTGTCGGTGGCCGACCGCCCCGGCATCGCCGCCGCCATCTTCGGCCCGCTGGCCGAGGCGGGGATCAATGTCGATATGATCGTCCAGAACATCTCGGAAGACGGGGAAACCGACATGACCTTCTCCTGCCCCACCGATCAGGTAAAACGGGCCGAAAAGGTTCTGTCTGATGCGAAATCCGCAGGCGACATCGCCTATACCGACCTGATCGCCGACACCGACGTGGCCAAGGTTTCGGTCGTCGGCATCGGCATGCGCTCGCAATCGGGCGTGGCCGCCAAGATGTTCAAGACGCTCTCCGATGAAGGGATCAACATCAAGGTCATTGCAACCTCCGAGATTAAAATTTCCGTCCTCGTGGACCGGAAATACATGGAACTTGCCGTTCAGGCGCTGCATGATGCGTTTGAATTGGAAAAAGCGGCCTAAAGCATCTGGCCGGTGCCCCTGCGGGTCCGGCTGCTTGCCTATCGGCCCAATGAAAACAAGGGTTTGACGGGACAAGCATGGTCGAAAGGACGGAATCGGAAAGCCGCAAACTGCTTGGCCGTCTGCGCGATGCCATGGCCCAAGAGGGTGCAGGTCAGGCGCGTCTGGACAAGATCACAAACCTGATTGCCGATTCAATGGGCACTGAAGTGTGCTCTATCTACCTGTTCCGTGACGAAAATACCCTTGAACTATGCGCGACCGAAGGCCTGAAACCCGAGGCCGTGCATGAAACCCGCCTGAAGCTGGGCGAAGGGCTTGTGGGCCGCGTCGCGCGCACCGGCAAGATCGTCAATGCGGCCGATGCGCCCTCGGCCCCCGGTTTCCGCTTCATGCCCGAAACCGGCGAGGAGATTTACTCCTCTTTTCTGGGGGTGCCAATCCAGCGTCTGGGCGAAAAACTGGGCGTTCTGGTCGTACAGTCCAAGACCGCCCGCGAATTTTCATCCGACGAGGTCTACGCGCTGGAAGTGGTCGCCATGGTGCTGGCCGAAATGACCGAACTGGGCGTTTTCGTCGGCGAAGGCGCGGCCCTGTCCGCCCGCCACCAGCAACCTGTCATGTTGCGCGGCACCACCGGGCAAGAGGGCACCGCGGTCGGCCACGTCTGGCTGCACGAGCCGCGCGTCGTCGTCACCAACCCCATCGCCGAAGACCCCCACCGCGAATCCGTACGCCTGACCGAGGCCGTGGACCAGTTGCGCGGTTCGGTTGACGAGATGCTGACCAATGTCGGCGGCGACAAGGACCAGCTGGACGTGCTGGAAGCCTACCGCATGTTTGCCAATTCCAAGGGCTGGATGCGCCGCATGGAAGAGGACATCGCCCGCGGGTTGTCGGCCGAGGCCGCCGTGGAAAAGGAACAATCCACCGCCCGCGCCCGCCTGAGCCAGGTGAATGATTCCTACCTGCGTGAACGGCTGCACGACCTGGACGACCTGTCCAACCGGCTGCTGCGCATCCTGACCGGGCAAGGCAACCACACCGGCGCGGAAATGCCCGCAGATCCGGTGCTGATCGCCCGCAACATCGGCCCTGCCGAATTGCTGGACTATGGCCGCAGCTTGCGCGGGATCGTGCTGGAGGAAGGATCGGTCGGCAGCCACGCCGCCATCGTCGCCCGCGCGCTGGCGATCCCGCTGGTGATCCATGCGGGCCGCATCACGAACGAGGCGCTGAACGGCGATCACATCATGGTCGATGGCGATCAGGGTATTGTCCACCTGCGCCCCGACGACACGGTCGTTGCGGCCTTCCGCGACAAGATCGCCATGCAAGCCGAAGCGCAGGAGCGCTATGCCTCGATCCGAGATCTGCCCGCCACGACCCTGTGTGGCAAGACCATAGACCTGCACATGAACGCGGGGCTGATGGCCGACCTGCCCAGCCTTGAAAGCTCGGGCGCCGAAGGGGTGGGCCTTTTCCGCACCGAATTGCAGTTCCTTGTTCGCAACCAGATGCCGAAACGGTCGGAGCTTTCGGCGCTCTATACCCGCGTCCTGGACGCGGCGAGGGGCAAGCGCGTGGTGTTCCGCACGCTGGATATCGGGTCGGACAAGGTGCTGCCCTATATGAAGCCCAATGACGAACCCAACCCCGCCCTTGGCTGGCGCGCGATCCGCGTGGGTCTGGACAAGCCGGGCGTTCTGCGGATGCAGTTGCAGGCGCTGATCCGCGCTGCCAACGGCCGGCCGCTGGCGATCATGTTCCCCTTCATCGCACAGTATGAAGAATACGCCGCTGCCAAGGCCGAACTGGACAAGGCCCTGACGCGCGAGAAGAAACTGGGCCATCCGATTCCCGAAAAAGTCGAAGTGGGCACCATGCTGGAAACCCCGTCGCTCGCTTTTGCCACGCGCAGCTTCTATGACGAGGTCGAATTCCTTTCCATCGGCGGGAATGACCTGAAACAGTTTTTCTTTGCCGCCGACCGCGAGAACGAGCGTGTGCGCCGCCGTTATGACACGCTGAACGTCAGCTTCCTGTCCTTCCTGGAACGGATCGTCGAACGCTGCGAGACATCGAATACCGCGCTGTCGTTTTGCGGCGAGGATGCCGGTCGCCCCATCGAGGCGCTGTGCCTGACCGCTATCGGGCTGCGGTCCCTGTCGATGCGCCCCGCATCCATCGGGCCGGTCAAAAGCCTGCTGCGCCGCACCGATCTGGACGCGCTGCGCAAGGTCATCGCCGACGCCCGCCACCGCGGAATGCAATCCGTACGCGAGCCGGTTATGGAATTCCTGCGCAGCCAGGGGTGACCGGCCTGCCCCGCTCGGGCGCGCAGTCCAGCACCTTGATCGCAATGGGTTTTCCGGCTACCAAAGCGCCAGCAGAACGCCGGGTTCACGGCGCTGTTTACCTGGAAAATTCGAAGAATGACACTTCTATCGTTTGCGCGCTATGAGCAACAGTTGAAGTGGGCCGCGCTTTGCCTTGGCCTGCTCAGCACGATCTCAATCGTTCAGGATTGGCAATTGGCCGCCATGTGTCTGGGCCTGCCCTTTTGCTTGATATGGATTTATTGCGGATGGCTGCGCACCGAACCGCAGTTGAAATACATCAATATCGTATTTTCCGCGCTCTATATCTATGGCATCGCGCGCTATTTCATACTGGCAGGATAACCGCCTAGCCCTTGCGCGTGGGCGGGCCGGACAGCCGCTTGCGAAATTCCTCGATCAGGGTGTCGTGAGGGCGGTCGGCCGCGATTGCAAGTTTGCGCAGGCCGAAATGGACATGGGCCATTTCCTGGTAATAGCTGGTGTAGGCGTAATTCGTCGCCGCCCCGGCCGCCGCGCCCAGTATCGGCACGGTTTGCGCGGCGAGTTTCTGGCCCAGAACCGTTGCAAGGCGCGGGGCGACGCGGGCGATCAGCGCTTTGATCACGGGGCCCGTCACCGTCAGCCGGGTGGACAGAAAGGCAAGGTCTGAACCGTCATCCTTGGCCATCGGCCCGGCGGCGGCAAAGACCTGGATGCAGTCGAATTGCACATTTTCCTCTGCTGGATCGAACCCGTGGTGTTCGGCCACGTCCTGAATCGCGCGCAGCAGGATGGTTGTGGTCACCGGCAGTTCAGCCATGGCCGACGGCAAGCCGCCGAAACCGCCCGCCGCGCCCATGGCCGTGGCCAGCGTGGTGTTCAACCAACCCGGCTGCGATCCGGCCACATCGCGCGAACGGTGCGCTGCCTGCATCGCCAATTGCAGCGCCTTTTCGGTCGCGCCATCCAGATTGTCGCGCACGCCCTGCGGCAGGCGTTTCAACAGCGATTCCGCCTGCCCGCCCACCAAGTTGAGAACGTCGATAGCCAGCCCGCCCGCCTTGCGGTGTCGCGCCACCAGCGCAATCAGCCGCGCCTCGGCCTCTTCAAAGGTCAGGTCTTCGATCAGAACGACATCACTCATGGGCCCCTCCGGCAGCATTCACTGGACTATAGATGAGGGTCGCCGCGCCCTGCTTCAAGGCTCAGACGCCCCGCGCGTCCATTTGCAGACCTTGCCGGTGATCCCTTCCCACGCGCCGGGCTGCAATTCCAGCTTGAGAATACGGTCGGGGTTGGTGGGGGGCGGCATCTCGACCCCGGCAAGCGGTTCGAACCCGAACCGCTTGTAATAGGGCCGGTCGCCCACCAGCATGACCCGCGCCCAGCCCTGCGCCCTTGCCCGCGCCAGGCTTTCGCGCATCAGCCAACCGCCCAGCCCCTCGCCCTGGTGGATCGGATGCACCGCGATCGGCCCCAGCAAAAGCACCGGCTCGCCCGCCACCGTCACCGGCCAATAGCGGATCACAGCGGCCAGCGCGCCGGTGGCATCGCGCGCCACCAGCGACAGCGCCGCCACCGGATCAACCCCGTCGCGAAACCTGTAAGAAGACAAAGCCGTCCGGCCCGGTGCGAAGCACAGGTCATAGAGGGCTTCGACCTCCCACCACTCCTCCGGGCGTTCCTCGGACAGCTCATACATTGCCGCAATGAGGGGGCATGTCGCGCCCGAGTTCAAGGGCGAAATCACCCCTGACAGGGGTGGAAAGCGCATCGTCTTGGCGCTAGGTCTTGGACAAGCCAAACAAAGGACCGCGCCCCCATGTTTTACGAACCGAAAGACGGCCACCCGCTGCCCCACAACCCGTTCAACGCCATCGTGACCCCCCGGCCCATCGGCTGGATTTCGACTCGCGGGGCGGACGGGGCGGACAATCTGGCCCCCTATTCGTTTTTCAACGCCGTGGCCTATGTGCCGCCGCAGGTCATGTTCGCATCCACCAGCGCGAAACCCGACCGCGATGGCACCAAGGACAGCGTCGCCAATATCCGCGACACCGGCGTGTTCTGCGTCAACATCGTCAGCCACGCACTGTGCGATGCCATGAATGCCTCTTCGGCCACGCTGCCCGCCGGTGTGGATGAATTCGCCCATGCGGGTCTGGCCAAGGGCGAGGCGACAACCGTGAACTGCCCCTATGTGGCCGATGCCCCCGCAGTTCTGGAATGCCGCATGACCCAGATCGTCAAGATCGAGGGGGCCACCAATTACGTGGTCTTCGGCGAGGTGACGGGCATTCACATGAAAGACGAATGCATCCGTGACGGGCGGTTCGACGTGACCACGTTCAACCCGCTGTCACGCCTTGGATACCGCGACTACGCGGTGGTGGAAAATGTCTTTGAACTGGCCCGCCCCGACGATTGACGAAAATGAACGCACCATTGCGTGACCGCACGGCGGGGCTGTTTACATGGCCCCGCCGTTTTGTATCGTGGCGCCAGCAACTTGAGGGAACAGGATTATGGACACGGTCATCGGAATCATCGGCGGGTCGGGCATATACGAGATTGACGGGCTGGAAGATGCCGCATGGACGACGGTCGAGACGCCTTGGGGCGCGCCCTCCGATGCGATCCTGACCGGCACGCTGGACAGGGTGAAAATGGCGTTCCTGCCGCGTCACGGGCGCGGGCATGTGCATGCGCCTTCGACCGTGCCGTATCGCGCCAATATCGACGCGCTGAAACGCATGGGAGTGACCGATGTGATTTCTGTTTCCGCCTGCGGCTCCTTCCGCGAGGAAATGGTGCCGGGCGATTTCGTCATCGTGGACCAGTTCATCGACCGCACCATCGCGCGGGAAAAATCGTTTTTCGGCACCGGCTGCGTGGCGCATGTGTCGGTCGCGCACCCGACCTGCCCCCGCCTGTCCAAGGCCTGCCTTGGCGCGGCCAGCGCGCAGGGCATCAAGGTTCATATGGGCGGCACCTACCTTGCGATGGAGGGGCCGCAGTTCTCGTCCCTCGCGGAATCGAAAATGTATCGCGAAAGCTGGGGCTGCGACGTGATCGGCATGACCAACATGCCCGAGGCTAAACTGGCCCGCGAAGCAGAGCTTTGCTATGCCTCGGTCGCGATGATTACCGATTACGACAGCTGGCACCCTCACCATGGCGAGGTGGACGTGACCCAGATCATCGCCACCTTGATGGGCAATGCGGACAAGGCGCGCGGCATGGTGGCCCGCCTGCCCGCCCTTCTTGGCAAGGATCGCGCCCTTTGCCCGCATGGCTGCGACCGCGCATTGGAATATGCCGTCCTGACCGCACCCGAAGCACGTGATCCCGCGGTGGTGGCCAGGCTGGACGCCGTCGCGGGCCGTGTGCTGAACGGCTGAACACGATGGCACGCCGCTATTTGCAGTTGGCCTGTGCGTGCCTGTTCCCCCTGCCCCTCGCGGCGCAGGACTTCGTGACCGTGCCCGGCGCCCTGTCAGATGACGATTTTTACCGCGCGGTGTCTTGCGGCGCAGCGCCGGGCACCGAATGCACAAAGCCGGTGGTGAAATGGGACACGCAGCGCCCCCTGCGCGTCAGCCTGCGCCAGATCCACCGTACCTATCTGGGCGGTCGCGCGAAACGCGCCGGCGCGGCACTGGAACGCGCGATCCAGCGGATCAACGCGGCCAAGGCCGACCTGCGCCTGTTGCGCATCGGCCCCAACGCCTCCGCCGCCGATATCGAGGTTTACTTCCTCGATCAGGAAAAGGGCGACACCATCACCGGCACCGGCATCGAAGGCGTTGATGGAACGGTGCTTGGCGGTGCCTCCACCCGCGTGTTCTTCGACAAGAACGGACGGATCAAACGCGCCGTTGTCCTGTATTCCACCACCATGCAGATGCGCGCCTATGAATCCTCCATGCTGGAGGAGATCACCCAGTCCCTTGGCCTGTTGACCGATATCCGCAGCCCGCATTATGACAGGATTTCCGTCTTCGCACAGGACAGCAACGCGGCCACGCGGCTTGGCCCGCAAGACATCATGGCCCTGCGCCGCCACTACCCGCGCTGAATGCGCCATATAGAAAGCCTCACATGAAAACCGTCCGCGACTACATCCGCACCATTCCCGATTTCCCCCACGAAGGCATCATGTTCCGCGATGTCACCACCCTGTTCGAAGACCCGCGCGGCTTTCGCATCTGCGTGGACCAACTGCTTGCCCCCTATGCCGGGCAGCGCATCGACAAGGTCGTCGGGCTTGAGGCGCGCGGCTTCATCCTTGGCGGCGCGGTCGCCCACCAAATCGGCGCGGGTTTCGTGCCGGTGCGTAAAAAGGGCAAGCTGCCCGGCAAGGTGATCTCGCAAGACTATACACTGGAGTATGGAGCAGCCACGGTCGAGCTGCACGAGGACGCCATCAAAGCCGGAGAGGTCGTGCTTGTGGTCGATGACCTGCTGGCCACCGGCGGCACCGCCGAGGCAGGGATCAAGTTGATCGAACAGCTGGGCGGGCAGATCACCGGCTGCGCCTTCGTGGTGGACCTGCCCGATCTGGGCGGGCGCGCACGGCTGCACGGCATGGGAATGGACGTTCACGTGCTGTGCGAATTTGCGGGCGAATAAGCCCTGAAAAATTCCCGCCGCGCGTCAGTGTCTCCTTAACCGCGATATACCAGACAATACCCGCCGGAGATTGGGACCGGCACCTTGCTTGAACCGATCTTGACGACCCTTCGCGCCCCGCCCCTTCCCTACGGGGGGGGGGCGGGGCGCATTTTCACCGCCCGCCCCTTGGCGCAGCGCCCCCATCCCGCACTCAGAATGCGGCCAAAACCGCACCGGGGTTCATGATGCCATACGGGTCCAGCGCCTGCTTGATCGCCCGCATCATATCCAGCTTGACCGGATCGCCATAGCGTTCCAGATCGCCGCGTTTCAACCGACCGATGCCATGTTCGGCGCTGACCGATCCGCCCATCTCATGCACTAGGTCATGCACCGCCTGCTTGACCTCGCCCAGCCGGTGCGCGTGATCCGCCTTGGCCTGCCCCTTGGGCGGAAAGACGTTGTAGTGCAGGTTTCCATCGCCCAGATGGCCAAAACAGTTCAGCCGGAAATCCCCCATCGCGGCAATGCGCGCGCCGCCCTTCTCGATGAATTCGGGGATCACCGACAAAGGCAACGATATGTCATGAGAGGAGATCGCGCCGATGCGCCGGTTTGCCTCGGGGATCTGTTCGCGCAATTCCCAGAAATCCGCGCGTTGCTGTTCGGACTGGGCGATCATGCCGTCATCGACCAGCCCTTCCTCCAGCGCCTGTTCGAACAATCCCTCAAGCGCCGCGTTCACATCCAGCCCGGCACCTAGCCCGATGTCGATCAGCACCACCCATTCGGGCGGCTCGGGCCATGGCTGGCGCATGTCGGGCAGCGCCTCGCGCAGGAAATCGAACCCCGTGCGGTGCATCAATTCAAAGGCCGACACGCCCTCGCCCATGCGCGCCCGCGCCATCGACAGTAGCGCCAGCGCCGCCGCGGGATCCGCCACCGCCATCAGCGCCGTGCCTTCCGCCGCGGGGCGCGGTGCCAGTTTCAGCGCGGCGGCGGTGATCAGACCCAGCGTGCCCTCGGACCCGATCATCAGGTTGCGCAGATCATAGCCGGTGTTGTCTTTACGCAGCCGGGTCAGCCCGTTCCAGATGCGCCCATCCGGCGTGACCACCTCCAGCCCCAGACACAGATCGCGGGTGTTGCCATAGCGCAGAACATTCACGCCCCCCGCATTGGTGCCCAGAATGCCGCCAACGCGGGCCGAACCCTTGGCGGCAATCGACATGGGGAACAGCCGGTCCGCCGCCAGCGCCGCCTCGTGCAGGTCTTGCAGGATCACGCCCGCCTCGGCCACCACCACGTTTTCCTGCGGATAGATCGCGCGGACCTTGTTCATCCGCTCGACCGAAAGCAGCATGGGCATCGGCCCATCGGGCATGACCTGCCCGCCGACCAGTCCCGTGCCGCCCGCATATGGCACCACGCCCACCCGCGCCGTATGGGCCGCTTTCAGGATCACGGCGGCTTCGGCCGCGTCGCCGGGGGCCAGAACGGCAGCGGCCTGTCCCTGCCAATGGCCGCGCGGTTCTTCCAGATAGGCAGGGGTCACGTCGCGGAAACAGGCGGCGGGCAGCTGCGCGCGCAGGCTGTCCAGAAAAGCGTCATCTGCGGGGTTCAGGGTCATGGCGGGCCTCCTTGCCCACCAGCATTACCGCGCCCCGCCGCGCGGGGCCAGCGCGATCAATCCGACAGGTAGCGCGGGCGCAGCACCATCACCGTGGGCCGCCGCGGCAAATCGCGCAGGGACACGGTCAGCGAATGCGCTCCCGTGTTTCGGATCGCAAAATCGCCGGCCATGCCATCCAGAAACCCCTTAAGCGTGTAATCGCCAAACCAGTGCATCGGGATCACGATCGAGGATTTCAGCCGTTTCAGCACGCGGATCATGGTTGGCAGGTCCAGCGTCATGCCACCGTCCACCGGTGCCATCACCACATCCAGCCGACCAATAGCGGCATATTGCGCCTCGGACGGTTCGTGGTGCAGATGGCCCAGATGGCCGATACACAGGCCCTCGACCTCGAATATGAAGATCGAGTTGCCCTTTTCCTCGACCCCGCCGCGCGACCGGATATCCGGTCGGGACATTGCGCACCAGCATCGCGCCAAGGTCCAGGTGATGGTCGATCCCCTTGCCATATTCACCCCAGCCGGGCAGCGCATGGGGGATTGCCGGATCGGGAAAGGCGGTCCAATGGGTGTCATGGGCGTGGTTCATCGTCACCACATCAGGGATGAAATCGACATTGCCGACAAAGCCGGTGAAATCGGTCACCACGTCCAGCCCGCCCTTATCCTGCAACAGGAAAGAGGCATGGGCGATATAGCTGATGCGCACGGAATAGTCCGGCACGGGGTCACGGAAAGAGGCTTTGTGGATGAATTCCAGCCCCGGCGCGGCATCGGCCAGCGCAATACAATGGCTGGCGCGACGGGGGCCGCCCTGCGCCTGCGCGGCGGCGGGCAGCGCGGCAAGGCTCAGGGTAATGCTCAGGGCAAGGGCGGTCAGGATACGGATCATGGCGCGGATACCTCCGCCCCAAGCCTAGCATGAATATGCGCGCAAATGGTGATGACGGATGCGTGAGCCGCGCGCAGCGCGCCGCGCATGCCCGAAATCAGGGCAGATCAGCCAACATCGGTGCGCCCACGCCGATCGGCACGCAGGGCCGCATAAAGCACATGCGTGCGCCAGCGCCCGTTGATCTGAAGATAGCTTTGCGCGACGCCTTCGTATTTGAAGCCGGACTTTTCCAAAACCCCGCGCGAGGGGGTGTTTTCGGGCAGGCAAGCGGCCTCTAGCCGGGACAGGTCCATGCGATGAAATGCGTGATGCACCACGCTCTCCAACGCCTCGCGCATGTAACCCTTACGGGCAAAACGCGCGCCGATCCAATAGCCCAGCGTGCCCGCCTGAGACGGCCCGCGGCGGATGTTGTCCAGCGTGACCGCGCCAAGCAGCGCCTCGTCCTCGCGGCGGATCAGGAACAGGGGCATCGCGGTGCCCGCCCCGACCGACCGCTGCGCCCAATACACACGGTTGGTAAAGGATTTCCGCGACAGGTGGTCATGCGCCCAGACGGGCTCCCACGGGGTCAGGAAATCGACGCTATCGGCGCGCAGTTCGGCCCAAGAGCGGAAATCGGCATGGACCGGGGGGCGCAGGGTCAAACGGTCGGTTTCGATCCGAACCTTGCGTTTGACCCTAAGCATTACGCAACCCGCAGCGCTTGCAGGCCGGCCAAATCCTCCGCCCCGCCCACCGGGCCGTAAAGCGCCATGGCCAGCCCTGCCTTTTCGGCCATATGTTCGGCCATGTCGCGCACGCTGGCCACGTTGACCGCGTCGATATGGCCGACCACTTCGGACAGTTCCGGCACGCGGCCCCAGATCTGCACCATGCGGGCCAGACGTTCGGCGCGCGATGACGGGCTTTCCAGCCCCATCAGCAGACCGGCCTTCATCTGAACCTGCGCGCGGGTCACTTCGGCTTGCGTCATGTCGCCAGCAGCGCGCTTCATCTCGTCTATGGTCAGCGTCACCAGATCGCTGACCTGCCCGCCCGACGTGCCGGCGTAAATGGTCATCAGCCCGGTATCCTCATAGGCCCCGGCCTGCGCGAAGATCGTGTAGCACAGCCCGCGCTTTTCGCGGATTTCCTGGAACAGGCGGCTGGACATGCCGCCGCCAAGCGCATTGGCATAGACCTGCGCGGAATAGATCGCCGTATCGCGATAGGTCGGCCCTTCGAAGGCCATGGCGATATGGGCCTGTTCCAGCGATTTGACCTTGCGCAGCTCGCCCCCGCCGAACCGCGCGGGTTCGACAACGGCCGCGGGGCGCGGTTTCATATGGCCGAACAATGCCTCGGCGGTTTTGACCAGCGCATCGTGATCCACCGCACCGGCGGCGGACAGGATCATCTGGCCCGGCCCGTAATGTTCAGCCACAAAATTTTCCAGATCGGCGCGGCCAAAGGCCCGGACCCGTTCGGTCGGACCAAGGATGGTGCGGCCAAGCGGCTGTTCGGGATAGGCCTGTTCCTGCAACCAGTCGAAAATCACGTCGTCGGGCGTGTCCAGCACCTGCCCGATTTCCTGCAAGATCACGCCGCGCTCGACCTCGATCTCGGTCGGGTCGAACACGGGGTTCAGCACGATATCGGCCAGTACGTCCAGCGCCAGCGGCACGTCATCTTCCAGCACGCGGGCGTAATAGGCCGTCGCCTCGCGCGAGGTGTAGGCATTCAGATAGCCGCCCACATCCTCGATCGCTTCGGCGATTTCCAGGGCCGATCGCTTCTCGGTTCCCTTGAAGGCCATGTGTTCAAGGAAATGCGCGATCCCGTTCTGCTCGATCCGTTCGTTGCGGCCACCGGCCAGAACCCAGATCCCGATCGACGCCGATTGCAGCAAGGGCATCCGTTCGGAAACGACGCGAAACCCGTTGGGCAATGTGTCCAGACGCACGCTCACGAAGTGATACGCTCGCGGATCAGGGTCTGGATTTCGGACAGGTCGTTTTCGACGCGGGTCACGCGTTCATCCTTGTCAAACAGGTCCGCCATGCGGGGCGGCAAGCCGGGGCGGATGCCCGTCGCCTGCTCCACCGCATCGGGGAATTTCGCGGGATGCGCTGTGGCCAGCGTGACCATCGGGACCGCCGGATCGCGCAGGTCGTTCGCCACTTTCACGCCCACGGCGGAATGCGGACAGATCAGCTCGACGCTGCGCTCCAGCGTGGATTTGATGGTGGCGCGGGTCTCTTCTTCGGAACAATTGCCGGACAGGAACAATTCGGACAACGCCTGACGTGCGCCTTGGGACACGGTGAACCCGCCATCTTTCAATTCATCCATCAACTGCGCAATCGCGCCGCCATCCTGCCCGTAGGCATAGAACAGCGCGCGTTCGAAGTTGGACGAGACCTGAATATCCATCGACGGGCTGATAGAGGGGATCACGCCATCGGGACGGTATTCGCCCGTGGTCAGGCAGCGGTGCAGGATGTCGTTCTGGTTGGTGGCGACCACCAGCTTATCAATCGGCAGCCCCATCCGCCTGGCGATATAGCCCGCGAAGATGTCACCGAAATTGCCGGTCGGCACGGTGAAGCTGACCTTGCGGTCCGGCGCGCCAAGCGACACGGCAGAGGTGAAATAGTAAACCACCTGCGCCAGCACCCGCGCCCAGTTGATCGAGTTCACACCCGCAAGGCGCACCCCGTCGCGGAATTCGAAATCGTTGAACATGTCCTTCACGCGGGCCTGGCAATCGTCGAAATGGCCGGTCAGCGACAGGGCGTGGACGTTGGCTTCGGACGGCGTGGTCATCTGGCGCCGCTGCACCTCGGACACGCGGCCATGGGGGAACAGGATGAACACATCCACCGCGTCAAGACCTTTGAATGCCTCGATCGCGGCGGACCCGGTATCGCCCGAGGTCGCGCCGACGATGGTCACCCGCTCGCCCGACCGTTTCAGCGCGGCTTGGAACAGCTGGCCGATCAGCTGCATGGCGAAATCCTTGAACGCCAGCGTGGGGCCGTGGAACAGTTCCAGAAGGAAATGGCTGGGGGCCAGTTCCTTGAGCGGGGCGCGGCTGTCATGGCCGAACCCGGCATAGGATTTGGCGATAATTTCGCGGAATTCGTCATCGGTGAAGGTGTCGCCGATATAGGGCCGCATGATGCGGAACGCCGCTTCTTCGTAGGACACGCCGTTCAGGGCGCGGATGTCATCGGCGCTGAGGGTCGGGATGATTTCGGGTAGGTACAGGCCACCATCGCGGGCAAGGCCGGTCAGCATTGCCTCTTCGAAATTCAGAACGGGCGCTTTGCCACGGGTCGAGATATATTTCAAAGGTCAGTCCCTTTCACGGGTTTTCGCTGTCGCCAGATATAGAGGCCCAGCATCGCCGTCCAGACCGCAGCAAGGCCGAACCACTGGATTGCATAGCCCAGGTGGTCATTTGGTATCCCCTCGGTGCCGACTGGCAAAGGGGTCACGCCGGTATCGCCCGGCAAGTCGCGGGCGACCAGCAGGACGGGGGCGGTGTTCAGCGCGGCGGCCATGGCATCCAGATCGCGGGCGAACCAGATATTGGCGGCGCGGTCGTTTTCAGGGGTGTAACTGTCCCGTTCTTCGGGCCAGTGCAGATTGCCGGTAACGGTGACCTCACCCTGCGGTGCTGGCGGCGTGGGCAGGTCATTCTTGATATAACCGCGGTCCAACATGATGCGGCGGCCATCCGTTTCCATCGCATTGATCAGACGGTACCCCGCACCCTGATCGCGGGTCGAGACCAGAACGCGCAGCGCGGGTTCGACCAATGTGCCGGTCACCTGCACCGCAAGAAACCGGTCATCGGGGCTGGGCGTATCGGGAATCGCCACGGGGGCGGCATCAATCCGCGCTTCGATCTGCGCCAGGATGCCCTGTTTCCAGGTCAGACGCTGCACCTGCCAAACGCCCAGTGACACCAACACGGCGGCACCGGCAAGGCCGAAAATCAGCGGAAGCAGGATGCGGTTCAAGATAGGCACCTGTCGAAGGTTGCGGGGCATGTGAAAACGCGGGAGGCGCTGCCCCCCGCGTCGTTGATTAGTCCGAATGGCACGGGAAGTTCAACCTCCCGCAGGGCCGGTTCAGCCGCCCCAGATATAGACAGCGGCGAACAGGAACAGCCACACAACGTCAACAAAGTGCCAGTACCAGGCGGCGGCTTCGAAACCGACGTGTTTTTCCGGCGTGAAATGGCCGCGTTGCAGACGGATCAGGCAGACGAACAGGAAGATCGTGCCGATCACAACGTGGAAGCCGTGGAAACCGGTCGCCATGAAGAAGTTCGCGCCGTAGATGTTGCCGGCAAACCCAAAGGCCGCGTGGCTGTATTCATAGACCTGGAATACGGTAAAGATCGCGCCCAGACCGATGGCCAGGATCAAACCCCATTTCATGTCGTTGCGGTTGTTTTCATGAACCAGCGCATGGTGCGCCCAAGTGGCCGCCGCGCCCGAGCAAAGCAGGATCAGCGTGTTGATCAGCGGCAGGTGCCACGGATCGAAGGTTTCGATGCCCGCGGGGGGCCAGACACCATCGACGATGGGCGACATGCCGCCCGGATCCATCGGGTACATTGCGTGTTTGAAGAAGCTCCAGAACCATGCCGAGAAGAACATCACCTCGGACATGATGAACAGGATGAAGCCATAGCGCAGGCCGATGCGCACGACGGGAGTGTGGTCGCCCACGCCCGATTCTGCCACGACCTCGGCCCACCAGCCGAACATGACGTACAGCACCATCACGAAGCCGAACAGGAATGTCCAAGGTCCGGACAGCGTGACCGCTTCGCGAAGGATGGTCACCTCTCCCGCCATCCAGACAACAGCGCCGAAAAGCATGATGAAAGCCCCAAGGGAGCCCAGAAGGGGCCACATGGAAGGTGGCAGGATGTGGAAGTCGTGGTTCTTAGCGTGCGCCATGGGTATTCCCTCGTTGGAAGGTCTGGTTAGTTCAGATTGGTTTTTGCGGGTTGCCCGATTTCGGCCTTGGCCTGCTGTTCGGGCATATCGATTTCATAGAACGTGTAGGACAGGGTGATCTGTTCGATATGTTTCGCGTCACGATCGTTGATGATGTCGGGATCGACATAGAACGTCACCGGCATCTGCACCCGCTCGCCCGGTTGCAGTATCTGCTCTTCGAAACAGAAACAGTCGATCTTGGTGAAATATCCACCCGCGTCGAAGGGGGTGACATTATAGGCGGCCGAACCGGCAATGGGGTGATCGGTGGGGTTATACGCCTCGAAAAAGGCCAACCCGGTTTCACCCAGACGGATCTCCATCTTGCGTTCAACGGGCTTGAATTCCCACGGCATATCACGGTCGGTGCTGGCGTCGAAACGCACCTTGATGGTCTGGTCCAGGATCACGTCCGATCCGGATTCGGCCACCGAAGTTTCGCCGCCAAACCCGGTCACGCGGCAGAACCAGTCGTAGAACGGGACCGAAGCCCAAGCCAGCCCGCCCATCAGCGCAACCACGCCGACCGTCTGCACAAGGGTCTTCTGCTTGCCATCCATCGCCATATCAGTTCCCTCCCGATTGCTGAAGACCGGGCACGGGAGTGTCCATGTTGGACACTTTGACCACGGTCAGTCCGAACACGATAGCCACGAATGCGGCCAATACAACAAAGACGCCGACATTGCGGCTCATCCGGCGCTTGTGCAGGTTATGGGTGGTTTTCTCGAAACTCATGCCCAGCCTCCAAGGCCCCAAGGCTTCAGCGAAGCCTCGGCCATGATCGCACCGAAATGCAGGAAAAGATACAGCAGCGAAAGGCCGAACACCTGTTTCTCGACCTTGTACTTGTCGGCTTGCGCGGTGTCCTCGTCGCGGCGCCAGATGCGGAAGGCCCCCCAAAGGAAGGCGGCGTTCAGCACAACGGAAACCGTCATGTAAATCGGCCCCCCGATCGAGGTCAGCCCCGTACCGATCGCCAGCGGCACCAGCAGCACCGTATAGGCAAGGATATGGTTGCGTGTGACGCGGCGACCATGGGTCACGGTCAGCATCGGCACACCGGCCTTTTCGTAATCGGCATTCATGAACAGGGCCAAGGCCCAGAAATGCGGTGGGGTCCACATGAAGATCAGGGCAAACATAAGCACCGCTTCAAGGCTGACGCCGCCGGTGGCCACGGCCCAGCCGATCATCGGGGGGAAAGCGCCGGCCGCGCCGCCGATCACGATGTTCTGCGGGGTCCAGCGTTTCAGCCACATGGTATAGACCACGGCATAGAAAAAGATGGTAAAGGCCAGCAGGCCCGCGGCAACCCAGTTGGCCGCCAGCCCCAGCATCACCACGGCAAAGGCCGACAGGGTCAGGCCGATGGCCAACGCCTCAGAGGCGTCCACCTTGCCTGCGGGCACCGGACGTCTCGCGGTGCGTTTCATCACCTGGTCGATATCGGCATCCCACCACATATTCAGCGCGCCCGAGGCACCGCCGCCCACGGCGATGAACAGGACCGCGCAGAAGGCGATGAAGGGATGCACCGCCACGGGCGCGGCCACAAGGCCGACCAAGGCTGTGAAAACGACCAGGGACATCACGCGCGGCTTGAGCAGCGCGAAGTAATCGCCAAAGCCTGCCTCGGCCTCGCCTGCTTGGGCAGAGATGTCGGAATTGATGGTTGCGTCGCTCATGCTGCGGCCATTTTCTTTCAATCTTGCACCGGCTGGGCCGGCCATGGTGCCCGGCATACCGGGGCTTGGATGCCTTCAAGGGGCAGACAACTGCGCCGTCACCCGCGCAGCCATCGGTTGTCATGGGCGGGGCGCGCGGCCCCTGCCCGTTCAGCCCTTGGCGATCAGTTGCTCAGGGCTGCCACGTCAACGTATTCGCCCGCTTCCTTGTTGGCGGCGAGCCATGCGTCATATGCCTCTTGGCTGACGACCTTGACAGTGATCGGCATGTAGGCGTGGTCCTTGCCGCACAGTTCCGAACACTGGCCGAAGTAGACACCTTCTTTTTCCGCGGCGAACCACAGCTGCGCCAGGCGACCGGGAACGGCATCCTGTTTCACGCCGAACGCCGGGATCGTCCACGAGTGGATCACGTCGCCGCCGGTGATCTGCATCACGACGGTTGCGCCCACCGGAACGACAACGGCGGTGTCGGTCGCCAGCAGCCATTCATCTTCGGAATAGCCTGCGCGCTCCAGACGGGCGGTCATCGCCGGGGTCTTCACGAAGGGAATCGCATCGGGGTCTTTGTCGTCGTCCAGCGTGGCGGGGTGGCCCAGTAGATAGCTGTCGAACGCGATGTCCTCGTCGACATATTCATAACCCCAGTACCACTGGTAACCGGTCACCTTGATGGTGACGTCACCCTCGGGGATTTCCTGCTGGTGGAACAGCACCGGCAGCGAGAAGGCACCGATAAAGACCAGGATCAGGATCGGGCCAACGGTCCATGCCACCTCGATCGGGGTGTGGTGGGTGAACTGTGCCGCGTTGGGGTTGGCCTTGCGGTTGTAGCGCACGATGATGAAGGCAATCAGCCCGACCACAAACAGCGTGATCGCGGTGATGATGATCAGAAGCAAGTGATCAAGCCCCTGAAGGCGGCGCGCAATCTCGGTTGCGGCGGGCTGGAAGCCCAGCTTGCCATCGACTGGTGCGCCAACGACTTCCAGATTCTGCGCGGTGGCAGAAGTTGCGGCAAAGGCGGCGAAGGCGGCCAGTAGGCTAGTGATAAGTCGCATGATGCACCCTGATCGTTTTCGTTTTGTGTTCATGATCTCTACGCTGGAATTCCGATAGGCAAAGGAATCCCGTTGTTTTGTCGCTGCTAAAAACCATATTCTGTTGAACAGGACAATAACTGCACATGCGGCAAACGGGCGCTTTTTTTGATTTTGATCAAATAAATTCACTTGACGGCACCCAGATCGAGGACTCGAGAACACATATGACAGATGCGCCATTTCGCCCGTTCGACACCATGCTGGACCGGGAAACCGCCCTTTTATCCTTGAAAGAGGCCACTTCGGGTGCGGATGACGGCGAACTTTTCCTTGAACGGCGCCGATCCGAGGCGCTGGTCTTCGACGATGGTCGCATTCGCACCGCATCCTACGATGCCTCCGAAGGGTTCGGCCTGCGGGCTGTGCGCGGCGAGGTGGCCGGTTACGCCCATTCCACCGATATTTCCGAATCTGCCCTTAAGCGCGCCGTGGAAACCGCGCGGCTGGCCGTGGGCGCGGGGGGCGGCACGCTGGCCGCATCGCCGAAACTGACCAATCGCCACCTTTATACTGACGCCGACCCGATCGCCGGGGCCACCTTTCCCGTCAAGGTGGACACCCTGCGCGAGATCGACGCCTTCGCCCGTGATCTGGACCCGCGTGTGGTGCAAGTTTCGGCCACCATTGCCGCCTCCCATCAAGAGGTCGAGATTTTGCGCCCTGACGGCAGCCATGTGCGCGACGTGCGCCCCATGACCCGCGTCAATGTTTCGGTGATCGTTGAACAAAACGGCCGCCGCGAAAGCGGATCGGCGGGCGGCGGCGGGCGTATCGGGCTGGATGGCCTGTTGGCCCCGGCCGACTGGCAAGCCAAGGCGCGCGAGGCGCTGCGCATCGCCGTTGTGAACCTTGATGCCGTCTCGGCCCCCGCCGGCGTGATGGACGTGGTGCTTGGCCCCGGCTGGCCCGGCATCCTGCTGCACGAGGCGATCGGCCACGGGCTGGAGGGCGACTTCAACCGCAAGGGTTCGTCTGCCTTTGCCGGGCTGATGGGGCAGCGCATCGCGTCGCCCGGCGTGACCGTTCTGGACGATGGCACTATCCCTGACCGGCGCGGCTCGATCACCGTGGATGACGAGGGCACGCCCTCGGGCATGAATGTGTTGATCGAGGATGGCATTCTTGTCGGCTACATGCAGGACCGCCAGAACGCGCGGCTGATGGGGGTCGACCCCACGGGCAACGGGCGCCGCGAAAGCTATGCCCACCCGCCGATGCCGCGCATGACCAACACTTATATGACGGGCGGCGATTCGGACCCCGCCGATATCGTGGCCGACCTGAAGGATGGTATCTATGCGGTGGGCTTTGGCGGTGGACAGGTCGACATCACCAACGGAAAGTTCGTTTTCAGCTGTACCGAGGCATATCGCGTGGAAAACGGCAAGGTCGGCGCGCCGGTCAAGGGCGCAACCCTGATCGGCGACGGGGCCACCGCGCTGCAACAGATCCGCGCGCTTGGCAATGACATGGCGTTGGATCCGGGCATGGGCAATTGCGGCAAGCAGGGCCAATGGGTGCCGGTCGGCGTGGGCCAGCCCACGGTAATGATCGGTGGGCTGACCGTCGGCGGCGCGGCCACCTAAGCGCGCGCTGCGCTCGCTATATATATATATATCTATACCCCTATCCCTCGAAAACCCGAAGATTTTGATCTGATATGATGCGGAAGTTATCGGTGACCTGATTTCGGAAGTCCTGCCATTTCTTGGGGATGGTTTCTCGGAAAAAGGCCAGAATAGCCTCGGCAAACTGCTTTTGGGTGGGGTAGTTCCGGTTGTGGGTGACGTGTTGGTGCATGACGGCCCAGAGGCGCTCAATGGGGTTCAGGTGAGGGCAGTATGGCGGCAGCTGGATCAGGTGGATGCGGCAGTTGGGCCGGGACAGGAACGCCCGCACATCCGGGCCTTTGT
>DFBX01000059.1 GCA_002366795.1 Rhodobacteraceae bacterium UBA3069 | reverse complement strand
GAGATCGACAGTAACGCGCATTGCTTGCCAACCGACAGGCCTGGCAGATTGGGCTCAATCATCTTGCGCCTCACTTGCCGGTCCAAGGTTTGAGCTTTCTGGCCAAAAAATCGTTGGCGACGGCCAACTCCCCGATCTTGGCATGCAGGTCTTTGACCTGCTCTTCATCGACTTCCGGTGCCTTCCGGCCGCCGCGCTCAAATACGCCAGACGCGCCTTCAAGCAGAGCACGTTTCCATTGATGGATCATCGTGGGATGCACCCCAAACCGGCTTGCCAGCTCGCTGACTGTCTCTTCGCCTTTCAGCGCTTCCAACGCCACCTTGGCTTTGAACTCTGGATGATGTTGCTTCCGTTTCGACATTCCTGATCTCCTTCGTGTTGAAGATCAGCAGACTACAAATCGCAGCTTACGTCAGTGTCCGAATTTCGGGGGGTAGCTCAGGTGACCTGCTCCCCTTACATCTGCATCGTCCTTTGCTTCCAAAATTACTAAGCAAAGCGTCTACAAATCTAGGAACACCTCAATGTAAACATCACCTGTCGGCAGCGGGTGAATTGGAAGAAGCTGTATCGGATCTGCCGCGAAGAAGGGTTAACCGTTCGTAAGCGCGGCGGACGCAAGCGCGCAGTGGGCACCAGAGCTCCAATGGCGATCCCGCAGGGACCTAACCAAAGGTGGTCACTGGGCTTCGTGTCTGACAGCCTGTCTTGCGGCCTCTGGTTCCACATATTGAATGTGATTGACGACTTCAGCCGGGAATGCTTGGCAGCGGTCGTCGATCCGTCTCTGTCAGGCGAGCGTGTCGCCCGTGAACTGGATCGGATCGCTGAGGTGCGAAGCTATCCTTGCATGGTGGTCAGCGACAACGGAACCGAACTGACCTCGAATGCGATCCTGAAGTGGCAGGAAGACCGCAAGGTCGATTGGCACAATATCGCGCCGGGAAAACCTGTGCAGAACGGGCATGTGGAAAACTTCAATGGCCGTATGCGTGACGAATGCCTGAACGAGCATCTGTTCGACAGCCTGCGCCATGCCCGCAATCTGATCGCTGCCTGGCGCACCGACTTCAACCACCATCGCCCGCATTCCAGCCTCGCTGGCATGACGCCAGCGGAGTATGCTAACCGGTCAAAGGAAAACCAAAACCTGAACAGAGCTAACTTGAAATAGCGGACTCTCAGACGAGCAGGTCAAACTTAACAAACTGCCTAGTGAACAATGAATTCAGCGTGCAGAGCGCCGGCAGCCTTTATGCTCTTCAGGATATCAATCATATCGCGCGGTGCGACGCCAAGAGCGTTGAGCCCCGCAACCACTTCAGACAGGCTCGTACCCTCTGGAATTTCTGCAAGGCCAATGCCCGGCTCTTCGTTGATCTGTGCATCCGTGCGAGGAACTATCACAGTCTCCCCTTCGGAAAACGGGTTCGGCTGTACGGCAATAGGGGCTTCGTGAATCCGCAAAGTCAGATTGCCTTGAGACACGGCAACGCGTGAAATCCGAACCTCGTCCCCCATCACAATGGTTCCCGATCTTTGATCCACGACCACGCGTGCTTTGCGCTCTGGCTGAACCGAGATGTTCTCAATCCGTCCAAGCGCATGGGCCGGAGAGGGCATCCTTGTAGCGCCAATGTCCAGTCGAACAGTGCCGGAATCCAGCATCACCGCCACTCGACGGCCAAAATCACGGTTGATCGCTCTTTCGATCCGACCGGCAGTGGTGAAATCGGGCACGCGCAAACCAAGGCGAAGTGAGGCGAGACTGGAAAAATCAAAGTTCACTTCTCGTTCGACATAAGCGCCAGCCGGTATCACGCCAGAGGTGGGCACACCCTGAACCACACCACCGGCTTCGCCTTCCGCCGCAGCGCCGCCAGCGATCACAGTGCCTTGCGCGACAGCATATATCTGGCCATCAGCCGCATTAAGCGGCGTCATGACCAGTGTCCCGCCCAAAAGGCTTTTGGCATCTCCAATGGCTGAAATCGTTACATCGATCCGCCCACCAGCCCGCGCGAACGGTGGCAACGTCGCGGTCACGAAAACCGCGGCGACATTCTTGGGTCGAAATTGTTCTCCGGTCACATTCACGCCCAACCGTTCTAGAATGTTGGACATGATTTCTTCGGTAAACGGCGCGTTCCGAATGCCATCGCCGGTTCCGTTGAGGCCGACAACCAGCCCGTAACCAACCAGATCGTTGCCACGTACACCGTCGAATTCGACCAGATCCTTGATACGAACGGGGTTCGCTGAAACCATCCCAGCCATCAGAATGGTCAGGATCACCAGGCGCATTACCGATTTCAACGCTACAATCACGACATATACTCCACCAATGACAGGCGTGAGAGGCGGACCGTGATGGTGTAGAGGCTTTCCAGCTGGAATTGCACATCTTCCAACCGCGTTGCGGTTTCATAGGGGTCGACGCCCAGCAACTCTCCGCGCGCATATTCAAGCGATGTTTTTTCAAAGGCGATGCGAGCCACATTGTCGTCAATCCGCTCCTCGGCATAGCCAAGATCGGCGCGGATTGACGTCAAACCGTCCTGAGCGGTTAACAACCCTTGGCCCGCATGAACCTGCAGCTGCTTCTTGGCATCCAGCCCGAACCCCAATGATTCCTCGGCGGACAAAGCGGCAATCGCGGTAAATTTCAGTGCGTTTCTGATTTCCGCATTGTCGGCGCGCAAGTCAAGGTCAACAGACTGCCCATCACCCATAGGAAAAGGCGACATTCCCGTAGTCGAGCCATTATATCCCATCGTATCGAACCCGCCACCTGGCGCATCAAACCAGTCGGTGACTATATTGATAACGTCCGAACTGGTTGTCGCGCCGGCGATGGCAGTGCGCAGTTCGGTCATAATGTCATCAGCCGAGGCCAATGCAGCACGATCCGTTGCCACGCCCGAAAACAGGGACCGTCCGGCAATACTGCTATTCAGGGTGGAAACGAGTGTCTGCATGTCCGTTTCCGCTGACCGGGCCACAGAATTTATCGGCGTTTCAAGATAGCCGGCGCTGCTGGTGATCAAGGCATTGGCGAGACTGGAACTGACATCCTGAACATGACCCAGCGCCGATTGCATCGCCCCGGTGAACTGCGCGGCCTCGGTTGCGGAAGAGTCAAAGCCCTGTAAAACACGCAAACCCCTTTCGATATCCGCAAGATGGGAGTAGTCACCCGAAAGATGGCTGGCGACATCCGAGGTGCGCCCAGAGGACAGTTCCATGTTTAACTTGCCCATCTCTTGCTTGAGCAACGTGTTCTGGCGGCGCAGCGTGTAGGACTGGGCAAGATCACCGATCGAAACTTGGGTCATCTGTTAAAGCTCCAATAGCGTTTGCATCATTGCATCAACCGCCTGCATCATGCGGGCGTTCGCGGCGTATGCTTGTTCGATTAACATCAGGCGCTGCATCTCGTGGTCGGTATCGACCCCTTCTTCCAGCTCCTGCGCTTTGAGTTCCGACAACTGGGTAGAGGCGAATGTTGTCTGTTGTTCGACCAGTTCCCGGGCGCTACCGACCCGCGACAAGAAACTGGCACCAAGTCCGGCGGCGCTGCGCATTGCGGGGCCGAAACCGCCCGAGGCAGGTGCGCGACCCTCGCTCATCACGTTGACCATTGCAGACAGAAGCGCACCGTCACCGACCTCTCCGGGAACTACCGCGCCCAGACCATCGCGAAGCTTCCATACATCACCACCTGCATCAGGATTGACGACAGCGTTCACCGACATTCGACCAGCAAGGCCTACTTCATCCGCAGCGGTGAAGAACGCGCCTTGATCGGTGAACAGGCCCGCAGAGGTTGCGGCAAGCGTCGGGTCTATACCAGAATCTTGGAACCGTTCGACAACATCGCGCGCCACTGCATCGATTTGCAACTGCGCTACATTCGCAATTTCGTCCCGTACCTCGAACAAGGCGCCAAGTGTTCCGCCCTTCATCGGCCCCAACGAACTGTCAGTGCGAATCGGGATACCGTTCACAGAAAGACCGGACAGATCGCCGTTTTCGACGGTCATGTGCGGCATGATCATATTGGTGGTCTGAAATTCGACAGTTGCCGCCAGCCCGTCCAACAATATGGCGCCACCTGGTGTGAACAACGCCACGGTGCCACGATCACGCGGCACTTCGCGTACCGGGACGATTTCGCTGATCTGGTCGATCAGAATCTGCCGGTGGTCTTGCAGGGCGGACGGATCCTTGCCCTGGTTGACGCTCGTCGAAATGCGGATGTTCAGATCACGCACTTGGCTCAGCGTCTGGTTCAGTTGATCAACCTGCGTTGCAATGTTGTGATCCGCCTCGGTCCGCATCGTCTGGATACTATCCGACACGTTGTTGAACGTCTGGGACAGGGCAGAGGCGCTGCGGAATACAGTTTCAAGCCGTTCATTTACATCTGGTCGGCTGGCAGCCGATACCAGATCAGATTCGAACGCAGCCATGCGGGCCGACAACGAAAATTCATCCTCGGGCGTTCCGACCAGCGTTTCTAGTCGCGAAAGAAAATCCAGTTCACGCGAGGAATTGCTGAAATCGGATTGCGCGAAGCGGCGGTCGGTGACGATGCCCATATTCATGTGCCGCGTCACGCCGTCGATAGCGACACCGCCGTAATCGCCGATCAATCGGGACGACACCGCAAGTTCGCGGCGCCCGTACCCATCGGTCATGGCATTCGAAATGTTCGAAGAGACGAGCTCGGCCATGCGGGAGGTTGCGGTCAGCCCGGACAATGCGTTCGACAATGCACCTGAGATACTCATGGCCTATCCTTTCTGGCAAGGTTGGAAGGGGCGCTTTGCACGCCCCTATCATTAGCGTTTGATATTGGTCGTTTCCTGAAGCATCTCGTCCACGGTCTGGATGACCTTAGCATTGGACGAATAGGCCCGCTGAGTCTGGATCATGTCCGTCAATTCCCCCGCGACATCCGTGGCGGATTCCTCGCGTGCGAACGCGACGACGTCGCCCGTCGGGCCGTCACCGGCATCCCACAAAAAGTAAGAGCCGCTTTCAGGCGATGGCATGTAGGTCTGGAAATCCAGCGCGGCCATCCCGTTGGGGTTGGGCAGATCGACCAGCGGAATCTGATAGATCGTGCGCGTGATGCCTGTGTCGAAGAAAGCGTGAACATAGCCGTTCGCGTCCACCTCGACCTCGGTCATATTGCCGACAGGCGAGCCGTCTTTATGGATCGAGACCGGAGCGAAGCTGTCGGACAGCTGCGTGATGCCGTCTGATTCACCCAACTGGCCAATATTGATTTCAAGCGGACCCGATGCGACGTTCACGATCAACTGTCCGGTCGCCGGATCATAGGCACCACCGGAAACGGTGGTTACCGATTCCAGCGTCCCACCTGAAGTGCGGCTGTCTTCGAATGTCATGGTGTATTCACCAATGACGACGCCGGGCTGTGCCGTGTCGTAAAAGGTCATGGTCCATTCATTGGACGAACCTGCGGCCGGCACCGTTGGCGTGAAATCAACCACGATCGATTCAGAGGTGCCAAGATTGTCGAAATATTCCACCGAAAGCTCGCGAGTATCACCAAGCTGATCAAACGCGGTTTCAGTCGCGGGCAGGTTCACACCCAAGGTCATCCGCGTCGTCGGCTCGCCCGAGAATTGGTTGACGTTGATTTGCACGGGTTCCAGATCGGCGCTGGTATCGCGCGCATAGGTCGGGATCGACCCGTCTGGCAAGGCGGGCCAGCCCATCAGCACCAACCCGGATTCAGTACGCAAATAGCCCTGATCATCAGTTCGGAACGAGCCGGTCGTGGTCAGGAACATCTGCGGATCGCCATTGCCCACCTCGACCTCGGTCGCTTGGGCGACGGGCAGGAAACCGCGACCGCGCACCGCAAGGTCCGTCGCGTTGGAGGTAGGAACCAGCGCGCCGCGCTGATCGATCAACCGCTGCGTCGTGGCCCGCACACCACCCGCCGAATACGTGCCACCAGTGGACGAGATCACCATCGAATGGAAATCCGCCTCCATCCTTTTGTAGCCGTAGGTGGAGGAATTCGAAATATTGTCGGAAATCGTGGAAAGCCGCGTGGCATTCGCGTTCAGCCCCGCCACACCGGCGTTGAGCGAAGAGGAAATCGTCATGTAAGCGCCTTTCTGCTGCGTCGACGTATCGTCATGACACTCAGCAATAAGGCCTGCGGCTTAACATGCCGCTAACGCATAAAATGCTTCCTTCTTCGCACCAGCTTTTTCTAACGCACGGTTCTGAGCAAGATGACCTCCAGCCGGTTGTTGCGCACGGACATAGGGTTGCGGCTTTCATGTTCGCGGTCGGCATGACCGGTCACACGCCGCACGCGCTTGTTCGAAACGCCCTGCTGTTCAAGTAAAAGTCGCATCTGGTCGGCGCGATCAGCCGAAAGCTGCCAAACTGGATTATTCGCCAATACAAGCGGCTGCGAGCGCACATGCCCTTCGACAGCGATTGGATTCGCCACCAGTCGGAAGACATTGACCAACATTTGTGCCAGCTCTTCCAAAAGGGCGGTCGGCTCTTGCGTGTCGCCCACGAAAAGGCTCGCTTCTTCAAGGTCGAACAGTTCGATCACCAGACCCTCGTCTGTGACGCGGGTCACGATGTGGCGCATCCTTTCGACCGTGGCCATGCTTTCGCCGCCACGCGCCATCAGCGCCTCCTCCATCTGTTTGAACGCCTCTTCTTCGCGCGCTTTTTCCGCCCCGTCTTCGGACACACCGCTTTCGCCACGGCCTTGCCGGGATTCGGTCGGGCGTATATTCGTCGCGCCATTGCCCATTTGCGGAAGCGTGTTTTCGGAAAAAACCGTATCGCCGCCGAACGCGCCCTCGCCCCCACCGGAAATCCGGCTGACTGCGATTGTCGGACTGAAGTAGTCGGCAATACCCTTGCGTTGTTTTTCGGTCGTTGCGTTCAGCAGCCACATCAACAGAAAGAAGGCCATCATGGCGGTCACAAAGTCAGCATAGGCAACTTTCCACGCCCCACCGTGGTGCCCGTCGCCGCCGACGACCTTCTTACGTTTGATGATGACCGGCGCCGCATTAGCTTGCGAGCCCATATCCACCACCTTTTTCTCACCCAGGTTCATCAATAGCAAAGGGGTGTTACCGGTCGCTTAACAATTAAAACTTGGCCGATTTCCGCGATCGGCACGAATCACATGCGTCGATTGCACAACATGCGCGGGCTCTGTCGTGCGTCGGAACCGCTCTGCGTTGACGTCACCGTCGCTCAGGCGCGATAATCAGGCAGATGGCAGGGTTTACTAAACAGGGATTTCCCAGATGAAAATCGCAATGATCGGCACCGGGTATGTGGGGCTGGTGTCCGGGGTCTGTTTCTCGGATTTCGGGCACGAGGTCGTTTGTGTCGACAAGGACCCCGTCAAGATCGACAAACTGAATCGCGGTGAGGTTCCGATCTACGAACCAGGACTTGATGCGCTGATGGAAAAGAACGTGCAAGCGGGGCGGCTGTCCTTCACGCTGGATCTGACCTCGGCTCTGGATGGGGCCGAGGCCGTGTTCATCGCGGTCGGAACGCCCACTCGGCGCGGTGATGGCCATGCGGATCTGTCCTACGTGATGGCCGCCGCCGAGGAAATCGCCCAGATCACCAATTCCTATATCGTGATCGTCACAAAATCGACTGTACCGGTCGGCACCAACCGGCGCGTCAAACAGACCGTCGCCAAGGCCAATCCGAACCTTGATTTCGATGTCGCCTCGAACCCCGAATTCCTGCGCGAAGGCGCGGCGATCGACGATTTCATGAAACCCGATCGCGTTGTCGTGGGCGTCCAGACCGACCGCGCCGCCGAGGTGATGGCCGATATCTATCGCCCGCTTTACCTGCGCGATTTCCCCATCGTGACCACCGATCTGGAATCAGCCGAGATGATCAAATACGCGGCCAATGCATTCCTTGCGACCAAGATCACCTTCGTGAACGAAATCGCCGCGCTGTGTGAAAAGGTCGGCGCAGACGTGAAACAAGTGTCCAAGGGCATCGGCATGGACGGGCGCATCGGCAACAAATTCCTGCACGCCGGTCCGGGCTATGGCGGATCGTGCTTTCCCAAGGACACGAAGGCGCTTGCCCGCATCGGACAGGAACACGCCGTGCCCATGCAGATCACCGAAACCGTGATCAAGGTGAACGAGGAAACCAAACGCCGCATGATCGACAAGCTGCTGGACCTGTGCGGCGGTTCTTTCAACTGCAAGACCATTGCCATTCTGGGCGCGACCTTCAAACCCAACACCGACGATATGCGCGATGCGCCTTCGCTGACCATCGTGCCCGCCTTGGTCGGCGGCGGCGCCAAGGTGCGCGTCGTCGATCCGCAGGGCCAGCACGAGGGCGAGGCCCTGCTGCCCGGCGTTCACTGGATCGAAGATGCCTACAAGGCCGTGCAAAATGCCGATCTTGTTGTCTTGCTGACCGAATGGAACGAATTCCGCGCGCTCGACCTCAAGAAAGTGGCGCGCAAGATGGCGACGCCGCACATGGCGGACCTGCGCAATATCTATTCGCCAAAGGATGCCAAACGGGCAGGGTTCACGGCATACCAATCCATCGGCCGCGTCGGCTATTCCGGCGATTGAGGGGCAACTAGTGACCCCGGCCAAACGCTGCCTTGATCTGCTCGCCGCCATTTTCCTGGCGGTGCTACTGCTGCCTGTCGGGCTGGTGGTGGCCACAATCATCCTTCTGCGGGAGGGGCGGCCTGTATTTCACGCCTCCGAACGAATGAAAACACCCACGCAGGCCTTCACCCTGATCAAGTTCCGCACCATGCGCGTCGTGGGCAAGGATAGTGGAGTTTCGGGTGGCGACAAGGCGGATCGCATCACGCACACCGGACGTTTCCTGCGCCGCACACGTCTGGATGAGTTGCCCCAGCTGTGGAACGTGCTGCGCGGCGATATCAGCTTTGTTGGGCCGCGCCCGCCCCTACGCCGCTATGTCGAACAATTCCCCGGCATCTATGGCAAGGTGCTGCAATCGCGCCCAGGCATCACTGGCCTCGCCACCTTGTGCTTTCACCGAACCGAAGAACGCCTGCTGGCCCCCTGCGCCACGGGGACGGAAACCGAAACCGTCTACATCCGCCGCTGCATCCCGCGCAAAGCGCAGCTTGATCTGATCTATGCCCGAAACCGAAACCTGTGCTTCGACATCAGGCTGATGATCGGCACGGTGGTTCGAGGAATATCTCCTTGCAGGTGCGCGACTTTCCGCTCAAACGGTCGGAAATAGTCCAAGCTTCCCCCTTGCTTTGCAGGTGCAGAAACCGTGACTTGTAATAAGACCCCTATTTTCTTTAACTAGAGGATGGCTGTTAACTGTTTCTTCATCTCATTCGAAGAACCACGACCTTGTTCAACGGGTGACCTTTTGTTTGGAAAAATCACAATCTTTATCTTCAAGAGATCGCACCTGAATGCTTTATGATTTCTTCCTTTCATTGAGGCGCCGCCAAAAGCGGATGATTTTCCTGACAACCGACCTTGCACTGATGGTCGTGTCGTTCTTCCTGTCCCGCGCGATCATCGTAGGCCACTTCAACCGCACCGGATTCGAAACCGATGCCTTGGTGTATCTTGGCGTGATCCTACCGGTTGGCATCGTGCTGACCCTGCATTTCGGGCTGCACCGGGTTAAGCTGAATTCCTACCAGTTGCGCGGCGTGTCACAGACGGCGGCTATTGCACTTGGCATGGCTGGCGCGGGGATGGTTCTGACCGCATTTGGTGGCGGCCGTGTCGATACGGGAACGCTGGTCGTTTTCGCGATGACCTTCCTGATCCTGTCCTCAACCACGCGCGTTCTTGCCCGCACCATTCTGGAGGCGATCTATCGCCGCGGTCAAAGCCGCAAGCGCGTACTGATCTATGGCGCGGGTCAGACCGGCCAACAACTTGCCGCCGCGCTTCTTACCGATCACGAGGTCGAACCTGTTGGTTTCATCGATGACAATGTCACGCTGCAAAGCCTCAAGATTTCCGGCCTGCATGTGTTCTCTCCCGCCCTTATCGAAGACGTGGTGCGCAAAAAGGGGGTAGAGCGCGTGGTGCTGGCCATGCCCTCGGCCGCCAGCACGGTCAAGGCACGGATCGCACAGCAAATGCGCGCCCATGGATGCGAGGTTCACGCCCTGCCCTCTTTCGCGGACCTGATCCAGAAAGACAGCGACATGCTGGCCAAGGCGACCGTGGACATGAACGAACTGCTTGGCCGCAACAAGCTGGATGAAAAACTGCCCGGCGTGACCGATTCCTATCGTGGGCATCGCATTCTGGTGACGGGCGCGGGCGGGTCTATCGGTTCCGAAATCTGCCGCCAGCTTCTGTCCTGCAAACCCGCCTGTATCCTGCTGCTCGATCACAGCGAACTGTCGCTGTACAATATCGAACGCGAGTTGCGCGAGCTTTGCGATGACGTTGAAATTCACGCCATTCTCGGCTCGGTGGGCGAGGCGACGCTGATCCGCCATGCGCTGAACACCCACAAGATCGACGTGGTGCTGCACACCGCCGCCTACAAGCACGTTCCAATAGTCGAGGCGAATATCGTCGAGGGAATGCGCAACAACGTGCTTGGCACCAAGGTCATCGCCGAAGAGGCCCGCGCTGCCGGTGTCACCCGTTTCACGCTTGTCTCCTCGGACAAGGCCGTGCGGCCCGTGTCTGCCATGGGCAGTTCCAAGCGACTGGCCGAACTGATCGTGCAGGATCTGGCGACACGATCCAAGGATACGCGGTTTTCCATGGTGCGCTTTGGCAATGTGCTTGGCTCCAGCGGGTCGGTGATTCCGCTGTTCCAGGAACAGATTCGCCGTGGTGGCCCCGTGACGCTGACCCATGGTGACGTAACCCGCTATTTCATGACAGTGCCCGAGGCTGTGAACCTCGTGCTGCTGGCGGGCACCTTTTCCCGCGGGGGCGATGTATTCGTGCTGGACATGGGCGATCCGGTTCCGATCCGTAAACTGGCGCGTCAGGTTATCGAAAATTCCGGGCATTCCGTGCGCGACAAACGCAACCCTGACGGTGACATCGAAATTCGCATCACCGGCCTGCGTCCCGGCGAAAAACTGCACGAGGAACTGTTGATCGGGTCCGACATGCTGACCACGCCGCACCCCAAGATTCTGCGCGCGCAAGAGGATCACTTGTCCGAGATTGAAATGGCCAATGTGCTGTCCAACCTGCGCAAGGTTATCGAAGCGCGCGACGATATAGGCATCCAGACACTGCTGGAACGCTGGATCGAAGGCACCGAGAACGAAGCCACAGGCACGCTGGCACCCGCGACCTGAAGCGTTAACCCAAATTTCACCAAGATTGGCGCATCCTTTCACAATGACAGGACACGCCCATTTCTCCGAATCGCCGATGCCCCTTTTTGAAGGGGACGAGGTGCAAATCGTGCCGGCCCTCGCCAAGGGGCGGGTGCCATCCTATATGGCCGATCATCGCAAACGGCTACGCGAACGGTTCATGTCCGGCGGGGCCGAGGCCTTGCCGGATTACGAGATGTTGGAACTGGTCCTGTTCCGCGCGATTCCCAGGCAAGATGTCAAACCGCTGGCACGGCTGCTGCTGGATACCTTCGGCGATTTCAACCGCGTGCTGTCGGCCCCCGTCGCCCGCCTGCAAGAGGTAAAAGGTGTCGGCGATGCTGTGGTGCAGGAGTTGAAGATCGTCGAGGCCGCCGCCCACCGGCTAGCCCGGTCCAAGGTGATACAGAAACATGTGATTTCCAGCTGGGACGCCGTGATCGACTACTGCCACACCACCATGGCGCACCGCGACACCGAACAATTCCGTATCCTGTTTCTAGACCGCAAGAACGTGCTGATCGCCGACGAGGCACAGGCCGAAGGCACCATAGACCACGTGCCAGTCTACCCGCGCGAGGTGGTCAAACGCGCGCTGGAACTCAACGCCGCCGCGTTGATCCTTGTCCACAACCACCCGTCCGGCGATCCAACCCCGTCCGAGGCGGACATCACCGTCACCCAACAGATATATGAAGCCGCCAAAGCCTTGGAAATCTGCCTGCATGACCACCTTATCATAGGAAAATCACGTGAATTGTCCTTCATGTCCGAAGGGCTGCTGACGACCTGAGCCTAGTTTACCCAGACCTCGACCCGCCTGTTGACCTGACGGCCCCAGGCGGAATCGTCGCAAGCCATCGGCAGCGCCTCTCCGAAGGCGGCGACGCCCAGTGTCATGCGGTCGAAATTCGCAGTCTCGGCGGCCATTTTCACCGCCTCTTGCACCGCCAGCGCGCGACGCCGCGAAATCTCGCGGTTGGCGGTCGCCGATCCGTCCCCGTCGCTGAAGCCCACGAACAACAGCTCGCGCGCGTCATAGGTGCCAGCCTCCAGCGCGCGTGCCAGTTGCTCCACGTTGGAACGCGATTGCGCATCCAGACGGGTTGAACCGGCCTCGAACCGAAAGGTCGTGGACAGGCGGTCGAAACCGCGCAGCCGGGTGACCATTGCCTGCAATTGACGCAAGCCCGTCTCCTCCCCTGCCGAGGTAATAGCATTAGCGAACCGGTCACCCTGAAGATTGATCGCGATCTCTTCAGGGGCCTGATCGGTAAAGCCAGCCCGCCGCATCACCAATTGCGCGGGCGCGGACCGCAGATAGGTCATGAATTCACGACCAAGCTGCGGCAACCGCCGCGCGGGCAGATACAGGAACATCGGCGCGGTCAGGGGGTAATCTTCGGTCTTGATGGTCCGGCGGACGGCAGGCAGGGCAAACCCGCAACTGCCGCTCAGCGCCAGCCGCTTGGCATTGCCCGTCTCGGACGCGCTGCCAAACCCGATGGCAAAGGGATCAGCGGCAACGATCCGCGCCAGTTCCGGGCCGTTTTCATGCTCGACTGCTTCGGCACCAAGGTCTGCACTGATCGGCTTTAACAGCCGGTCCATCACCGCCTGCCCCAACCCTGTCTTACGATCCCGCAGGTGCAGACTGATCGGGGCATCCGGCCCGCCCAGAACGCTCCAGTTCGCGATCTTGCCGGCAAACACCCGCGCAAGATCGGGCGTGGCGATCTGGCTTACTGGATTGTCAGGCGACACAAGCGGCACCAATGCATCCAGCGCCACGACGCGCCCGCGGCCCGACGCACCCAAATCGCCCATTCCCGCCGCGCGCGCGAGCCGTGCCTCTTCGGCGCGGACTTCGCGCAGGGACATGACGATATCGGCCTCGTTCGCCATCAAATCGGCAAAGCCTTCGTCGGTCGTGGTCAGGCGAAAATGGAACCGCCCAGCCAGCCGGTCTTCATTGCGGTTCGTCAGTTCATAGGTGAAATACCCTGCCTCGCCATTGATCCGGCGGGCGGAATGGCCACTGCGCAGGGCGAACCCTTCGACCAGGGCGGGCAGCAGCACCTCGCCCATGGTGCCAGCGCCGGAAAAGCGCAACTCGGCAACGTAGTCGATCAGGTTCGGGCAAGCCGGCCCCTCGCACAGCACACCCGAGCTATCCACGGTCAATTCACCATAGACAGTATCCAGCCGATAGAAATCGCCATCGAACCCAAGGAAGGTTCCGGTGATCTCGACCGAGCCATCCCGCGAGGTCAGCGTGATGTCCTGCGCGACAAGAGCAATGGTCTGGACCAAAAGGAAAAGTGCGGCGAAGACCGCCGCACGAAGTGATTGCATCAGAAACTGCCCCCGGATCGCTGCAAGCCTAGTTGCGCGCGATCTTCAGGTCTTGAAGCAGGTTTTTCAACACAAGAAAGCCACCCTGCCCGTCACAACTCGGAACCTGTAGCGTCAAATCCCGAACAGACAGCGCGCCACCGCCCTGAAGCTGCAAGGATTGTGCCTCGATCTCGCGGCCGCAGTTCGCTTCGGTCAATTCCGCCTCGACGCTCAGCGCGATTTCTCCGTCGCGGGCGGCGCTGTTGGTGGGGAAAGTATAGACCTCGGCGCGCAGGGTTTCCGCGGTATCGAAATCGCCCAAACGTGTCAACACGCCGCTATTGCCGGAAACTGCATGGCCCAAGCTGCCGGTTGCGCCGGACCAGACATGGCCTTCTTCTCCATAATCCGCGTCGAATTCACGGGCATGAAGCTGGAACCCTTCATCGCCCTGCCATTGAACAGCCACGCGGTCATAGTCAGCAATATCCGAAACGGTCGTTGACGCCACGGCACCAGTCCCATCAGGGAAGGCCGCCAAGAACAACGCCTGTTGCGACAAGGCGGGAAGCGTCACATCCAGATCGCCCGATGCGCCTGTCACATAAGTCGCCATCAGCCCGTTATGATGCAAGGTCACGCGGGTATTCGGCAGGCAGGAGGAAAGCGCCAGTTCCACCATGGCCGCCGCCGTCGGCGCGGCCTCCATCGTGGCATCACAGGTAGCCACCAGACTGGAAGGCGCAGCGGTCAGCTGGTCAGCATCATTTTCCAGCGTGGCCAACACCACGGGCGTTTCCCCGCCCCCGGTCACGGGCTTCGTTTCGGGCAGATCCCCGGCCGTCAGTTCGATATCGGTGACATCCATGGGATCAGCTGTATGGGTCGCGTCGATCACCGGCCGCATCGCTGCCCGGTTGCCGATCATTGTGGATACCGCGACACCGCCTGTCACGGATTGATGCACCACGGCGGTTTGCACCGGGGCACTTCCCGGCCCTGTCGGGCTGAAATTTTGCATAACAAAGCCGATGCCGACTGCCGAAGCCACCGTGCCACCCGCAAGAAGAATGCGATTGAAGGGAATCATGTCTACCTCCAGACCTGTTAAGGTTTGGTTAGAACATGATCCTGAAAAGCGGCCAGCGTGTGGCAACCGAGCGGAGTCAATTGGGCCATGCTGTGACTGCTTCGGTTGAAAAGCGGTCACGCATTTAATGGTGAAAGATCCGTTGGATCAGGCCAGACGGCCGTGACAATGCTTGAACTTCTTGCCCGATCCGCAGGGGCAAGGCTCGTTCCGGCTTGGGTTGCCCCAGGTCGCCGGATCGTTCTCGTCAAAGCCTTCGCGCGCTTCACCGACAGCACCTTGAACGGGCTCTGCATGGCTGGGATCGTCAAGTTCTGCCTCGTGCGCCGCGTTTTTCTGCGTCATCTGGGCCAGCATTTCCCGCTGCTCTTCCTCGGTCAGCGGACGGATACGCGACAACTGCTTGGTCACATCCTCGCGCAGGCCGTCGAGCATTTGTTCGAACAACTGGAACGCCTCGGTCTTGTATTCGTTCAGCGGGTCACGCTGCGCATAGCCACGGAAGCCCACGACCGAACGCAGATGTTCTAGCGTTTGCAGGTGTTCCTGCCACTTGCTGTCGATGATGTTCAGCAGCACCTGCTTTTCGATCTGGCGCATGTTTTCGGGGCCGAATGCTTCTGCCTTTTCAGCCATCATCGCCTCAGCCGCCTCTTCCAGACGCTCGGCGATAGCATCGTCGTCCACCCCTTCTTCGGCAGCCCATGCAATCACCGGCACGTCTAGGTTCAGCCGGTCCAGAACACCGGCATACAGCCCCTCGACATCCCACTGATCCGCATAGGCCTTTGGCGGCATGTGTTCGGTCACTAGGTCATCGATCACCTGTTCGCGCATGTCCTTGACGATTTCGGACAGGTCCTGCGCCTCCATCACTTCAAGCCGCTGACCAAAGATCACCTTGCGCTGGTCGTTCATCACATCGTCGAACTTCAGCAATTGCTTGCGAAGGTCGAAGTTGCGCGCCTCGACCTTGGCCTGCGCACGCGCCAGCGATTTGTTGACCCACGGGTGAATGATTGCCTCGCCCTCTTTCATGCCAAGAGAGGACAGAACTTTTTCAAGGCGTTCAGACCCGAAAATCCGCATCAGGTCATCTTCGAGGCTCAGGAAAAACGCGGATTTACCCGAATCGCCCTGACGGCCTGAACGGCCGCGCAACTGGTTGTCGATGCGGCGGCTTTCATGCCGCTCGGTGGCCAGAACATACAGGCCGCCGGCATCCAGAACCTTTTGTTTTTCATCCGCGTGTTCTGCTTCGATACGCGCGCGCAATTCGGCAGGATTTGCTTCGGGGTCGGCGTCCAGCGCCTCTTGCACCTTCAATTCGACGCTGCCGCCAAGCTGAATGTCGGTGCCGCGACCAGCCATGTTGGTGGCGATGGTCACTGCGCCGAACTTGCCCGCATCGCCAACGATCTGCGCCTCGCGCTCGTGCTGGCGGGCGTTCAGAACGTCATGCTTGATGCCCGCTTCGGTCAGAAGCTGGCTAAGGTATTCCGATTTCTCGATCGAGGTGGTGCCGACAAGGATCGGCTGACCCTTTTCATTGGCACGGCGGATCGCCTCGACAATCGCTTCGAATTTCTCGCGCACGGTGCGATAGACGGCATCGTCGCGGTCGATCCGGGCAATGGGACGGTTGGTGGGCACTTCGACCACGCCCAAACCGTAGATTTCCATGAATTCCTCGGCCTCGGTCGTCGCGGTGCCGGTCATGCCGGACAGCTTATCATAAAGGCGGAAGTAGTTCTGGAACGTGACCTGCGCCAGCGTCACGCTTTCTGGTTCGATGTTCACGCCTTCCTTGGCTTCGATCGCCTGGTGCAAACCCTGGGACAGGCGGCGGCCGTCCATCATCCGACCGGTGAATTCGTCGATCAGCATCACCTTGCCATTGCGCAGGATGTAATCGCGGTCCTTCAGGAACAACTTGTGCGCGCGAAGCCCCTGATTGACGTGGTGAACAAGGGTCGAACTGGCCGGATCGTAAAGCGATGCGTCCTCATCGAGAAGGCCCGCCTTTTTCAACTGCTCCTCGATGAATTCGTTGCCCACCTCGGTAAAGGTCGCGCTGCGCGCTTTCTCGTCCATCTCGAAATGTTCATCGGTCAACAAGGGGATCAACTTGTCCACTTCCTGATACAGATGGGTGCGGTCCTGCGCGGGGCCAGAAATGATCAGCGGGGTCCGCGCTTCGTCGATCAGGATACTGTCAACTTCGTCAACGATGGCAAAATTATGCTTGCGCTGCACCATGTGCGACAGTTCGGATTTGCCGTTGTCGCGCAGGTAGTCAAAGCCAAGCTCGTTATTTGTGGCATAGGTAATGTCGCTTAGATAGGCGGCTCGCTTTTCTTCGTCGGGCTGCTTGGGGATCACGACCCCGGTGGTCAGGCCTAGCATCGCGTAAACCTTGCTCATCCATTCCGCGTCGCGGCGGGCGAGGTAATCGTTGACCGTCACAACATGTACGCCCTTGCCACCGATGGCATTCAGATAGGCCGCGAAGGTGGCGACAAGGGTCTTGCCCTCGCCCGTCTTCATCTCGGCAATGTTGCCCTGATGCAGAAAGATACCGCCCATAAGCTGCGTGTCGAAGGCGCGCAGACCCAACGCGCGCTTTGCTGCCTCGCGGCAGTTGGCGAAGGCTTCGGGCAATATCTGGTCCAGCGTCTCGCCCTTGGCGATGCGGTCGCGGAATTCCTCGGTCTTTTGCTGCAAGCCCTCATCGCTCAAGGCCTCGAATTCTGGCTCCAAAGCATTGATTTTAGCAACCAGCGGGCGTGTCGCCTTGATCTTGCGGTCATTTGGCGTGCCGAAGACCTTTTTGGCGAGAGTTCCGAAGCCCAGCATTTTCTATCCGATCGGTCATTTACAACATCGTGCGCGGCATCTGCTTGCCCGTGTGTCGCCTTGCGCCTACAAAAGCTCAAACGGGCTGCCTTTAACGCCTCAAGGCGATGTAAGGGGCGGCCACAGCAGTGTCAACGTATAGGGCCTGACAGGGCTCAGCAAAGGACAGAACCCATGCGTAAATCCCTCACTTTTGTGGCATCTGCCGCGCTTTCCTTTACCTTGGCCTTTCCGGCCATGGCCAAGGACACCCCCTCCGCATCGACTGTCGTTGCAACGGTGAACGGCAAGGACATCACCGTGGGTCATATGATCGTCGCCCGCGCATCCTTGCCCGAACAGTTCACCTCGATGCCCGATGACGTTTTGTTCAAGGGAATCCTTGACCAGCTGACGCAACAGATTCTGCTCTCCGATGCCTACACGGGCGCCGTGCCCGCCGATGTGCGCCTGTCGCTGGAAAACCAGGAACGCGCGATGATTGCGGGTCAGACAGTGCGCGACTACAGCGAAACAGCAGTAACCGAAGAGGCGCTTCAAGCCGCGTACGAGGCGAAATTCGCCCAAGCCGAACCGACGCGCGAATACAACGCCTCGCACATTCTGGTCGAGACCGAGGAAGAGGCCAAGGCGATCATCGCCGAGTTGGAAGCAGGCGCGGATTTCGCCGAAACCGCCAAGTCCAAATCGACCGGCCCCTCCGGTCCGACCGGCGGCACGCTTGGTTGGTTCGGTCCGGGCATGATGGTCGCCCCCTTCGAAGAGGCCGTGGTGGCCCTTGAAAAGGACGAGGTTTCCGTGCCGGTTCAAACCCGGTTCGGCTGGCACGTCATCAAGTTGAACGACACCCGTTTCCAAGACGTTCCCGCGTTGGACGAGGTCCGCGCAGAACTGGAAATGGACGTGCAACAAAAAGCCGTCGAGGATTACATCAAAACGCTTGAAAAGGCCGCCACAATCGACAGGAAGTCGACCGAGGCAATCGACCCGGCCATCCTCAAAAACACTGACCTTCTGGAGCAATAGACATGGGTAAGGCTTTGGCAGTTTCGCCGCTGGCACCCGCCGCATTTCCCGCGTTGCCCGAAATCGACGGCGTCGAATTCGCCACCGCCAAAGCAGGCGTGAAATACAAGGACCGCACCGATGTAATGCTGGCCCGCATGATCTCCGGCACCGTGATCGCCGGGGTGTTCACCCGTTCGGCCACGCGGTCCGCGCCGGTTCTGGATTGTCAGGAAAAGATCGGCCTTGAAAGCGACAAAGGCGCGGCGATCATCGTGAATTCAGGCAATTCCAACGCCTTCACTGGCCGCAGCGGGGTCGAGGCGACCCATGCTGTGACCGCCGCCGTGGCGGGCGCATTGGGCCTGCCGGAACGACGCGTCTTTTCTTCCTCCACCGGGGTGATCGGCGAGCCGATGCCCCACGCCCGCATCACCACCAAGATCGAAGAACTGGCCGCTAACCTGTCGCCAAACGGCATCTCTGACGCGGCCCGCGCCATCATGACCACGGACACTTTCCCCAAGGGCGCTATGGCCGAGGTCGAAATCGCGGGCAAACCCGTCAAGATCGCGGGCATCGCCAAAGGGTCCGGCATGATCGCGCCGGATATGGCAACGATGCTGGTCTATATCTTCACCGATGCGGAAATCGCCCGCGCTGACCTGCAAGCCATGCTGTCCGACCTGAACGAACGCACATTCAACAGCATCACGGTGGATAGCGACACCTCGACTTCGGACACGCTGCTTATGGCCGCGACGGGGGCTTCGGGCGTCACGATCAGTGCCGGAAATACCGAATTTCGCGAGGTACTGCACGGTGTCATGCTGGACCTTGCGCATCAGGTCGTGCGCGACGGCGAAGGCGCGACCAAGTTCGTCGAAGTGAACGTGACCGGCGCCGCCTCGGATTCCGATGCGCGCATCCACGCCATGTCCATCGCCAATTCGCCGCTGGTCAAGACCGCCATCGCTGGCGAAGACCCGAATTGGGGCCGCGTTGTCATGGCCATCGGTAAATCGGGTGCCGCGGCGGATCGGGACAAGCTGACCATCCGCTTTGGAGATATTCTGGTTGCCGAAAACGGGTGGGTTGCCCCCGGGTACAGCGAAGACGACGGTGGCGCCTATATGAAACAGCAATACCTGTCGATCACCGTAGACTTGGGGTTGGGCAGCGGCGCATCCACCGTATGGACCTGCGATCTGACCCATGGCTACATTTCGATCAACGCGGATTACCGCTCGTGAAGATGCTTCTTGTTTCCGCTGTCGCCCTTGTCGATTCCGATGGGCGGATCCTTCTGGCCCAACGGCCAGAGGGCAAATCCATGGCCGGGCTTTGGGAGTTTCCCGGCGGCAAAGTAGAGGCGGGGGAAACCCCCGAAGCCGCTCTGATCCGCGAGTTGAAGGAGGAGTTGGACATCGACACTTGGCAATCCTGCCTTGCCCCGCTGACCTTTGCAAGCCACGCCTATGATGATTTCCACCTGCTGATGCCTCTGTTCGCCTGCCGCAAATGGGAAGGGATCGTGCAGCCGCAAGAGGAGCAGACCTTGAAATGGGTGCGCCCACCCGAGTTGCGAGACTATCCGATGCCGCCTGCCGATATTCCGCTGATACCGATCCTGCGCGATTGGCTCTGACGCTCGCTTCTGCGTTTCACGCGGAAGGCAACGGTTTTCGCTAAATTGCACGTAATTTCACCGCTGAGTGCCGGTTTATTGATCGCCTTTTGGAAGCATCAGGCGATTAAATAATGTTTTGTTATACCCCTATCCCTCGAAA
>DFBX01000005.1 GCA_002366795.1 Rhodobacteraceae bacterium UBA3069 | reverse complement strand
CACAAAATTCAGGATAGTCCCTGACCGCGCTGGCCAATCTCTACATGGTCAGGGAAAGGCTGATGGCAGAGTCCGTCTGAAACCCGGGAAAGCACGTCAAACGATATGCGCTGAAGAAACCAACCGAACAGAAAACGCTCCCGCCCACCAATATGCAGGGGCACGAACCCAATCAAAGCCTGTTGTTCAGAGCTTCCCTAGGGTTTTCCGCAACGTCCCTCTGGCCACGGGCGCATGCCCGCGCCAATCTCTCCGCAAACCCGGCAGGAGGAGCGCCAGATGACCCGCGTCACCACAGAAATCAAAGACCACGTTGCCCATGTCACCCTTGTGCGTGATGACAAGATGAACGCCGTCGATCCCGACATGGCCGAGGCGGTCGTCGCCGCCGGGGCCGAACTGGCGGGCAATGCCGACATCCGCGCCGTTGTGATTTCCGGCAAGGGCAAGGCGTTCTGCGCCGGTCTGGACGTTGCCAGCTTTGCCAAGTTCGCGGCGCAAGACCCGATTGAACGGGTCTTGCCGCGTACCCACGGCCCATCCAACCTGATGCAACAGGTCTGCATGGCATGGCGCGAGGTGCCAGTGCCGGTGATCGCCGCCGTGCACGGGGTCGCCTTCGGCGCTGGGCTGCAACTGGCCATGGGGGCCGATATCCGCATTGCCCACCCCGAAACCAAACTGGCCATCATGGAAATGAAATGGGGTCTTGTGCCCGACATGGGCGGCATGACCATCTGGCCGCAGCTGATACGCTCTGATGTTTTGCGGCTGCTGACCTACACGGCAGAGCCGGTGACCGCGCAGCAAGGCCTGGACTGGGGGCTTGTGACGGAACTGAACGACGACCCGCTGGCCCGTGCGCAGGCGCTGGCCACCACCATCGCCGGCAAATCGCCCAGCGCCATCCGTGCGGCCAAGCGGCTGATCGGCGTGGCCGAATCCGGCGCGGATGAAAAGACCGTGCTGTATGAAGAAAGCCGTGAACAGGCCGATCTGATCGGCGGCGCGCACCAGATGGAAGTCATTGCTGCCAACATGCAGGGCCGCGCGCCGAAATTCTGACACTGCCGAATGACGGGCAGGAATGGAGGGCGTCCTGCGCCCCCCTTTTGCATGTGATGACATGCAAACCGTGGCAGCGCGGTCCATGCGGTTGACGAAACCGGCCGGGCGCGCTCGAATGTCCCTGCGGGCCGCGTGGCCGCAGGGGGGGAGTTGCTTGGTTGCTTGCCTGTCCGGTACGGTACGGTGCTTCATTCGGGGGGTATCCCCCGGCGCGCGGGTCTGCCATGACAGGCCATGGGCAAGGGCCGGACCACTCATCGCCCTGCCGTCCCCGTGGAAGGAGCAACACCATCGCGGATGATCCCATGACCGAAAGCGAGGAGGCGTTTATCGCGCGCATTCGCGCCTGCCGCCTGTGTGCGGCCGATTTCGCCAAGACCAAAACGGCGCACAGCCCGCGCCCGGTGCCGTGGTTCCGGTCCTCGGCACGGCTGCTGGTCGCGGGGCAGGCACCGGGGATGCGGGTGCATGAAACCGGCATGCCGTTCAATGACCGGTCGGGCGACAGGCTGCGCGACTGGCTGGGGCTTGATCGCGACCAGTTCTATGATCTGGACAGGGTTGCCGTGGTGCCGATGGCATTCTGTTTTCCGGGCTATGACGACAAGGGCAGCGATCTGCCGCCGCCGCTGCGCTGCGCGGCGACATGGCGCCAACAGGTGATGGACAGGCTGCCGAAGCTGACAACGACCATTGCCATCGGCCGCTATGCCCAGCACTGGCACCTGGGAGAGGCGGCGCGCAAGACCGGGGTCACCGCGACAGTGCGGAACTGGCGCGCCTATGCGCCCGAAATCTTTCCCATCCCGCACCCGTCTTGGCGCAACAATGCCTTCTTGCGCCGCAATCCGTGGTTCGAGGCAGAATTGCTGCCCGCGCTGCGCGCAAGGATCGCGGCCACACTGGCGGGCGGATGAAATCACGGCCCTAGGGGGGCGGGGGCCGGGCCCTTCAGTCTGCCAGCCAGCCCTCGATCGCAAGGGCCACCGCGTCGGGCTGTTGATGCGCGATCCAGTGGTCGGCCCCTTCGATATGGCGGATGGTCAGATCGGCGGCGAACTCCTCCAGACCGTTCAGGCAATCGGGCAGCAGGGCGGTGTCGCCATCGCCCCACAGGACCAAGTGGGGCATCGTCACCTGCATCCGGGTCTTGTCCATGTCCGGCATGTCAAAGCCTTGCCCGGGTTTCGGCACCACCAATGGCGTGGCCCGATACCAGTTGACCATGCCGCGCAAACGGCCGGGGCGCGACCACTCCGCCTTGTATTGCGCGGCCTTGTCCGGCGTCATCCATGACATGTCCATATGGGCCGAGAACAGCCGCATGAATCCGCCGTAATCGTCCGCCGCAAGCTTTTCCTCGGACCCCTCGGCGCGCAGGAAATGGATATATTGCGAGGCCTCGGCCTGCGCCGTGCCCTTGGCCAGCTCGCGCTGGAAGCAATAGGGATGCACGCCGTTCAGGATGATCAGCCGCGACACCAAGTCTGGCCGCGCAAAGGACAGCGCATAGGCAACCGACGCGCCCCAGTCATGGCCCAGCAAGATCACCGGCGCATCGGGGCTGATTCGTTCGATCAGCGCGGCCATGTCGCCCGCCAGCTTGCCGGTGGCATAGTCCGATACACCCTGCGGCGCCCAGCTTTGTCCGTATCCGCGCTGGTCCGGCGCGATACAGTGAAACCGCGGCGACAGGCGCAGGGCCAGCTCGTCCCAGGCGGCGGAATATTCGGGAAACCCGTGCAGCATCACGATCAGCGGATCGCCCGCATGGCCCCAGGCACGATAATGGAAGGGGTGCCCGTTCAAATCGATATGGTGGCTTAGCATAAGTATTCCTCCCTAGGCGACTATGCCTGCCGGTTGGGGTGGGCGCAATTGATACGGGTCAAAGCGCGACGCAACGGATTTGTGAGACAATACATGCAATCAGATGAGCCCGATGAAGGAGACGCCCATGGCCGCCCCCCAAACCCCCGTTGCGCCGAAAACCCCAGCCAAGCCGACCACGGGGGCAGAGGCGGTGGCCAAGCCGAACGGCACCAGCCCCGCAAAGGCCGCCGCGCCAGTGAAACCGCCAGAGCCGCGCCGCCGTCACCCCACCCCGGACGAGATCCGCCGCGCCTTTGAAACCGGCGATTACCCCTATGACAAGAAACTCTCGCGCCGCAGCTACGAGGCGCAAAAAGCCAAGATCCAGGCCGAGTTGCTTAAGGTCCAGCTTTGGGCACAAGAAACGGGCCAGAATTTCGTGCTGCTTTTCGAAGGGCGCGACGCGGCGGGCAAGGGTGGCACGATCAAACGTTTCACCGAACACCTGAACCCGCGGCTGGCCCGCGTGGTGGCGCTGAACAAACCCACAGAGGAAGAGCGCGGACAGTGGTATTTCCAACGCTATATCCAGCACCTACCCACCTCGGGAGAGATCGTTCTGTATGACCGGTCTTGGTACAACCGCGCCGGTGTGGAACGGGTCATGGGCTTTTGCGAGCCGAACGACTACCTGGAATTCATGCGCCAGACGCCCGAACTGGAACGGATGCTGGTCCGCTCGGGCATCCGGCTGTACAAATACTGGTTCTCGGTCACGCAGGACGAACAACGCGCCCGCTTCGCCAGCCGCGAAACCGACCCGCTGAAACAGTGGAAACTCTCGCCGATCGACAAGGCGAGCCTTGGCAAATGGGACGATTATACCGAGGCGAAAGAGGCGATGTTCTTCTACACGGATACAGCCGACGCGCCTTGGACCGTGGTGAAATCCAACGACAAGAAACGCGCAAGGCTGAACTGCATGCTGCATTTCCTGGACTCGCTGGATTACCCGGGCAAGGATTTGCAAATCGCCCACGCGCCCGACCCGCTGATCGTGGGCGGGGCAGGGCATGTCATCCACCGCGCCAATCATATCCTCGGTACGGCTTTGCACCCCGACCACCGCAGGGGCTGACCCAAAGGCGCGGCTGCGCCGCACTGATTTCTGGATTGGCCCGTTAGGCAACGCCCTTCAAAAAGGCGAGCGCCTGTGGCCAAGGTGCCTCCGGCGGGAGTATTTCGGGCAAAATGAAACAGTGCCGCTCTTGGTTTTCATTTTGCGAAAAATACCTCCGGGGGGGTGTTCATTTGCTATGCAAATGAACTGGGGGGCTGGCCCCCCTGCTGCGTGCACGCAAAATTGAAAGAGGGCAGGCCCTGTGGGGCCTGCGCCATTGGATCGGCGGGGATTACCGGATCGCGACGGGGTTGATGATCATCTGCACCGCGCCGCGCACCTTGGCTTGGCCCAGCACGAACATGAATTCGTGGACATCGTCCTTCGCCAGCTCTCGCGTGTCCATGTTTTCAAGGATGTATATGCCGTTATGGGCCAGCAGCATCTGGTGGATCTCGAACACGCCGACGCCTTCTTCGAAAGGCACAGCTTCCAGCCCCCAAGTGTCGCCGCCCACGGCCACCACGCCCTGTTCGATCAGGAATTCCGCGCCGGTCTTGCCCAGCCCCGGTTCAACTGCGCCAAAGCGGGCGCGGTCGCCGCCTTCCTCCAGCAGTTTCATCCAGCCCGAATGGAACAGCACCACGTCGCCTTCCTCGAATGTGACGCCTTGCTGCTGGGCGGCGGCCATGATGTCTTCGCGGGTGTAGGCGGTGCCTTCTTCAAGCATGTCCTTGCCGTGGAATTTCGCCATGTCCAGCATTACGCCCCGCGTCACGATAGGGGGCACTTTCTCGATTCCCAGTTTCTTCAGCCCGTCGGGGGCCGCGAATTCCGCCGCCTTGTTGCCGTTGTAATACACGCCGTCCTCGCCGATATGGCCGAGCCCGTCGATCTGGCTTCCGATCCCCAGCCAGCCCATGAAGATGTCGTCGTTATAGTTGGTCTTGGTCGGCCCCATGGTGGCACCGGATGCCTGTCCCGGTTGCAGGATCGAAACCGACATGGTGCGCGGCGCATAGGCGGGGGTTTCGCTGTCCAGCGTGATGCCCAGCGCATAGGTCTTGCCGGTGGTCACCAGGCCCGCGGCCATTTTCGCCAGTTCCGGCGTCATCAGGTTGGCCGCGCCGATTTCATCCGCAGGGCCGTATTTCGACTGGGTCCAATCCATGCCGTGGCTGTCGGACAATGCGGGGCTGGCGATCAGGCATAGCGCGGCCATGCCCGCGCATGCGGGTTTCAAAATAGCTTTCATTGGAATCCTCCCAGGTTTCACTGTGCGGAACAGGGTTGTGCGTCATTCCGCCACAGCAACCATGGCGCGATTCTTGTGCGCCTGTCACGCCGCGCCGCAGAAGCGGGCCTGCGCGCTGTGTGGCATGGGCGGCTCTTTGCCCATGCGTCCGTTGCGCGCCCCGATGCGGCAGCTTGGCACTTTTCCCCTATCGCGCGGCGGGTTACCCATGGCGCTATGACCCGCATCCTGATCCGCGCCCTGGCGCTTGCCCTCTTGCCGCTTCCGGCGCTTTCGCATCCGCATATTTTCGTGGACACCGCCCTGCGCGTTGTCACCGATGACGCGGGCCAGATCACCGCGATCGAGGTGAGCTGGACTTATGACGACCTGTATTCCCTGCTTCTGCTCGAGGACAAGCAGCTGGACGGGGATTACGACGGCAAGCTGACCGAGGCGGAACTGGCCGCCCTTGACGGGTTCGACATGAATTGGATCGAGGGGTACGAGGGCGATCTTTACGCCGATCAGCCCGAGGGCGGCGCGCTGGCCCTGTCCGCCCCCGAGGGGCTGGGCACCGGGTTTGCTGCGGGCCGCATCACCACGCGCCACCTGCGCCGGCTGGCCGCGCCGGTGACGCAGATCAATCTGCGCGCCTTCGATCCGACCTATTACACGGCCTATGACCTGACCGGCGGCGTTCACGCCCCCGAGGGGTGCGATGTGCGGATCGAGAAGGCCGATCTGCAAGCCGCCCGCGAACAGGAAAAGGCCGCGCTGGCCGACATGCCGCCGGACCCTGACGACTATCCCGAAATCGGCGATGCCTTTGCCGATACGGTGCTGGTCACATGCGCACGCTGAGGGGGCAGGGCCTGGCCCTGTGGTTGCCGCTGGTCCTGCTGGGGCTGGTTCTGGCGCTGGCGGTCTGGCTTTGGGGCATGGGCGGGGCGGATGTGGTTTCCGACTGGGCCGCGTCGGGGCAGCGCGATGTGCAGCGCGCCATGGCAGAGCCCCTGCGCGCGATCAAGCGCGGCGATAGTGCGGCGCTGGCCGGGCTGTTGGGGTTGTGTTTCGCCTACGGGTTCTTTCACGCGGCGGGGCCGGGCCATGGCAAGCTGCTGATCGGTGGATATGGCATGGGCCGGCGTGTGCCGGTTCTGCGCCTGTCGGTGCTGGCGTTGCTGTCCTCGCTGGGGCAATCGGCCAGTGCCGTGGCCCTGGTCGCGGCAGGGGGGCTGCTTTTGAACTGGTCACGCGAGCAGTTGACCGGCATGGCCGAGGCGACGCTGGCGCCTGCCTCTTACGCGGCTGTCGGGTTGGTTGGTGTCTGGCTGGCGCTGCGCGGGCTGCGGCGGCTATTGCGGATGCGGGCCCAGGGGGCGCAGGGCCCGCTTGACGGGCATGCCCATGCCCATGACCGCGATCACCATCACCATCACCATCACCATCACCATCACCATGCCGATGATGGCACATGTGAATGTGGCCATGCTCATGGACCGACCGTGGAACAGGCCGCCGCGGTCCATTCGTCGCGCGATGCGCTTATGCTGATCGGGGCGGTGGCGATCCGGCCCTGCACGGGGGCGTTGTTCGTGCTGATCCTGACCTTTGCCATGGGCATTCCGCTGGTTGGCATCGCATCGGTGTTCGTCATGGGGCTGGGCACGGCCTCGGTCACGGTGGCGGTGGCCATCGCGGCGGTCACCCTGCGCGAGGGCACCTTGCGGCGGCTGGCCCCCGGCGCGGCGGCGCTGCGGGTGCAGGCGCTGATCGAACTGGCGGCGGGTGCGGTGGTGGCGATGCTGGCGCTGCAGATGGTTCTGGCGGCGATCTAGACGCTTGCGGGGGGGCTGAATGCGCACTACCGATACGTCCATGAATAATGTGTTGTCTTCCAAGGGCCATCTGCGGGCCGTGTTTTTTCTTGGCCTGCCCTTGGTCGGCAGCCATGTTGCGCAATTCTCGATCAACCTGACCGACGCGGTGATGCTGGGCTGGTACGGGGTCGAGGAACTGGCCGCCGAGGTGCTGGCAGGCACCGTCTTTTTCGTGCTGTTCATCGTCGGTTCGGGCTTCGCATGGGCCGTGATGCCCATGGTGGCCGAGGCCGAATCCGCGGGCGATTTGCAAAGGGTGCGCCGGGTGACCCGCATGGGCATGTGGCTGGCCACCGCCTTTGGTGTGCTGACGCTGCCGGTTTTCGTCTTTGCCACGCCCCTGCTGATCGCGCTGGGCCAAGAGCCGGGCGTGTCCGCCCTTGCCGGGGAATACCTGTCGATCCTTGGCTGGTCGATCTTTCCCGCGCTTCTGGTCATGGTGCTGAAATCCTACCTTGCCGCGCTGGAGCGCACGCAGGTGGTGCTGCTGATCACCCTTGCCGGGGTCGCACTAAACGCGGTGCTGAACTACGCGCTGATCTTCGGCAACTGGGGCGCGCCCGAACTGGGTATTCGCGGGGCCGCGATTTCCAGCCTGATCGGGGCCAGCGCATCGCTGGCGCTGCTGATCTACTACGTGACCCGCGTCACCCCCGAACATGACATCCTTGCCCGTATCTGGCACCCCGACTGGCAGGCCATCGCCGAGGTGTTCCGCCTTGGCTGGCCCATCGGCCTGACCAACCTGGCCGAGGTGGGGCTGTTCGCCTTTTCATCAATCATGATGGGCTGGCTGGGCACGGTGCCGCTGGCCGCGCACGGGATCGCGCTGCAAATCTCCTCGCTCACCTTCATGGTGCATCTGGGCCTGTCCAACGCGGCCACGATCAGGGCTGGGCAGGCGATGGGCCGCCGCGACGCGCTGTCGCTGAAACGCGGCGCCCGGGTGGTGATCGTGCTGTCGATGCTGTTCGCGCTGTTGGCCGCCGCGCTGTTCCTGACCCTGCCCGAGCCGATGATCGGGCTGTTCCTGTCGCCGGACGATCCGGTGCGCGGGCAGGTCATCGTGCTGGGCACCGGCTTGCTGGCAGCCGCGGCGCTGTTCCAACTGGTGGACGCGGCGCAGGTCATGGCGCTGGGGCTGCTGCGCGGCGTGCAGGACACCCGCGTGCCGATGCTGATCGCCGGCTTTGCCTATTGGCCGATAGGCCTTGGCATGGCCTATTTCCTGGGCTTCGTGCTTGACTGGCAGGGCATCGGTGTCTGGCTTGGCCTTGCCATCGGCCTGACGGTGGCCGGCGTGCTGATGATGTGGCGCTTCTGGCGGGTGTCGGCGCGATCCCTGAACGCGTAACGGCCCGACCGTGCCGCCGGAAAAAGCGCGCTACTCGCCCCCTTCCCTTGCCGCCTCTGCCAACATGCGGTCGGCCTTCTTGCGCACCAGCACGCTGCGCAGATCGTGCATCGCCAGCAGCAAGGCATCTGTCACCGCGTCCAGTTGTTCGTCGGTGGCGCGACTTTGCGCCCAATGCGTGGTGGTGTTCAGGTAATCTGCGGCGCGGTGAATGTCGTCGATGTCGCGGCGCGCCAGCAGCGCGATCCGGTCCTGCATCCAGCCGCGGATCTGGTCCAGATCCTCGTCGGTCAGCTTGCGGTGGCCCTGCGGCTTGATCTCGCCATTGCGGATATTGACCACGGCGATCTGGTCCATCTCGATGCGGCGATGGCGGTTTTCCGTATCGACGCGAAAGACAAAGGCACCGTTGTCCCGCACCCGGAAATAATAGTCCGGCAATTCGCTCATCGCATCTTCCTTTTACTCGCAACGTGAACCCTGCAAGGGCGGCGCGTCAACCCCCGCCCTGCCGTTCACAACCTTTACGTCAACGCGGCGCAGAATACCGCGATCCGGCGGCAGGCCTCGGTCAGCGCCTCGTCCGAGGTGGCATAACTGATGCGGAAATTGGGCGACAGGCCAAAGGCCGCGCCGAACACGACGGCGACGCCGCTTTGCTCCAGCAGTTGCGTGGCGAACACCTCGTCATTTTCAATCACCACACCGCCGGGGGCGGTCTTGCCGATCAGCCCCGCGATGGACGGAAAGACATAGAACGCGCCCTCGGGCTTGGGGCAGGTGATCCCGTCAATGGCGCTCAGCGCATCCACCACCAGATCGCGGCGACGGGCGAACATCACGTTATGCGGCGCGATGAAATCCTGCGGCCCGTTCAGCGCCTCGACCGCGGCCCATTGCGAAATCGAACAGGGGTTCGAGGTTGATTGCGACTGCACCTTGCGAATGGCCTTGATCAGATCCTCGGGGCCAGCGGCGTAACCGATACGCCAGCCGGTCATGGCATAGGCCTTGCTGACCCCGTTCACCGTCAGGGTGCGGTCATACAGCGCCGGTTCCACCTGCGCGGGGGTGCAGAATTTGAAATCGTCATAGGCCAGAAATTCATACATGTCGTCGGTCAGCACCCAGACATGCGGGTGGCGCATCAATACATCGGTCAGCGCCTTCATCTCGTCGCGGGAATAGCCCGCGCCCGTGGGGTTGGACGGGGAATTGAACAGGAACCACTTGGTGTTGGGCGTGATCGCCGCCTCCAACTGCTGCGGCATGATCTTGAAATTGTTTTCAAGGCTTGCCTCGACCGCGACGGGCGTGCCGCCCGCCAGCAGCACCATATCGGGGTAGCTGACCCAGTAGGGCGCGGGAATCACCACCTCGTCGCCGGGGTTCAGCGTGGCCATCAGCGCGTTATACAGCACCTGCTTGCCGCCAGTGCCCACCGTGACCTGTGCGGGGGTATAATCCAGGTCGTTGTCGCGCTTGAACTTGGCGCAGATCGCCTGTTTCAGCTCGGGGATGCCATCGACGGCGGTATAGCGGGTCTTGCCCTCGTTGATCGCGGCAATCCCTGCGGCGCGTATGTTTTCCGGGGTGTCGAAATCGGGCTCGCCGGCGCCCAGGCTGATGATGTCGCGGCCCTGCGCCTTCAGCTCCATCGCCAGGTTGGAAACGGCAATGGTGGGCGAGGGTTTTACACGCGACAGAGTGTCGGAAAGAAAGGCCATTTGGTCGGGCTCCGATTTGTATTGGGCAGCGTCTTCTTCTAGGCTTGCCCTTGGATGCGATCAAGCGCCAAGGCCATGAAAGGACCGCCCATGCCCGAGAACATGCCCGAAACCGATCAGAACATGCCCGAAACGGCTGCCGAAGCGCCAGAAGTGGCCGGGGCAGAGGGAACGGACTGGTATGGCGGCGATGTCGCGACCTTGGGCGACCGTATTGCCGCCGCACGCGAGGCAGCAGGCCTGAGCGCCAAGAAACTGGCCCGCCGCCTTGGGGTGAAACACGCGACGGTGCAGGAGTGGGAATCCGACCTGTCAGAGCCGCGCGCGAATCGTCTGTCGATGATGGCAGGGCTGCTGAATGTTTCGATCATGTGGCTGCTGACCGGCGATGGCGACGGTATTTCCGGCCCCGAAGGCACGACAGAGATTCCGGCCGATGTAAACGACATCCTGCTGGAAATCCGCGATGTGAAAACCGGGCTGGCCGCGGCCTCGGACCGGCTGGCGCGGTTGGAAAAGAAGTTGCGCCAGACCCTCAAGGAAGGGTAGTGCAGGGGCGCGGGCGCTTTGCGCCCGCGCGTGCGTGAAGGAGACTGCCATGACCATGCCCCCCGAACCCCGCGAGACCCGGCTGAAACGCCTGTCCATGCGCTCCATGCGGCGCGGGATCAAGGAAATGGACATCATCCTGTCGCGCTTTGCCAGCGAACGCTTGGCGGCGATGTCGGACACGCATCTGGACCTTTACGAAGACCTTTTGGACGAGAACGACCAGGATATTTATCAATGGGTGTCGGGGCAGGCTGCCCCGCCCGCCGAATTGACCGGCCTGATCGAAGAAATCCGCCGCATGGTAGGCGCGTCCTGACTGTTGCTGCGCCCGTCGCAGGGCGCGCGGGTGAAATAGATCAAATTTTATCAGCACTTGCCACGGTTTAACCGATTATTGGGTTTTATGGGCCAGTGTCCTTCTCCGAGCAGATATGCACGGAGAGATAGATGAGTATTCACAGCACGCCGGGGCCGACGCCCCCGATGACCGGCCTGGGCGAGACAGACGGCGCCTTCATGACAGGCTATTTGGATGCGCTGGCGCTGGTGGAGCGTCTGCACCGCCTTCTGCTGGACGTGATCAAGGATGAATTCGAACGGGTCGGCGTGTTGGAAATCAACGCGGTCCAGGCGCTTTTGCTGTTCAATATCGGCGAAAACGAAGTGACCGCGGGCGAATTGAAGACGCGCGGCTATTACCAGGGCAGCAATGTCAGCTACAACCTCAAGAAACTGGTCGAGGCGGGGTATATGCACCACCAGCGGTGCGAGATCGACCGCCGGTCTGTTCGGGTGCGCCTGACCGAAAAGGGACGCCATATCCGCGATGTGGTGGGCGAGCTGTTCGCGCGCCATGCTGAAGGGCTTCAGGCCAAGGGCGTGCTTGGTCCCGATGGGATCGACGAGATCGCCACCGCCCTGCGCCGGGTGGAACGGTATTGGACCGACCAGATCCGCTATATCTATTGACCCGCTGCGGCCAGAGGCGTGATCCAGCGGAGCGGCTGGGCCGCGCCCGATTCCTCCCGCGCCGAACAAGGCCCGGCGCGCCGATACTCAACGCGCCGAAACCCCGATTCTACCAGTGACCGGTGCTTTCCATACTGGCCCAAGGCTCTGCCGGCTCCAGCGCATCACCCATTTGCAAAAGCTCGATCGAGATATTGTCGGGCGAGCGGACAAAGGCCATGCGCCCGTCGCGCGGCGGGCGGTTGATCACCACGCCATTGGCCTGCAGATGCGCGCACATCTCGTAGATATTCTCGACCGCATAGGCCAGATGCCCAAAATGACGCGAATCCGACGGCAGGTCATCGTCGCCGTCCCAGTTCCAAGTCAGCTCCACCGGGCATTCCTCTTGCCCCTCGGGGGCCATGAAGATCAGGGAAAAACGCCCCGCCTCGCTGTCCATACGGCGGGTCTCTTTCAAGCCCAGAAGGGCATAGAATGCCATCGAGGCCTCCAGGTCTTTCACCCGGACCATGGTGTGCAGATATTTGATTTTCATGCCGTGTCTCCCTTTGATCTGGCCAGACAATAGCGCAGCGCGCGCTCTTGCCAAGGGATCAAAACGCCGAGCGGATTCCCAGCGACAGGCCCATCGATTCCGACGCATAAAGCGGGATGTCGGAATCGCGTTTCGACGCCTCCAGCGTCAGCACCGGAACAAAGCCGTAATAATCCAGGTTTTCCAAGGTGGCCGACACGCTGGCCGTCACCTCGTTTCCGGTCTGGCCGTCCGCCGCAAAGGGGAACAGGTCGTGGCGCCGCCGCGACAGGTCCAGCCCGAATTCCAGCCCCAGCCCGGCCACGGGCTGCGCCTTGCGGTATTTCACCCCGACCTGCACCTGCCGGTAATCCTGCGTTACGTCATCGGATTGCGATACAAGGCCGGTCAGCGCCAGTTGCAGCCGGTCGCCATTTTCCAGCTTGCGCTGCCAGATGCCGGACAGCTGCATCACATCAGTATCGCGCCGCGTGCCAAGCCCCTGATAGGCCTGCACCGCGCCTTTAAATTGCAGTCGATCGCGTGGGCTCAGGGCATGGGTCAACCCGCCCTCCAGCCGGACAAAATCGGACAGGGGGGCACCGCCATACCACATGCGGCCCACCGCAACCCCATAATTCAAAACGTTTTTCTTACCCAATGACTGGTCGTGCCGCAGGGTGGCCGTGGCCGAGGTAAAGGCGAAATCGGACCCGCGCACACCCGGCGCGATGCGCTTTGCCTCGTTCGACAGGGCAAAAGTGCGGTGGTCGATGGCAAAACCGATGCGGGTGCGGCGGCGCTTGGTCTCGTCCAGCGTGTATGTCAGGCTGCCCCCGGTCGAAAACTCGGTGCCGGACAGGGGCAACAGCCCGCCGGTCGGCACGAACACCAGCCCGATGCCATCGGGCGTCCAGCTTTCCTTGGTGCCATTGTTCACGTTGTTGCTGGGACGGGCGCTAAAGCGCAGCTCTATCCGCAGCGGGTTGCGGCGGCGCATCTTTTGAAACTCGCTCTGTGCGACTTTGCCCAGCCGGTCGTCGGGCGCATACTGGTTCGCGCGGCGCAGCCAGAACTGGCCCGAAGTCAGTTTTCCGGCTGCGTTTTGCCCCTGCGCCACGGCATAGGCGGCGGCGAAACGCTGCGTGTCATCGCCAGCCGCCGACCACGCGCGTTTCGCGGCGCGGATCGCGGCGGGGTGATTGCCCAGCTCGGCTTCCGCGCGCGACAGCAAAAGCAGCGCCGCCACATCTTTCGGGTCTGCCTTCAAAAGCCCCAAAGCCACCTCGCGCATGGCGCGATATTGCCCGTTGCGGCCCAGTTGGGCGGCGAAAACGCGGGCTTCCGAAGGGGAAAGGCGGACCTGTTCGGCTTGGGCGGGCAGGGGGGCAAGCGGCAGGGCAAGGGCAAGCAGCGCCGCCTTGAATACATTGCTTGATCGCTTGCCATACAGGCTTTGCCGTTTTGTCATGCTGCCTGTCCCAACGTCCAGCAAACCATGCGCGCAGCGGTGCAAGGGACCTATGCGTGGCCAGCTTTTATCACTGCTGATCGCCGACAATAACGCCGATTTCCCGCTCGCCGGGAATGCGGTCGATGACCATGGTAATGCCCAGATTCTCGCCTGACGCGCCGCCGATCATGCCACTATACGAGCCGTCTACGGGTAAGTTATCCTCAGATCCTCCCGATGCGGGATCGGTAGCTGTTGTATCGGGAGCTGTTGTAACTGTACCGCCATCGAACGTTCCGTCATCGGAGTTAAATGACACCGTGTTCAAGATCAAATCCGGAAGTTCACCAGCAGCCCATGTCTCGTTTCCGCTCCCGTCCGCTCGGGCCAAGTCGCGGTTTGTTATACGACCGGTGATTGCACCTTGAATGCCCCCCTGTGGGTCAAAATCCAGAATATCCAGCAGCAGACGTGCATCGCCGGTCACTAGGTCAAGCCCTGTACCGCCGTCATAGGTCCGCAAACCTGCATATGTGCCGAGGTAGACATATTCGCCTACTCCGCCCGGAAAGGCGAAACTCTCTCGCCGTACATTTGCACCGCCATAACCAACGTCCACCCAATCCGCGCCAGCAGCGGCGAACGCTGCCATATCACCGGATTTGACGTAGACCGCATAATGCTGGATCTGGCCAGTGGTCGCCGTCTGCTGGCTGGCATAGAAATCCGCACCGTTGTGGTTTCCGTAGCGATCATAATGCCCGTCTGGCCCGTCGAACGGCAGGTTGTTGATCACCAGTTGGTCATTGGCCGCGTCATATTCCACGGAGTTCATGGTCAGCCTGTTTTCCGGATCGAACAGGAATTTGCTGTCCGCCGAAGTGTTCGGGTCCAAAGGCGACAATTCTTCGGTTTCGCCCGTGCCCGGGTCCGTCACTTTGACCGGATCGTCGAAAGGGTTGGTGCCATCGCCGCCGCAGGCGCTCAGCGCACCCGTTACCATCACTGCAAGAATTGCCCGTTTCACCACTGCCTGCCCCGTTGTCCGAAAAGGTTTCGTTAAAAATCCCCGTAACACCCCCAAAAGTCAACGCCGGATACACGCAACGCCCGATTTTGCACCCCATCTGTTGCAGCACGATCCCCGCCCGCATATAGCTATTCGCTGAAACGACGCCGCAATATATAGTTGCACCCGACTCGCCCCACACCGCAGAAAGGACACCCCATGCCCGTCACCCCCGAACAGCAGGCCGAAATCGACGCCGAACGCAGCGCCCCACGCCAAACCCTGCGCGCCACCTCCCCGGGGATCGAGCAACACCTCTACACCGCCCACCCCGTGCTGGATCACGGCTTTGTCCGCGTTGTCGATTACATGGGCGACGACGCCGCCATCTGCCAGGCCGCCCGCGTGTCCTACGGCAAGGGCACCAAATCCGTGCAAAACGACGAAGGGCTGATCCGCTACCTGATGCGCCACTGGCACTCCACCCCGTTCGAAATGTGCGAGGTCAAACTCCACGTCAAACTCCCCGTTTTCGTGGCCCGCCAGTGGATCCGCCACCGCACCGCCAACGTCAACGAATACTCCGCCCGCTACTCGATCCTCGACCGCGAATTCTACATCCCCGCCCCCGATGCCCTGAACGCGCAATCCGTGATCAACAACCAGGGCCGCGGCGAAGTGCTTCAGGGCGAAGAAGCCGCCCGCGTCCTCGACATCCTCAAATCCGACAGCAACCGCGCCTATGACCACTACGAATCCATGATCTCGGCCGAGGGGCAGCAAGGCCTCGCCCGCGAACTGGCCCGCATGAACCTGCCCGCCAACATCTACACTCAATGGTATTGGAAGGTGGACCTGCACAACCTGCTGCACTTCCTGCGCCTGCGCGCCGACAGCCACGCCCAATACGAAATCCGCGTCTACGCCGATGTGATCTGCAACATCGTCGCCGACTGGGTGCCCTTCGCCTTCAAAGCGTTCGAGGATTACCGGCTGGGCGCCGTCACCATGTCCGCCCAAATGGTAGACTGCTTGCGCCGTATGCTGAAAGGGGAGGACGTGAATCCGGAAAATTCCGGCATGAGTAAGAGAGAGTGGCGTGAGTTTATGGAGATGGTGGAATGAGTGGAGATTCTCAACTGCACAGAGTGATCATTCGAAAAAAGGCGATACATCAGAAATATCTGCCACCTTTGCGAGGCTCTGTTGCACAAATCCCGTG
>DFBX01000015.1 GCA_002366795.1 Rhodobacteraceae bacterium UBA3069 | reverse complement strand
CTACCTGCCGGGATGTGACAGCTACCCATGACCGACACGACCTTGCTGATCGCTGGTGCCAGCTTTTCCCCGCCCGAACGTGAACGGCTGGAGGGCGCTTATCTTTCGGCCTATGTAAACGGCCCGTCCGAAATGGCGGGGGTGGATGAGGCCACCCGCCAGACCATTCGCGCCGTGGCTTACAAGGGGCACCACCCGTTTGGCGGTGCGGAAATGGACCTGTTCCCGAACCTTGGTGTGATTGCCAATTACGGGGTCGGCTATGACGCGATCGACGTGATGGCGGCCGGCGAACGGAGCATCCGCGTCACCAACACCCCTGATGTTCTGTCCGATGACGTGGCCGATCTGGCGGTAGGGCTGATCCTGGCGCAATCGCGCAGCATGGTGTTCGGCGATCACTGGGTGCGGTCGGGCCAATGGGCCGAAAAGGGCGAGATGCCGTTGAACCGGCAGGTCAGCCGCAAGCGCGCGGGCATCGTCGGGCTTGGCCGTATCGGGCGTGAAATCGCGGACCGTCTGGCCGCCTTCAAGATGGAGATCCATTACCATTCTCGGTCAGAAAAAGACACGCCCGGCTGGCAATGGCATGCTGATCCGGTCAGCCTTGCCGGTGCGGTGGATTTTCTTGTGGTGGCCTTGGTGGGCGGCCCTGATACGCTGAATTACATCACCGCCGAGGCATTGCGCGCGCTTGGCCCTGACGGGGTGATCGTAAATATCTCGCGCGGGACGACGATTGATGAAACCGCGCTTCTGGACGCGCTTGAAGATGGCACCATCGCCGGTGCGGGGCTGGATGTGTTCCTGAACGAGCCGAAGATCAACGAGCGGTTCTCCAAGCTGGACAACGTGGTGTTGCAGCCGCATCAAGGGTCCGGTTCGGTTGAAACGCGGCACGAGATGGTGCTGCTGCAACTGGCCAATATCACTGCGTTCATGGATGGCGAAGCCCTGAAAACCCCAGTGAATTAAGACGGTTACAACCTAGGCAAAGGCGTAGGGGTTCAATGCCCCTGCGCCTTTTGTCATTTGCGCATGGGCGAACCCGAGTTTTTCGCGCACCGGCGCGGTCAGAACAAAGGGATAGAGGTCAGGCAGGTCCACCGCGCGGTTCACATGGTTGGTGGCGATGGTCAGTGCGATGGCATGGCGCAAAAGCGCCTCTGTATCGGGTTCGGCATAGGCATCATAGCCGGGCAAGGGGCCGTCGGGCCACGACATACCCGCCGCCGCGCCGCTGTCCAACAGGTCGGTCAGGTGCAACAGATGCGCGATGGTTTCTGCCCAATCCTCGTGCGGGTGGGCGCTGGCATATTGGGTGATATGGGCGGGGTGCGGCTGGTCAACGGGTTTGGAATAGTGCGATTGCAGCGCCGCGGCGTAATCGGCGCGCTCGTCGCCGAACAGGGCGCGAAATGCATTCAGAAACGGCCAGTCACCGGCCAGGCGTGTGAACAGGAAATGCGCGGTCTCATGCCGCATATGGCCCAGCATCGTGCGGTAAAGCTCGCCGAATTGCTCCTGCCGCTGCGCCAGAACTGTATCGCTTGCCTCGGTCACGTTGATGGTGATCAGGCCGGCGGCATGGCCCATCACCACATCCGCCGCGCCGCCCGCCGTCTGTTCCGACAACATGCGGAACACCGGGCGCGGGCCGGGATCAGACGGGGTGAACCAGCCCCAGCGCATCACCCCGGCCAACATCCAGCGTTTCGCCGCCTCGGACGTTTGCCACAGGGGCAGGTTGTCGGCGGTGCGCAGGTCCGGCACTGTTTCGGTCATGGCGCAGGACCGGCACAGCCCCTTTGCATTTTCGGCCTGCCAGTTGCAGGCGATGTCAGCGCGGTTGGCGCAGTATTTCCCGCCCGCCTGCATGATTTGCGCATCGGGATCGAAAGACATTTCCTGCCCGCAGGTGCAGGACAGATTGTCGAAATAGACAGGTTTTTGGCAGGTCGGGCAGCGAAAGGTTTGCATTAGGGGGCCTTTTCCGGTGTCGGTCATGGCCAACACATCGGCGCGGGATCAGTTCCTGCGCCCCTTTATGATAGCCGTATTCGGGTCAGCCCGCCACGTCATCCTCCAGAAAATAGCGGAGGTTCTCCTCAAAGTTGGAATCGGCCTCCAGCCCCAGTTTTGCGGCCCTTTCGGGGCGGATATCCATGCGCCAGCCTTTCAGGATATCGTCGATTTCGGGCTGTGGGTTCCAGGTGATCAGTTGGGCCGGTTCCGGCCCGGCCACGGCGGTCATGGCGTCGATCATCTGGCCGATGGTCCAGACGCGGCCCGGCATGATCATGGTAGGGGTCTTGCCCAGATCCTCTTGCGCCAGTTCCGCGCCCTTGATCAGATTTTGCACGCACTTACGAGGACTTAGATAGAAATGCGGGAAATCGCGATCCACGGGGCAATTGGCGGGCTGACCCTGCAAGGGTTCGCGAAAGATCGACGACATGAACCCCGAGGCCGCGCGGTTCGGCTTGCCTGGACGAACCGAGATGGTCGGCAGGCGAAACCCGCGCCCGCGTACGAAGCCGCGTCGGGTATAGTCGTTCAACAGGATCTCGCCGATGGCCTTTTGCGCGCCATAGGAAATTTGCGGGTTCAGCGCCGAATGGTCGGTGAAGGGCTGCGGCACCTCGCCGCCGAACACCGCGATGGAGGAAGTAAAGACCACCACGGGCCGCGTACCAAGCGCGCGGCAGCGTTCCAGCGCGTTGATCGTTCCCTGCATGTTGATCTTGTAGCCAAAGTCGAAATCTTCCTCGGCATGGGCCGAGACGATGGCGGCCAGTAGGTAGATCACGTCCGTATCCGCGTCGATCACGCTGGCGACCGAAGCAGGGTCGGAAATATCGCAGCGTATCCGCGTGACCGCGAAGGGCGCGGCCACATCCGCCGGATCGTTCACATCGGCCAGCACCAATTCGTCGATCGGCGCGCCGCGCAGGGTGCCGCGTTTGGCAAGCGATTTGGCCAGTTTCTGGCCGATCAAGCCGCCGCCGCCAAGGATCAGGACTTTCATGGGGTTCCTCCGTTTTCGAGTATATCAGGCGCAAGCGCGCCGCGTCTTTGTATCACAGCGCCGGCCAGCTTCGCCGCGCGGTCCACGGCCAGCCCGATGCCGCCGCCGGTGGCCAGCGTTGCAAGGAACCCCGCGCCGAAGCTGTCATTGAATACCCGCAGGAACGGCCTGATGGCGCAGCTTGCATTGTTGTACTTGGCCTTGCCCAGCAGCAGGGCGGACCGCCCTTCGACATCGCGCAGGTTCACGTCATTGCCAAGCGCCGCGCCAATAGTGCGGCCTGCGCTGGTGATGACCAGCATGACTTCCGGTTCGGGATTGTTCCATGTGGATATGGGGTGCAGGCCCACCGATGCGCCATGGCCGATCGCGCGCATCGGCTGCGACTTGGTGAACACCTCGGCATCGGGGCCGATGCCTTCGCGCCAGATACGGCCCACCAGAAGGGCGTTTTCGTCTTTGGTTGCAGTCATGTATCAGCCTTTGAATGCGGGTCCATCGGGCAGCATCTTGTTTGGGCTCAGGATGTTCTGCGGGTCCCGCGCCCATCGCCTTTTCCTTGGCCGCGCGGTCCACTAAGATTTGGGTGGCGAAATGGCTGATGGTGACGATCACCGGCGCGCGGCCCGCCAAATTTTCAAAGTTCAGCCGCGTCAGTGTTGCTCGCTCGGCATCGGAAATCAGGAACTGTTCGGAAAATTGGCAAGGATGCAGATGTCATCGCCCCCCCTGGTCGATCATCAGGTCCAGCACACGTTTTTAAACGGGGTGTTTGAAACTGGACAGTCACCATAATAATTATGCGTTGCCAATTGGATACCGTTCGTTTTTCATGTGGTTTGCCCACGTATTCCTGCGATTAGCGCCAAGGCGACCACGGCCAGCATGGACGGCTGCCATAAGGTGGTTGATCCGCCGCTGCGCGGCCTCGGACAGGTTCAGACGGTGCAAGCTCGCTCCGGCGAACAACCAGGCCAGATGGATCGGTATCCAGATCGCGTTCAGGATCAGGACTTTGGTCAGCGTTTCGAAAACCAGATTGTCAGGCGCAAAGGGAAAGCCCGCGTAAAGCGTGGTGTTCACCGCATAGGCCTTGGAGTTGATCGCTTGCAGTGCGATACCGGCGATCAGGCCGGGGGCGATGGCTGCCTCGATAAAGGCGATGCGCGATCCGGCGAGGGCGATTTTCGCCGCCAGGTACAGCAGGTAGCAGACCGAAGCGACCATCAGCACTGTGCGCACCACCGGAACCGCCAGTACAATCGCCGCAACGCCGGAAATTACCGCAATCCCCACAAGGTTGTTGCCGATGAACAACCCGGTGACATAGCGCAATCCGGCGCGAAAGCCGAAGGCAGAGCCAATGCCAGCCGTGGACAGCACACCCGGCCCCGGCGTGATGATCAGAAAGAATACGGCGGCGGCAAAGGTCAGCATCCGGCGGAACCCAGTTGCACTTTTATCGCCCTGGTGCGGTTCTGTGCCATGGCGAAGGCATAGGCGAAATCGGTCAGCTTGAAGGAATGCGTGACCTGCTGGGCCGCGTCGGTCAGCCAGTTTTGCATCAACACGATTGCGGTGCGGAATCCCTCGTGGAAACGGAAGAAACCGGTCAGGCTCAGTTTCTTGCCGGTGGCGTGCAGCGCCCGAAGGCATTCCGCGCAGGTGCCGCCCGGCGCGATGGTCACGCGGACCTGGCCGGGGCCGTGGGATTCGACGTCGCAATCCGACGGGCGCAGGTCATGCGATGCATAGGCATAAAGGGCTTTCACCGGTTGTCTCCTCGGATAAGCGGGATGCGCTTGCATCAGTGCTTAAATGGTATACCATTTCCATCAAGAAGGTTTTGCGCCGATTTGTCAACCGGATCAAGGCGCCGAAACGGAGGGAAAATGAACCAGATCGACCTAACGGGGCAACGCTCTCTGATCACCGGTTCTTCTGTGGGGGTCGCGCCCTACACGGCCTCGAAAGGGGCGATTGCCAACTTGACCAAGGGCAGGGCCACCGATTGGGCGCGGCACGGGTTGAACTGCAACGCCATCGCGCCGGGCTATTTCAAAACGCCGCTGCACGCAGCGCTTGTGGCCGATCCGGAATTCACCGCCTGGCTGGAAAAACGAACGCCGCAGGGCCGTTGGGGCAAGGTTGAGGAACTGGTCGGCGCTGACGTATTCCTGCCCGCGCCCGCGCCCGCGTTCGGTTTGGTGAACGGGCATGCGTTGTTCGTCGATGGCGGGATCACCGCCAGTCTGTAAGCATTTCAGGGAGGAAATGACATGAGCAAACCTGTCATAGGGGTTATCGGTGTGGGTTTCATGGGCCACGGTATGGCCAAAAATTTGCGGCTTTCCGGGCACGAATTGTGGGTCAAGGGGCATCGCAACCGCACACCGGTGGAAAGCCTTGTGGGCATGGGCGCGACCGAGGCGGTCAGCCCTGCCGAAATGGCCGCGAACTGCGATATCATCCATATTTGCCTGTCCAATTCGCCCCAGGTCGAAGGGGTCATGCGCGGTGCGAATGGCATTCTGGCCGGCGCGCGCGAAGGGCTGGTGGTGATCGACACCACGACCGCCGATCCCACCTCGACCTTGGCTTTGTCCGAAGAACTGGCCGCGAAAGGCGGTCACATGGTGGACGCGCCCCTGGGCCGCACCCCGAAAGAGGCCGAGGAGGGCACGCTGGATGCCATGGTAGGCTGCGACGACGCCTTGTTCGAACAACTGAAACCGGTGATTTCCTGCTGGGCGGGCAATATCACCCATGTCGGCCCGGTGGGCGCGGGCCACAAGATGAAACTGCTGATGAACTTTATCTCGATGGGCTATGTGTCGCTGTTTGCCGAGGCAGCAGCGGTTGGCGCAAAGGTCGGTATCCCCCCTGCGAAGTTCCGCGAGGTGATCGGCGGCAGCCGGCTGAACAATGGTTTTTTTGATACCTTCATGTGCTACCTCGTGGATCGTGACCTTGAGGTGCATAAATTCACCATCGCCAACGGGTCCAAGGACCTGAAATACCTGAATGCAATGATGGCAGAGGCAGATGTAATGAACGTCATGGCCAGTGCCGCGCGGCAGTATTTCATCCATGCCGAGGCAACCGGCCACGCGCAGGATTACGTGCCCAGCATTTCCGACAGGGTCGGCGCGCTGAACGGGTTGGACATGGCGGCCGAGGCGAAGAAAAGGCTGTAATGCCCGTTTAACAAAGGCCTGCGCGGCGGAGTTTACGTAACCTCCACCGCGCGGCCATCGGTCAGCACCGCGTTCATATCCAGCGGATCGCAGAATCCGGCGGCAACTTTTTCTCTAGCGCGGCGTCCAGCTCGGCAACGTGGCGCAACCGCCCAATCACCGCGTTGATCTGCGCATGGGGCAAAACGACCACGCCGTTGCGGTCGGCCACGATCAGATCGCCGCTGTTGATCTGCAAGCCGCCAAGCAGGACTGTGCGCACGACGCGGGCGGGTCGATCGCTAGGATGCCATCGTAGTCGCGCATCGCGCCATCGGTGAAGAACCTCGCCGCGCCCTTGTTTTTCAACATGCCGCAAAACTGGTCGCCACTGGTGAACCGTTGCGTGTCCCGTGCATCGCCGCGAGTATCAGCCCCAGCAACCATGGTACACATGCGAACGCCAGCGCCACAAGGTGCCGAGAACGCTGTGGTCGGTCGTCATGTCCTCGTTCGTTGGTACGCGATTTGGTCTTGTATTTGGTATACCATTTGCGAAGTCTGTCGAAACGACAAGAGGCGGGATTCGATCGCGCCGCCCCTCAGGGAGGTAAAGCCATGGCTGACACCCGCGCGCACAAGCGGTTCCGCTCGCAAGAATGGTTCGACAATCCGAACAATCCGGGGATGACGGCGCTTTATGTCGAACGCTATCAGAATCAGGAATATACGCAGGAGGAACTGCAAGGCGGCAAGCCGGTGATTGGCATCGCCAACACCGGGTCCGACTTTGCGCCTTGCAACAAGATCCATGTGTTCCTGATGGACCGGATCAAGGGGGGGCATTCGCGCCGCCGGTCGTATACCGATGGAATTTCCGGTGCATCCGATCCAGGAAGCCGGCAAGCGGCCCACGGCGGCCCTGGATCGCAACCTTGCCTATTTGTCTCTGGTCGAGGTGCTGCACGGCTATCCGATTGACGCGGTGGTGCTGGCCACGGGCTGCGACAAGACCACACCGGCCATGCTGATGGGCGCGGCCACGGTGGATATTCCGGCGATTGCGCTGAACGGCGGGCCGATGCTGGAGGGTTGGTGGAAGGGCAAGCGGGCAGGGTCCGGCACAATCGTCTGGGAAACGCGCCGCCTGCTGACCGAGGGCAAGATCGAATATGATGAATTCATGTCCCGTGTCGGTTCGTCAGCCCCATCACTGGGCCATTGCAACACCATGGGCACGACATCGACCATGAACGACATGGCCGGGGCATCGGGCATGTCCCTGACCGGCAATGCCGCCATCCCCGCGCCGTTTCGCGAACGCATGGCCATGGCCTATGAGACCGGCTAGCGCATCTTGGAAATGGCGTACGAAGACCTGAAACCATCCGACATTCTGACGCGCGAGGCGTTCGAGAACGCGATCGTCGTCAACGGGGCCATCGGCGGGTCCACCAACGCGCCGCCGCATTTGCAGGCCATCGCGCGCCATGCTGGCGTGCCGCTGGATGTGAAGGATTGGGAAACTGTCGGCTTTGACGTGCCGCTGCTTTTGAACATGCAGCCCGCGGGCGAATATCTGGGCGAATCCTTTTTCCGCGCGGGCGGCGTGCCCGCCGTGGTGGGCGGCGGATTGGCATATCTTCAAACCGGCGACATGGTGCGGCTGGACCTGAATGCCAGCCGGATGGATGCATTGGTCCCCGAAGATGAATGGCAGGCCCGCAAGGATGCCTGGCAACCGCCCGAGATCGTGAACCAGACCCCGTGGCAGGAGATTTACCGCACCCATGTCGGGCAATTGTCCGATGACGGCTATCTGGAACTGGCCACGGCCTATCAAAAGGTGGCAAAGTCGATGCCACGCGACATTCACTGAACCAAGGGGGCAGGGCATGGCACAAAGCATCATCATCACCGGCGCGGGGCGCGGGATCGGCAAGGCCACGGCGCTTGCTTTTCTTGAAGCGGGCTGGAACGTGGGCCTGATCGGGCGCAACCCAGAGCCCTTGCAGGAGATTGCAAAAGACCACCCGAACGCGCTGCCCTTGCCCTGCGACGTGGCAGACGAAGGACAGGTGGCCGCGGCTTTCGACAAGGCGATCGACACATGGGGCCATCTGGACGTTCTGTTCAACAACGCGGGCGTTGCGGTTCTGGGCACCACCATCGACGAGTTGAGCGTGGACGACTGGCGCGGGCTTATCGACATCAATGTGACCGGCTCATTCATTTGTGCGCGCGAGGCGTTCAAACGGATGCGCGGGCAAGACCCGCAAGGCGGGCGGATCATCAATAACGGTTCGGTTTCGGCCTATGTGCCGCGTTGGGGATCTGCCGCTTATACAACGTCAAAACATGCGATCACGGGGCTGACGCGATCCATCTCGCTTGACGGAAGGGCGTTCAACATTGCCTGCGGGCAGATCGATATCGGCAATGCGCTGACCGACATGGCGCAGGCTATGACCAAGGGCGTGCCGCAGGCAGATGGCTCTATCGCTGTCGAACCTGTGATGGACGTGTCCAACGTGGTGAAATCGGTGCAGCATATGGCGTCGCTGCCACTAGAGGCGAACGTGCAGTTCATGACCGTGATGGCCAGTGCCATGCCCTATATCGGGCGCGGCTGACCCTTTCACACACTCCTTTTCAGGAATATGGAAGGCGGGGCGAAACCCCCGGCTTTTGTTTTTGTATCAACGCCTTATCGGGCGACGCTGCGTTCGCGCTGCCAGATATACAGGCCCGATACGATGATCACCATGCCGCCGCCCAGCGTCCAGACCGTGGGCCATGTGTCGAACACCAACACCCCCACGAATGCCGCCTGGAAAATCTGGATATAGATCACCGGCGCCAGCAGCGACGCATCGGCCCAGCAATGTGCGATGGTGGCGCAGATATGCCCCGCCGCGCCGACCAGGCCGACGGCGATGAACACCGCCCATTGCAGCGGTGCCTCGGGCCATTGCCAGCCCGTGAGCACGAAGCGCATGAGCGCCGCCGCCGCGATCCCCGAGGACCAGATTTGCTGGGTCGAGTTCGCCTCGACCCCGGCCAGCATCCGCGTCATGATCATATAAAGCGATGCCATAAAAAGCGCGCCCAGGGACAGGAACATCGCCGGGTGAAACGCCGCGCCCCATGGCTGGATTGCGATCACCACACCGGAAAACCCCGCCAGCACCGCCATGATCCGGCGCAGCCCGACCTTTTCCTTCAGGATCGGGATCGACAGCAGCGTCACCACCACCGGCCCCGCGAACATGATCGTCGTGGTCACGGTGATGGGCAGGTATTGCAGCGCGGTGAAATTGCACATGGTGCTGCCCATCAGGAAGCAGGACCGAAGCACCTGTTTGACCGCAGCGCACCCGCGCCTTCCTGCGGCAGATACAGCAGGCTGGCGGCGATGAAATGCACCGCGTAGCGTGTGAACACGACCTGAAGCGCGGGCAGGCCACCAAGGATCAGCCACTTGGCCGAGGTGTCGATGCAGGTGAAGAACGTCACCGCCAGCATCATCAGCAGCAGGCCGGCGGTGTCCTTTTCCTCGCGGGGGCGGGCGGTGCCCATGGGTGCAATTCTTAGCCTACGGCCCAGCCCCCGTCGACGACATGGGCCTGACCAGTTGTTCAGGCACTCTCGTCCGAACCAAGGTAGACAGCAAGGTGGGCGATTTCCTCGGTCGTGGCGATGCGGCCTATGGGCTGGTGCGCCTCGAATGCTTTGCGGGTCTTGTCATAATCGCCCATGGCGCGCAGCCAGCCATGCAGCGAGGGGCTGTCCAGCGTGCCGGGGACACATCGCATTTAGCTACTCCGCATTTGTTGGACAGGCCCAAAGCATCCGCGCCGTCGATGATGTCGGTTTCCAGCCCTCAAGATCGTCGGGCCCGGCAATCGGCTAGGACGAGGATAGCGATTCCTGCCCATTTATCCACCAGCCGACCTGTTGCATGGCTTGCGCGTTATACAACTCTCGCGCGGATAGATATGCTTGGTATACCAAAGCGGGTTTGTTTGCTTGGACCCCTGATGTACAGGAAAGCTTCTATAATCTGGCAGGGGGCGTGCTGCCATCGCAGGGCGGGTGTCAGCGAGTGGGGGCGTTGATTTTGTGCAACAAGCACAGCTATTCGCGCGCTGCCTGTGCGCAGTGGCCCATACTTGCTGCGCTGCGGCGGCATTTTGTGGTGACGGGCATGAAACCCGGATGCGGCAGTGCCGGGAACCGGGCATCTGCAGTGTGGTCACAGCCTTATCGACAAGTATACCCCTATCCCTCGAAAACCCGAAGATTTTGATCTGATATGATGCGGAAGTTATCGGTGACCTGATTTCGGAAGTCCTGCCATTTCTTGGGGATGGTTTCTCGGAAAAAGGCCAGAATAGCCTCGGCAAACTGCTTTTGGGTGGGGTAGTTCCGGTTGTGGGTGACGTGTTGGTGCATGACGGCCCAGAGGCGCTCAATGGGGTTCAGGTGAGGGCAGTATGGCGGCAGCTGGATCAGGTGGATGCGGCAGTTGGGCCGGGACAGGAACGCCCGCACATCCGGGCCTTTGT
>DFBX01000122.1 GCA_002366795.1 Rhodobacteraceae bacterium UBA3069 | reverse complement strand
GAGGGCTTCACACAAGCCCCATTGGCGGTCACGTCATAGGCGCGTTGGAGCTGGCCGTATTCGATCAACAGTTGCCGGGACGGGCTGAGAGGCTGATTTGTCTGCCACACCCGAAACTCAGTCAGCGAGCCGGATTTATCGCCTTTCTCATACGCGTCCCGCATGAATGCCGCGCTCTTGATCGTGCCGAGGCCGGGGTTTGCCTTCTGCCACACCGCCGGGTTTGACACATCGTCATCCAGATCGGCGGCGTAGATATGCACGGCGGTTCGCGCGTCTGGCCGTTCGATGATTTCCCGATAATGCGGGTTGTCGCCTTGCGTCCCGGTCAGGATCACCCGTCCGTCCCGTGCGGCCACTGCGTCAAAGACGTTTTGCAGACTTTCGTTCGAGCTTGGCAGAAGGCCGGTTTCGTCCACAATCCCGAGGTCAATATCGAGGCCATGACCGGCGGTCCTGTTGCTGGACAGGAATTGCAGCTTGCCCCCGCGCGGCCCGTGCATCGCGCCGGGAAGCGGGGAGCGAACAAACGTCACCCCGGCGTCCACCACCGAGGCTTCCAGAATGTCGATAGCCTGATTTTCGACAATCTGAGCGTGAACCACACTCGGGGCCGTGGCACCCCCGCGAAAGCCGGGAATGAAAAGCGGGGAACCTTCGCACATGTAGCCGAGGATTAAGGCGGCAACGGTTGCGGTTTTCCCATTCTTGCGCGGGGTGCTGAGAACGGTCGTGCGGTAGAGCGGCCCCCCGGCTGGATCGTCGGCCAGATGGTCGCGCAGGAAATCCAGTTGGAACGGCAGAAGGTGCAGCGGCTCACCACGCGACGGACCAGCGGGCACGACAAACGTGTCAGCCAGCCAATCGGCCAGTTGGTCTACCCGATCCTTTTTTGAGGCTTGCACTTGAGCCGGATCATCACGGGGACAGCCCTCCCCGCGCGAATGCCCACGCTGCGCCCCGTTCGATAGATGCTACCCTCCCCCTCACGGGGGGCAGGGGTCCCCTACGGTTGCTGTGATCCCCAAAAACGCCCTCGTTTCTGGTTAGAGTTTTGCGCTAGATTTTTCTTGGCTGGGAGAGGACCAGAAACGTATGAAAGCATCGAAGTTCACAGACGCGCAGAAAGCGTTCATCATCAAGCAGGGCGAAGAAGACACGACCGTTGCTGAGATCTGTCACAAGGCGGGGATCAGCTCGGCCACGTACTTTAACTGGAAGAAGAAGTACGCGGGTATGTTGCCAACCGATATGAAACGGTTGCGCGAACTTGAAGACGAGAATTCCAGACTGAAGAAGATCGTCGCTGCCGTTGTCTGGGTCGTGAAAGAGGCGAGATATTCTTCGATCTCAGAGCGCAGCGGCAGGTCGTGGGCAAACTTAAGGTCGCCCGAAGCGAACAGCACGGCGAGGTTTTCTATCATCAACGTCTTCGAGGCGTTGACATACCGCCCTGACCGACGCCACGCCTGTCCGCCCGTCATTTGCACCGCCGTGTGATCCACCAACTGCTCGAACATCATGTCCGACACAACACGCCCGATGCTCGTTCCATCTATCACGAGTTGCGACTTACCACCGAAGAGCGGCGCGTTGCGCAGGCGGATCAGGTATGCCAAGAGCGGTGTCGCGGTTGAGAACGGCGTTGCGAATCTGGATTGCCGCGACTTGCCTTTCGAAGTCCCTCGCCATCAGCGACTGGCCGAGTAGTTTTTTACAATGCATCTTCGTGTCGACGCGGCTTTGGCGGTGGCATCCACTCCATCGTTGCCACAAAGTGCAGCCTATCCTCTTTCATTGCGGTGCAGCCCTGCGTGGTGGTTCGGCTGATCGTCCTGCCCTGGCCCGAAACAGGAAAACGGCGCGTTTCATGCGACATTCTCGACTGTATACAATGGCACACATTGACTTGGACGTGCCTGCGTTCTAATCGGAACCCGAAAGCGCGGCGGCACGGCGGGAATCCCCGGCCATGCCCCCCGCGCAAGCCCAAGGCGCTGCCCCATTCCGGCGGTGCGCCGATCTAGGATGGAGAAAACGGAAGCCATGGCCAAGACCGAAACCCCCGACATCATCTACACCGTTGTTGACGAAGCGCCCGAACTGGCAAGCGCCTCGCTGCTGCCGATCATCCGGTCCTTCGCATCGGCCGCCGACATCGACGTGGCCACGCGCAACATCTCTGTCGCGGCACGCATCCTGTCCGCCTTCCCCGATTACCTGACCGAAGAACAGCGCGTGTCCGACGATTTGGTCGAACTGGGCGATCTGGTGAAAACCCCCGACGCCAACGTGATCAAACTGCCGAACATCTCGGCTTCGGTCCCGCAGCTGGTGGCCGCGATCAAGGAATTGCAATCTCAGGGCTACGCCCTGCCCGATTACCCCGAAGACCCGCAAACCGACGCCGAAAAAGACGTGCGCAAACGCTATGACGGCATCAAGGGGTCTGCTGTGAACCCCGTCCTGCGCGAGGGCAACTCGGACCGCCGCGCCGCCAAGGCCGTGAAGGAATACGCCAAGGCGAACCCGCATTCGATGGGCGAATGGTCCAAGGACAGCAAGACGCATGTGGCCTCCATGTCTGGCGATGATTTCTTTGCGAACGAGCAATCGACCACCATCACGGTCGCTCAAGCCGGCGGCGCGAAAATCACCTTCACCGGTGAAGACGGCGTTGAGACCGTGCTGAAAGACGGGTTGAAATATGCCGAAGGCACCATTGTCGATGGCACGTTCCTGTCCGCCCGCGCCCTGCGCGATTTCGTCAAGACCGAAGTCGCCAGCATGGAGCCGGGCGTGCTGTTCTCGGTCCATCTGAAAGCCACGATGATGAAGGTTTCGGATCCGATCATCTTTGGTCATTTCGTATCGGTCTACCTGGAAGATTTCCTGGTAAAACACGGTGCCGAGGTCGAGGCGATGGGCTGGTCCCCGAACGCGGGCATCGGCGATCTTGAGGCCCGCATCAAAGGCAACGCCGCACTTGAGGCCGACCTGAAGGCCGCTTTGAACGCCAAGCCCCCGATGTATATGGTGAATTCCGACAAGGGCATCACCAACCTGCACGTCCCATCGGACGTGATCATCGACGCATCCATGCCCGCCGTGATCCGCGCGGGTGGCATCGGCTGGGGCCCCGATGGCAAGGCCGCAGACACCAAATGCTGCATCCCCGACAACTGCTATGCTGGCGTCTATGACGAGACGATCAACTATTTCAAGGAAACCGGCAAACTGGACGTGACCAGCTGCGGCGCAGTATCCAACGTGGGCCTGATGGCGCAAAAAGCCGAAGAATACGGCAGCCACCCCACCACGTTCGAAGCGCCCGCAAACGGCACCATCCGCATCGTGCTGGACAATGGCGACGTGATCACCGAACACAAGATGGAAAAGGGCGACATCTGGCGCTCGGCCACGGCCAACAAGGCACCGATCCTTGACTGGATCAAACTGGGCATCAACCGCACCAAGGCGACCGGCCTTGCCGCCTTCTGGCTGGACAAGACCCGCGCCCATGACGCCGAGCTGATCAAATATATCGAACCCGCCCTGAAAGAGGCCGGGATCAAGATTCCGATCATGGCCCCGCGCGAAGCGACCCGCTTCACCCTTGAGGAAATGCGCAAGGGCAACGACGTTGTCACCGTCACCGGCAACGTGCTGCGCGACTACCTGACCGACCTGTTCCCGATCTTGGAACTGGGCACCTCGGCCAAGATGTTGTCGATCGTGTCGCTGATGCAGGGTGGCGGGCTGTTTGAAACCGGCGCGGGCGGCTCTGCCCCCAAGCATGTGCAACAGTTGATGGAAGAAAACCACCTGCGTTGGGACAGCCTTGGCGAATTCTGCGCGCTCGGTGAATCGTTCAAGTTCCTAGCCGACAAAGGCGACGCGAAAGCGGGCGTTCTGGGCGCCGCGATCGAGGACGCGACCCAAAAGGTTCTGGAAAACGGCAACTCGCCCGAACGCAAGGTGGGGTCCAATGACAACCGCACCTCGCATTACTGGTTCGCCCGCTACTGGGCCGAGGCATTGGCCGCACAAGGCGATGATGCCGAACTGGCCGCGCATTTCGCCACCATCGCCAAGGAACTGGCCGAGAAGGGAGAAACCATCCTTTCGGAACTGCAAGCCGGCGAAGGCAAGCCCGTCGACCTGGGCGGCTATTACCACGGCGACCCGGTGAAAACCGCTGCCGTGATGCGCCCCTCGGCCACGCTGAACGCGATCATCGGCTAAGGTCTCCTTCTTTGGGATTTTGAAAGGGAGCGGCTCGTCCGCTCCCTTTTTTGTCGGTATCCCGCGGCAATGGCTTGCGTTTTTTCTGCCAGGGCCGATAAACCACGCGCACAGGCCGCTCGTGCTGCTGAAGCAGGATTTCACAACCGTCTTCTTAATCTGCAGCGACGGCGGATATCGCGGCATCAACGTGACATACCAACATAAGAAAAGCGGCGAGCCGCTGGTCATGGTGGATGGTCCGCTGATAGGCGGCATCGGCGCGGTGAACACGGTGATCTTCACCGCGGACGGCCCAAGAAGCACAACACCCGGTTCTTCCGGCTTTTTCGCCACCTATGCCCGACTGCACGGCACCGCCGATCCCGGCGCCGCCCTCCATGATCGCGGCGAAATGGTTTGATTCCGTTGCCGCTTGGGCGACAGTTGCTTAACCATGTCACCATTGCGCACGCATCAGCCACAAATTCGCCGGATTTTCCGCACACCCTTTCCCATATACCCCGCCCGCGCCCCATTTATCGGCGCGGCGTTTGCCGGAAAGGATGACCCCATGGCACAGCAAGCGAAATCTGCACCCCAGCCGAAACCGCACCCGCAATCCGCAGGCGGCACAACGCCGAAACCCGCGCCGGTCTTCACCGACTACGCCAGCATCTGACCACGTGACGCGGGCCGCAAGGCGGGCTGGAATTGCTCCATGCCCACGCCCGATTCATCCCTGCGCAACCTTGGCCCGCCGTTCAGGCGGAACTGACCCGCGCGGGCATCCACAGCGCCGAACAGTTGCGCGACATCGGCGCGCATGATGCCTATGCTCGCATGGTCGCCGCCGGAACGCGGCCGCATTTCATCGGCTATTACGTGCTGCACATGGCGCTGCAAGGCCGCCCTTGGAACGATTGCAAAGGCGCGGAAAAAACGCACTGCGGGTGCAGTTCGACGCGCTCAAGGCGGCCACGCCGAAATCCGACAAGGGCCACGCCACCGAAATCGAACGCATCCTCGACCAGATCGGGACCGGCCTGCGCTCCTGATCTTTCACTGTTCTTCAAATACCCAAAACAAAAAGCCGCACCCGAAGGCACGGCCTTTGCTTGAATTTGAAAACGGTGGCTTAGCCGACCAGTTCCAGACCCGAGAAGAAATACGCGATTTCTTCCTTGGCGGTGTCTTCGCCGTCGGACCCATGAACCGAGTTTTCACCGATCGACAGGGCGAATTCCTTTCGGATGGTGCCTTCGGCGGCTTCGGCAGGGTTGGTAGCGCCCATCACTTCGCGGTTTTTCGCGATGGCGTCCTCGCCTTCCAGAACCTGAACGACGATCGGCTCGGATGCCATGAACTCGCACAGTTCATCATAAAAGGGGCGCTCTTTGTGGACCGCGTAGAACACGCCGGCTTGTGCCTTGGTCAGGTGAATGCGCTTGGACGCGATGATGCGCAGGCCGGCTTCCTCGAACTTTGCGGCAATGGCGCCGGTCAGGTTGCGTTTGGTTGCGTCGGGCTTGATGATCGAAAAAGTGCGTTGAACGGCCATGTCGGTCTCTCTTCCTCTAAAGGTATGAATGTCGCGACCGGCGGGCCGCAATGCGCCCTCCGGTTTCGCCGCGCATCTAGCATGGGGCAGACCCTTTGAAAAGCGGCGATTGACGGGGGCCGCAGGTTCAGGCAAACGCCACACATGCTGCGTATCACCGACATATCCTATTCCATCGAAGGCCGCCCCCTGTTCGAGGGCGCATCGGCCACTATTCCCACTGGCCACAAGGTTGGCCTCATCGGCAGGAACGGAGCGGGAAAAACCACTCTTTTCAAACTGATACGGGGCGAGTTGCATCTTGACGGCGGCAAGATCGAACTGCCTGCCCGCGCCCGCATCGGCGGTGTCGCACAAGAGGTGCCGGGCAACGAGGTGTCGCTGCTGGACACGGTTCTGGCCGCCGATATCGAACGCGCCGAACTGCTGGCCGAAGCGGAAACCGCGACCGACCCCACCCGCATCGCCGACATCCAGACCCGCCTGACCGACATTGATGCATGGAGCGCAGAGGGCCGCGCCTCGTCGATCCTCAAGGGGCTTGGTTTCGATGCTGAGGAACAGTTGATGCCCTGCTCGGCCTTCTCGGGCGGCTGGCGGATGCGCGTGGCACTGGCCGCCGTGTTGTTCTCGCAGCCCGATTACCTGCTGCTGGACGAGCCGACCAACTATCTGGACCTCGAAGGCGCGCTGTGGCTGGAAAGCTATCTGGCGAAATACCCGCACACTGTGCTGATCATTTCCCACGACCGCGAATTGCTGAATCGTGCCGTGGGCGCGATCCTGCACTTGGAAAACCGCCAACTGACCTATTACACTGGCCCCTATGACCAATTCGCGCGGCAACGCGCCGAACAGCGCGCCGTTCAGGCCGCACAGGCTAAGAAACAGGACGCCCGCCGCGCCCATCTGCAAGCCTTTGTCGATCGGTTCAAGGCCAAGGCATCCAAGGCGAAACAGGCGCAATCGCGCGTCAAGATGCTGGAAAAGATGGAAACGATCCGCGCCCCCGAAGATGCGGCGCGCACGGTGTTCACCTTCCCCGAACCCGAGGAACTGTCGCCCCCGATCATCGCCACCGAAGGCGTCGCATGCGGCTATGGCGATTCGGTGATCCTGAAAAACCTGAACCTGCGCATCGACCAGGACGACCGCATCGCCCTGCTGGGCAAGAACGGTCAGGGCAAATCCACCCTGTCCAAGCTGCTGTCGGGCCGACTAGAGGCGATGTCGGGCAAGATGCAAAGCAGCAGCAAGCTGCGCATCGGCTTCTTTGCCCAGCATCAGGTTGACGAGCTGTATGTCGATGAATCGCCGCTGCAACACCTGCTGCGCGAACGCCCCGGCGAAGGGCAATCGAAACTGCGCGCGCGGCTGGCCAGTTTCGGGCTTGGCCCCGATCAGGCGGAAACCGCGGTGGGGCGTTTGTCGGGCGGGCAAAAGGCGCGGTTGTCGCTGCTGCTGGCAACGCTCCCTGCCCCGCACCTGTTGATCCTCGACGAGCCGACCAACCACCTTGATATCGAATCGCGCGAGGCGCTGGTCGAGGCGCTGACCGCCTATTCCGGCGCGGTGATCCTTGTCAGCCACGACATGCACCTGCTGTCCATGGTCGCGGACCGGTTGTGGCTGGTCAAGGACGGCACCGTGCGCCCCTACGAAGACGACCTTGCCAGCTATCGCAAGATGCTGCTGCAATCGGACGCGCCGGCCAAATCGGACAAGCCGAAACCCGCCCCCAAACGTGCCAGCCGCGATGACATTCTTGCCCTGCGCGCCGAGGTGCGCAAATGCGAGGAACGGGTGACCAAGCTGACCGATATGGAAGGCAAGCTGACAAAAAAGCTGGCCGATCCCACCCTTTACGAGGACCGCAAGGACGAGGCCGTCGTCTGGCAAAAGAAATATGCCGAGCTGCGCGAGGCGATGGAACGGGCCGAAACCATGTGGGAAAAGGCGCTGGAAAAACTGGAAAAGGCCGGGGGCTGATCCATGAACCTGACGCTGATGGTCACCGAATTCGTCACCCTGTTCGTGATCATCGACCCGATCGGGCTGACGCCGCTGTTCGCCGCCCTGACACAGGGGATGGCCGCCGCGCAGCGCCGCGCCATCGCCATCCGCGCCTGCCTGATCGCGGCACTGATCCTTGCCCTGTTCACCTTTCTGGGCGAGGCAGTGCTGGGTTTCGTCGGCATTTCCATGCCCGCCTTCCGCATCGCGGGCGGTATCCTGCTGTTCCTGACCGCGCTTGAAATGCTGTTCGAAAAGCGCACCAAGCGGCGCGAGGATCAGGCGGACGAGCGCCCTGACCCGTCGGTTTTCCCCCTTGGCATTCCGCTGATCGCCGGCCCCGGTTCTATCGCCACGGTGATCCTGCTGGCGGGCGAGCACGAGGCGCTGACCGGGCGGCTTGGCACATGGCTGGTCACGGTTTCCGTTCTGGCGATCATGCTGGTGATGTTCCTTGGCGCCGGCCTGCTGCAACGCGCGCTTGGCAAGACCGGCATCAACGTGGTCACGCGGCTTCTGGGCATGTTGCTGGCGGCGCTGTCGGTGCAATTCGTGCTGGACGGGCTGCGCGCCTTCGGTTTCGCGGGCTGACCCCTGCACATCTGCGGCACGATGCCTATATTGACTCGCAGGAGGGCCGAATGACCACTGATCAAACCATGCGCCTGACATATCTTGTGCTGCTTGGCGGCGCGATTTTGTTCTGGTTCTTTTCGCAGGCGCGGCAAAATAAAAGCCGCACCTTGCAGCATTCCGCCGTTTGGGGGCTGATTTTCGTCGGCACGGTCGCCGCCGTGGGCCTGTGGGGCGATATTCGCCAGTCGGTCATGCCGCGGCAATCCGTGCTGTCCGAAACCGGCCAGATTGTTCTGCCCCGCGCGGGTGACGGGCATTACTATGCCACGCTCAAGGTGAACGGCACCCCGGTCCGATTTGTTGTCGATACGGGGGCCAGCCAGGTCGTGCTGTCGCGCAATGATGCGGACCGGGCCGGCATCAAGGTGGATCAGCTGGCCTTTACCGGCACCGCAAACACCGCCAATGGCCCGGTGCGCACCGCGCCTTTGCGGCTGGACAGCATCGCCTTCGGCCCGTTCGAGGATGCGCGCCAGCTGGTTTTCGTGAATGACGGGGAAATGTTCGGCTCGCTTCTGGGCATGTCCTACCTGCAACGGTTCTCCAAGATCGAGATCACGAATGGCGCGCTGACGCTGACACGTTAAGCGCGGCGCGCGGGGCCGTTCAGGATTCTGCCTTTTTCTCCCACTTTCCGGATTCTTCCGACCAGTATTCGGCCTTGCAGCCCGCGCCTGTCAGCGCCTTCCACTGCACCCTTGCGGCCTGCACAGCCGCGTCGGAATTGCCATCAAACAGGATGCGCACGCGCTCCATCTGCTGCACCTCTGCCGCGGTCACCTCGGCCCCGTCCACGGAAAACAGGGTGACCGCACCGTTGGGCACATCCGTCCTCGTGGTCAACAGCACGGGCTGGTCCGCATCCTGCGGCCCGCCCGCAAGCCCGTGCGGCAAGAATCGCTGCTGCGGTCCCTGCCATAGCGCCGCGTCCAGCATCGCCAGACGCGCCGCATCGGCCCCGCGCACCACCACGTGCCACCCCTGCGCCAGCGAGCGATCCAGCAGGTTGCCCAAGGTGACCTCCAGCGGGTTACGGGTCACGTGGTAGAACATGGCCGATCCCATGGGGGTTAGTCTTTCGCCTCGTAATTATCGGCGATCAGACGGTCCAGCGCGCGCACGCCCCAGCCGGTCGGCCCCTTGGGCGCCAACGGCGTCGGCGCCGAGGTGAAGGCAACGCCCGCGATATCCAGGTGAATCCACGGCACATCGTCCTGCACGAACCGTTTGAGGAATTCCGCCGCCGTGATCGACCCCGCAGCGCGCCCGCCCGAGTTTTTCACATCGGCCAGACGGCTTTCCATGATCTTGGCATAGCCCGCGCCAAGCGGCATCCGCCACGCGCCCTCGCCCTCGGCCTCGGCCGCCTTGAGGAAGTCTTTGCACAGCGCGTCATCGGTGGAATAGGTCGCCGCATTGTCATGGCCAAGCGCCACGATGGCCGCGCCGGTCAGGGTGGCCAGGTCGATCATGCCGCAGGGTTTGAAGGTTTCCTGCGCATACCACATCACATCGCACAGCACCAAGCGCCCCTCGGCATCGGTGTTGTTCACCTCGATCGTGTCGCCCTTCATCGAGGTGACAATATCACCGGGGCGCATCGCATTGCCCGCAGGCATGTTTTCCACCAGCCCGACAAGGCCCACCACGTTTGCCTTGGCCTTGCGCAGGGCCAGCGTGCGCATCACGCCCGCCACGGTGCCCGCGCCGCCCATGTCCATGGTCATCTCTTCCATGCCCGCTGGCGGCTTCAGACTGATGCCACCGGTGTCGAACACCACGCCCTTGCCGACCAGCGCCAGCGGCGCCGCATCCGGTGCCCCGCCCTGCCATTCCATCACCACTACTTTCGACGGGGTGTGGCTGGCCCGACCCACGGCCAGCAGCGCCCCCATGCCCTGCTTTTCCAGCTCCGGCTCGTCCAGAACGCTGACCTTTAGGCCCAGGTCGTCAAGCGCCAGCAGGCGGGTGGCGAATTCCTCGGTGGTCAGCACGTTGGCCGGTTCGGACACCAGGTCGCGGGTAAAGAACACACCCTCGGCCACGGCCAGCAGGGGCGCGGCGGCGGCTTGCAATTCCTCGGGCTTGGCGACGCAGGCAGTGATCGCGCCGGGGGTTTCGTCATCCTTCTTGGATTTGTGATCGGTGAAGGCATAGGCGCGCAGCACCGTGCCCTGAACCAATTCGGCGGCGCGCGGGTGATTGCCCGCCAGCAGCATCAGCGCGGCCTTGCCCTTGGCCTGCGCCAGCTTGGCCCCCGCCTTGCGCGCCACGTCCGGGTCCACACGTTTTTCCAGTTTCACCACATCCACCGCCTCGGCGGCCATGCCGACGGGAAAGGCAAGCGTGGCCATATCGCCCGCTTTCATCTTGGAAAACCTGTCAGAGGCAACAAGCCGCCCCAAGGCGCCCTTGGTCAGGCGGTTCACGCGCCGCGCGCCCGGATCCAGCTTGCCTTCTTCTCCGGTGATCACGGCAACGCGCCCTTCGGCGCTGGCGATGGCCTCCAGGTCGATGGCTTGGAAACTGGCGAAAACGGGGGTGGTCATGGGCGGCTCTCCTGTTTGGGCTGTCATTCTTTGCCCCGATACCTAGCGCGCGTCCGCCGGTAACGCCAGATAGCAGTTTCACACGGCCCGCCCATGGGATAATGTCCGCCACAATATATTGGCTCCCTGGGGGGGAATATTGTCCAGATTCGACAGATATATGCTGTCCCAGTTCCTTGTGCTGTTCGGCTTTTTCTCGCTTGTGCTGGTGTCGGTCTACTGGATCAACCAGGCAGTGCGACTGTTCGACCGGCTTGTCGGCGGCGGGCATTCGGCCTTTGTCTTCCTTGAATTCACCGCGCTGACCCTGCCCAACGTGATCCGGCTGGTGCTGCCGATGTCCGCCTTTGCCGGGGCGGTTTACGTGACCAACCGGCTTAGCCAGGAATCGGAACTGGTGGTGATGCAATCCACGGGGTTCTCGCCCTGGCGGCTGGCGCGGCCGGCGCTTTACTACGGGCTGATCGTGGCGGGGATGATGATGATCCTGACCCATGTGCTGGTCCCCGCATCGCGGGCGCAGTTGGCCGAACGCGAGCGTGAAGTGACCCAGAACGTCACCGCCAAGCTGCTGACCGAGGGCACGTTCCTGCACCCCACCGATGGCGTGACATTCTATATCCGCGAAATCACGCCTCAGGGTGCCTTGCAGGATGTTTACCTGTCGGACCGGCGCAACCCCGAACGGGCCATGACCTATACCGCGTCCGAGGCCTATCTGGTCAAGACCGACGACGCCCGCACGCAGCTGGTGATGATCGACGGCATGTCGCAAACCCTGATGGCAAGGGGCGAGCGTCTGTTCACCACACGGTTTTCCGATTTTTCATATGACATAAGCGCCTTGATCGTCGCAGGCGGCACCGTACGCCGGTCCATGAAGCATGTCGGCACGCTGGAGGCACTGCGCGACCCCGCCGCCATTGCCGCCGAAACGGGCAACAGCATCGGCGCGGTGGTCGAACATGCGCATTCGCGCTTTACCCAGCCGCTGCTGGCCATCATGGCGGTGCTGATCGGGTTTTCCGCGCTGCTGGTCGGGGGGTTCTCGCGCTTCGGCGTCTGGCGGCAGATCATTCTGGCGCTGCTTTTGCTGGTATTCGTGAAACTGGTCGAGGGGCTGGTGAGCGACCCGGTCACCACCCGGCCAGACCTGTGGCCGCTGACCTATCTGCCCGCAGTGGTTGGGGCTGGTATCGCTGCACTGCTGCTGTGGTGGGCCGGGCGCACGCGCCGCCGCCGCCCCGCAGCCCAGCCGTTGGAGGGCGCGGCATGATCCTGCACCGCTATTTTGCGCGCCGTTTCACCATGATCTTTGGCGGAGTGCTGGGCATATTTTTCCTGCTGATGGGGCTGATCGACCTTGTCGAGCAGATTCGCCGCTTTTCCCCGCTTGGCGTCAGCTTTGCCGAGGTCGCAGGCCTGACCCTGCTGAACATCCCCGCCGGGCTGTATGACATCCTGCCGCTGGTGATGATCCTGTCCACCGTGGCGCTGTTCCTTGGGCTGTCACGCTCGTCCGAACTGGTGGTCACGCGGGCCTCTGGCCGCTCGGCGCTGCGCGCGCTGCTGGCCCCGCTGGCGGTGGCGCTGGTCATCGGCCTGCTGGCCGTGGCTATGTTCAACCCGATCGTCGCGGCCACGTCGAAGCGCTATACCGCGCTTTATGAACAATACCGGTCGGGCGGGGCCGACGTGTTGTCGCTGTCCTCCGAAGGGCTTTGGCTGCGGCAAGGCTCGATCGAGGGACAAACCCTGATCCGCGCGGTGCGCGCCAATTCCAATGGCACCACGCTTTTCAACGCGACCTTTCTGACATACGCACCCGATGGCACCCCAGTGCGCCGGATCGAGGCCGACAGCGCCACCCTGACCCGCGGCGCGTGGGAATTGTCGGGCGTCAAGGAATGGCTGCTGGACCCCGACACAAACCCCGAACAGAACGCGCAGCGGCACGATACGCTGAAACTGTCCTCGACCCTGACGCAGGAACGGATCCGCGACAGTTTCGGCTTGCCCAACACGATCCCGATCTGGGATTTGCCCGCCTATATCGACCAGCTGGAACAGGCCGGGTTTTCCGCCCGCCGCCACGCGGTCTGGTTTCAGATGGAACTGGCCCGCCCGCTGTTCCTGATGGCGATGATGCTGATTGCATCGGCCTTTACCATGCGCCCGCAGCGGTCGGGCAACGTGGGCCTGTCGGTGCTGTTGTCGATCATGCTGGGTTTTTTGTTGTATTACATCAGGAACTTCTCGCAAATCCTTGGCGAAAATGGACAAATTCCCATTGCCTTGGCCGCTTGGGCGCCCCCCGTTGCCTCTGCCTTCTTGGCAACAGGCCTGCTGCTGCATATGGAGGACGGATGATGCTGCCGCTTCGCCCGTTTCTGATCGCTCTGGCCATGGCCGGGGCCGCCACCCCTGCCTTGGCGCAGGACACCGCCGCGCCTGTCACGGCCCGCGGCCCCTCCGTGCTGGTCGCCGATAACGTGCGGATCGAGGGACGCAACACCCTGATCGCCGAAGGCAATGTAGAGGCACTGCAAGGCGACACCCGCCTGACCGCGCGGCGCATCACCTATGACCGCGCGAACGACCAGCTGATCCTAGAAGGGCCGATCACCATCACCCAAGGCGACCGCATCGTGGTGCTGGCCGAACAGGGCCAGATGGACAGCCGACTGCGCGACGGGCTGCTGACCGGCGCGCGCATGGTGCTGGACCAGCAGGTGCAACTGGCCGCCAACCAGATCGACCGCGTCGGCGGGCGCTATACGCAGCTTTATAAAACCGCCGTCACGTCCTGCCGCGTCTGCGCCAGCGACAAGGCCCCCCTGTGGCAGATTCGCGCCGAAAAGGTCGTGCATGACCAACACGAACGGCAGCTGTATTTCACCAATGCGCAGCTGCGCCTGATGGATCTGCCCGTGCTGTGGACGCCGCGCCTGCGCCTGCCCGACCCGTCGCTGAAACGCGCATCGGGCTTCCTGATCCCGTCGCTGTCGCAAAGCTCGGAATTGGGTTTGGGGCTGAAAATGCCCTATTTCATAAGGATCGGCGCGCATAAGGACCTGACGTTGACGCCCTTCATCTCGGCCAATACGCGCACGATGGAATTCCGCTACCGTCAGGCGTTTCGCACCGGTCGGATCGAAGTCAACGGCGCGATTTCCAGCGACGATCTTGGCAGCTATGAAAACCCGCGCGGCTACCTGTTCGGCTATGGCCAGTTCGACCTGCGCAACGATTACAAGCTGTCCTTCGGGATCGAGGCGGTCAGCGACAAGGCCTACCTGACCGAATACGGCTATTCCGACAAGGACCGCCTGACATCCGAACTGGCCCTGACCCGTGCGCGCCGCGATGAATTCACCCGCGCCGCGCTGATCACCTTTCAATCGCTGCGCACGGGCGAGGCGAACGCGACCATCCCCACCATCGTCGCCGATATCGACTATGAACGCCGCTATTTCCCGCGTTTCGGCGGCGAGGTCCGGCTGGGGCTGGGTGCGCATAGCCATTACCGCTATTCCGACAATGACATCACGGGCCGCGATCTGAGCCGCGCCGACGCGTCGGTGTCGTGGCGGCGCAACTGGACGCTTGGGCCGGGCATACTGGCCTCGTTCGACACCGGGCTGGCGATCGACGGGTTCCTGGTGGAACAGGATTCGACCGCCGTGGACAGCGACACCGAATTGCGCCCCCACATGGCCGCCACCCTGCGCTGGCCATGGATGAAAACCACCCACAAAGGCACCGCCCATATCATCGAGCCGGTGATGATGCTGGGCTGGGTCGGCGGCAACAGCCTGAACGTGCCCAACGACGAATCCACCCGCGTCGAATTCGACGAGGGCAACCTGCTGGACCTGTCGCGCTTTCCTGCGCCCGACCGGCACGAACGCGGCGCAATCATGGCTTACGGCGTGAACTGGACGCGGCAAACCCAGGCGGGCTGGGGGTCGACCCTGACCCTTGGCCGGATCATGCGCGACAACGAGAATTTCGAATTCACCCACACATCCGGCCTGTCGGGGTTGGATTCGGGGCTGCTGATCGTAGGGCAGATCAGGGCCGATTTCGGGCTGAACCTGACCGCCCGCGCGATCTATGACGATGGCGCGGAGCTGTCCAAGGCCGAGGCACGCGCCGCGTGGGTGCGCCCCGATTACGCGCTTGGCGCATCCTATGTCTGGCTGGGTGCCGACACGGCCGAGGCCCGGCCGACCACCGTGTCGGAATGGTCGGTCGATGGCTACTACCGTTTTGCCCGCCACTGGACCTCGACCGCGAACTGGCGCTACGACGTGGCCTCGGACCGGACGGCCGAGGCAGGCATGGGCCTGCAATATCGCAACGAATGTGTCGAGGTGAACCTTTCCCTCTCGCGCCGCTTTACCTCTTCGACTATCCTGACGCCGTCCACGGGTTTCGACTTCACCGTCGGGCTTCTGGGCTTTACTGCCAAGACAGGCGACAAAAGCTATACAAGAACCTGTAAGAACTGAGGAGCAGCCACGGACATGAGACATTCTTTCCGCCGGATCGCGCTTGCCACCGCCACCGCTGCCGCCACGTTCGGCGCGCCGCTGCCCGCGATGGCGCAAAACCTGTTTGCCCCCGTGGCCACCGTGAACGACCGCGTTGTCACCGGATACGAGGTGCAGCAACGCGCCCGCCTGCTGGAAATGCTGAACGCGCCGGGCGATGCCACCGAACAGCTGATCGAAGAACGGCTGAAACTGGACGCCATGGCGATCAACGGGCTGTCGCTGACCGATGCCGGCATCGAAGCCGGGATCGAAGAATTCGCCGCCCGCGCCAACATGACCGGTGAACAGTTCCTGCGGGCGATCCAGGCCGGCGGGGTCGAGCCCGAAAGCTTCAAGGATTTCGTGATCGCCGGGCTTGGCTGGCGCGAATTGATCCGCGCGCGCTTCCTGCCGCGCGTGCAGATCACCGATGCCGACGTGGACAAGGCGCTGAACGCGATTTCCACCGGATCGGGCGTGCGTGTTCTGCTGTCCGAACTGATCATGGCCGCGCCGCCGCCGCAGGCTGCCGCCGTGCGGGCGCGCGCCGCCGAACTGAGCCAAATCGAAACGGTCGAGGCGTTTTCCGCCGCCGCGCGCCGCTATTCCGCCGTGCCTTCACGCGGACGTGGGGGGCGTCTGGAATGGATGCCGCTGACAAACCTGCCGCCACAACTTCGCCCGCTGCTGCTGGCACTGGCTCCGGGGCAAGTGACGGACCCACTTCCGCTGGAAGGGGCTATCGCCCTGTTCCAGTTGCGTGCAATCGAAGAAACCGATTATGTCGCGCCGGAATACTCCGCCATCGAATACGCCGCTTATTACATTGAGGGCGGCCGCAGCGAGGCAGCCCTGAAACGCGCCGCGCAGGTCAAGGCCGACGTGGACACCTGCGATGATCTGTACGGAATCGCCAAGGGCCAGCCCGAAACGGTGCTGGATCACGGTGTGAAAAAGCCCGAGGAACTGCCACAGGACATCGCGCTGGAACTGGCCAAGCTGGACAAGGGCGAGGTATCCACCGCCCTGACCCGCGCGGATGGGCAGACGCTGGTGTTCCTGATGTTGTGCAGGCGCACGCCGACCGTGGTCGAGGATGCCTCCCCCGAGCAGATCAAGGTGCAAATCCAGAACCAGCGGCTGGAGCGGTACGCGCGCGGTTATCTGGAGCAGTTGAAAGCCGACGCGCGGATCGTTCGGAAATGAGCCTGCCGATCGCGCTCAGCTGCGGTGATCCCGCAGGGATTGGGCCCGAGATTGCAGTGAAAGCATGGGAGGCGCTGAGAGATCAGCGCCCCTTTTTCTATATTGGCGATCCGCACCACCTGCCCGAGGGGGCACCCTTTGTCGAGATAGAAGCGCCCGCCGAGGCCATCGAAGCCTCGGCGACCGCGCTGCCCGTCCTACCGTTGCATTTCGCGGGGGCGTCGCACCCCGGGCAGCCTGATCCGGCCGATGCGCAGGGCGTGGTGGATTCGATCGTGCGGGGCGTGGAACTGGTGCAATCAGGCGCGGCATCGGCGATTTGCACACTGCCCATCAACAAGAAGGTGCTGGCTGACGGGGCGGGCTTTGCCTATCCGGGCCATACCGAATTTCTGGCCGCCCTGGCCCGGGTGGACCGCGTGGTGATGATGCTGGCCGCCCCTGCCCTGCGCGTGGTGCCGGTGACGATCCATATCGCTTTGGCGGACGTGCCCCATGCGCTGACACCGCAACTTCTGGCGGACACCATTCGCATCACCCATGCCGCGCTGATCCGTGATTTCGGGCTGCACGCGCCGCGCCTTGCCGTGGCGGGGCTGAACCCCCATGCGGGCGAAGGCGGAAAAATGGGCACTGAAGAAATGTCGATGATCGCGCCCACCCTGGCCATTCTGCGGGCCGAGGGGATGCAGATCGAGGGGCCGCTGTCGGCCGACACCATGTTCCATGCCGGTGCGCGCGCCCGCTATGACGCGGCGATCTGCATGTATCACGATCAGGCGCTGATCCCGATCAAGACGCTGGATTTCGACGGCGGCGTGAACGTGACGCTTGGCCTGCCGTTCATTCGCACCTCGCCCGATCATGGCACCGCCTATGACATCGCGGGGCGCGGGATTGCCAACCCATCGTCCCTGATCGCGGCGCTTGAAATGGCGGCGGATATGGCTGCCGCACGCGCGGAAGCCTCCGGCGGGGATATTGCGGGAACAAAGAAAACATGAGCGCGATTGACGATCTTCCGCCCCTGTCACAGGTGATCGAAACCCATGGGATCGCAGCGAAAAAGGCGCTTGGGCAGAATTTTCTGCTGGACCTGAACCTGACCGCCAAGATTGCCCGCATGGCGGGGGATCTGTCGCAATGCGATGTGCTGGAGGTTGGCCCTGGCCCCGGCGGGCTGACCCGTGGCCTGCTGGCCGAGGGCGCGCGCAAGGTTCTGGCGATCGAGAAAGACGCGCGCTGCCTGCCTGCATTGGCCGAAATCGCGGCGGCCTATCCGGGGCGGCTTGAGGTGATTTCAGGTGATGCGCTGGAAATCGACCCGCTGGCCTATCTGACGCCCCCCATCAAGGTGGCCGCGAACCTGCCTTATAACGTGGGAACGGAACTGCTGATCCGGTGGCTGACGCCCACGGACTGGCCGCCGTTCTGGCAAAGCCTGACCTTGATGTTCCAAAAAGAAGTGGCCGAAAGGATCGTGGCGCAGCCCGGGTCCAAGGCTTACGGGCGGCTGGCCCTGTTGGCGCAATGGCGGGCCGATCCGCGCATCGTGCTGAACCTGCCGCCCGGCGTGTTTTCGCCGCCGCCCAAGGTGTCGTCTGCCGTGGTACATCTGACCGCCCTGCCCGAACCGCGCTTTCCGGCGGATGCCGCCACATTGGAACGGGTCGTGGCCAAGGCGTTCAATCAGCGGCGCAAGATGCTGCGCGCGGCGCTGAAAGGGCTGGTCCCCGACCTGGAGGACCACCTGATCGCCGCCGGGATCAAGCCGACAGACCGGGCTGAAACCGTGGGGCTGGAACAGTTCTGCGCCCTTGCCCAGCTGATCAAACCCGTCTGACCAACAGGCCAACGACATGAAAAACGCCGCGCAACCATCGGTTTGCGCGGCGTTTCCCGTTTTAGTTTCCGCACACTTTGGCGAATCTATTCCGCTACGGTCGGTTTCGCAGCATCGTCGCCAGCCTTGGAAGCATCAGCCTTTGGGCTGTCATCCTTGGGCGCGTCGGCCTTGGACGTATCAGCCTTGGGCTTGCGCGTACGCGGGCGCTTGGGCTTTTCTGCCTTGTTCTCGGGCGTTTCGACTAGGTTGTCGCCTTCATCCGACCCTATATCCAGCACGTCGGGCTGGGGCGCATTGCCGGGATCGTCGGACCGGTTGCCGCGGCGCGAGCGGCTTGGCTTGTCGCCCTGCTCGGACGGACTACCCTGCTTGGTCGCCTTGGGCTGATCGCCCTGCTGACCTTGCTGGCCCTGCCCCTGATCGTCAGAGCGGCCGCCCGATTCGCGTTCCTGGCGGGCGGCGCGTTCGCGGTCGCGCTCTGCCTGGCGTTCGCGGTTCTGGCGTTCCTGCTCTTCGCGTTTGGCGTCCTGCTCGGCCTGGGCCGCGCTTAGCATCCGCATGTAGTGTTCGGCATGCTGTTGAAAGTTTTCCGTGGCGACGCGATCGCCCGACAGCTGGGCGTCGCGCGCCAGTTGGTTGTATTTGTCGATGATCTGCTGCGGCGTGCCGCGCACTTTGCCCTCAGGGCCCGAGCTGTCAAACACACGGTTGACGATATTGCCCAGGGTACGGCCATTGTTGTTGCGGTTCGACTTCGACCGCGAGCGTGACTTCGAAGATCTCATATATCCAGTAATCCAGCCTTGATATGCAGCCTTGTGACACCCGTTTCACGCCTCTTGCGCTCAAAACCCACCGGGATCACCACTTTGTCTGGCTTGGCGTCATGCGGGATCACCCCAAAGGGCATCCACCGCGCTGACACTATTGAGTAAACATGCCACGCGCCCTGTGACAAGGGGGTTTTGCCGAGATTCATGGAAAATCCGAGTAATTACACGGTTTTCGGCGGGTTCAGGCCATTCAGGTCACGGTTTTCGCGCCGAAACGACGCGGTCGCGCCCGTCAAGGTCGGGCAGAACGGCGATGTCCTGCCAGCCACGGGCGGCAAGGATCTGCGCCACCTGCGGTCCCTGCTGCCAGCCGATTTCCAGCATCAGGCGGCCATTCGCCGTCAGGTGGGTGGCGCATTCGGCAGCAAGAACGCGATACGGGGCAAGCCCGTCACCGCCAGGGGTCAGGGCCATATGCGGGTCATGGCCGCGCACCTCGGGCGACAGGTCGGGCATTTCCGCGGCGGCGATATAGGGCGGGTTCGATACGATCAGATCGAACTGCCCCGTGACTGCGGACAGCCAGTCCGATTGGATCAGGGTAACGCGATCCGCCACGCCAAGCGCATCGGCATTGCGCGCGGCGACATCCAGCGCGGCCTTGGACAGGTCCGCGCCCACGCCCCGTGCCTTGGGCCGTTTTGCCAGCAAACTCAACAGGATACAGCCCGACCCCGTGCCAAGGTCCAGCACGGTATCAAAGGGATGTTCAAGCGCGGCGCGCACCAGCACCTCGGTTTCCGGGCGCGGATCAAGCACATCGGGGGTGACGATGAAATCATGCTCCCAAAAGGCGCGGCGCCCGATGATTTTCGACACTGGCTCGCCGCCCGCGCGGCGTTCCAGATAGCCCAGGTACCGCTCCAGCAGCTCCGGCGTGAAATCCTCGATGTTCAGCATGATCAGCCGCGAGGGCGCGACCCCCGCCGCATGGGCCAAAAGCAGCTTGCGGTCGCGCATGTCAACCGGCCAATCCGCGCCCATCGCCAAGGCAATGGTCAACGCTTGCCCCGGCGTAGCGGCATCAATCGCGCCGATCATCCTTCCATTTCCGCCAGAAGCGTCGCCTGATGGTCGGCAATCAACGCGTCGATCACATCGTCCAAGTCGCCCTGCATCACCTTGTCCAGCGAATAAAGCGTCAGGTTTATCCGGTGATCGGTCATGCGCCCCTGCGGGAAGTTATAGGTGCGGATGCGTTCCGACCGGTCGCCAGTGCCAACCTGCGCCTTGCGGTCGGCCGAGCGTTCGTTGTCCACCCGGCTGCGTTCCAGATCATACAGCCGCGTTTTCAGCACCTGCATGGCGATCTCGCGGTTGCGGTGCTGGGATTTTTCGGAACTGGTCACGACGATCCCGGTGGGGATATGGGTGATGCGAACCGCGGAATCGGTGGTGTTGACGTGCTGCCCGCCCGCGCCGGACGATCGCATGGTGTCGATGCGCAGGTCATTCGGATCAATACGGATATCCACGTCCTCTGCCTCTGGCAGAACCGCCACCGTCGCGGCAGAGGTGTGGATGCGCCCGCCGCTTTCGGTTTCGGGCACACGTTGCACGCGGTGCACGCCGGATTCGAATTTCAAGCGGGCAAATACGCCCTGCCCCTGCACATGGGCGATCACCTCCTTGATGCCGCCAAGCTCGGTCTGCTGCATCTCGATGATGTCGAATTTCCAGCCTTTCGCCTCGGCATAACGTTGATACATGCGCAGCAGGTCGCCCGCGAACAGCGCCGCCTCGTCGCCGCCGGTTCCAGGGCGGATCTCGATCATGGCGGGGCGGGCGTCGGCGGCATCCTTCGGCAAAAGCGACAGTTGCAGCGCGGCCTCGGCCTCGGGCAGTAGCGCCTTCAAGGCCGGCAACTCCTCCTCGGCCAGGGCTTTCATTTCGGGATCATCCAGCATCGCCTCTGCCTCGGCGATGTCATCCAGCAGGCGGCGATAGGCGGCAATCTGTTCTACCACGGGGCGCAGTTCGGAATATTCACGCCCCAGCGCCGCAATATCCCCGCCCCCCTCGGCCATCTTGGCCTCGAGGAATTGGAACCGTTGGGTGATCTGGTACAGGCGGTCGAGGGAAATCATGGCTTTCCCATTCCCCATTCGGGCAATTTGGTCAAGGGGTCGGGATGTGATAGTATAAGACATGCTGAGGATTGCGATCATATTCCTTGCCGCCTCTCCCGCCCTTGCCGGGCCGGAACCGGCAGGAACCGCGCCTGATTGCTATTGCACGGATCGCAACGGAAACCGCGTGGAACTTGGCCAGCGGATTTGTCTTTACGTCGATGGCCGCGTGTTTACCGCCCAATGCCAGATGTCGCTGAACGTGCCGATGTGGCGTGATGTCGGCGATGGCTGCCCGTCGTCGTCCCGCCGCCTCAGCCCTGCGCCAGACGATCCAGCCAACGGGTGACACGGGCCCTGTTCACGCCCATATCAGACCGTCCGAACCGCAGCCGCGACCAGACCACAAGGTTGCCACCTTGCTGTTCGACCGTGCAGTAATCGGGAAAACCCCACAGGGCAGATCGGGTGATATAGGTCAGGCGCCCTTCCGCGACCGATCCGGCCAAGACCTTCGTGCGCGGTTCGGCCCGGATGATCTCATCCAGCGCGGCCATGTCGCCCGCGACCACGCGGATCACCCCGCCAGGGCGGTCGGTGTCGCGAGCCACGGGCGGGCTGACATGCCAACGCGCCGGATCCGAGGGCGCACCACGCACCCATCCGGCAAAGCCCAAACCACCCACGATCAGCGCCGTCAGAAACACCCACACCATCGCTTTTCCTTTCATTGTTCCCCAAATACCCCATCGCGCCAGCGGCGCGTCCAGCCCCATCGCGCCAGCGGCGCGTCCAGCCCCATCGCGTCAGCGGCGCGTCCAGCCCCATCGCGCTAGCGGCGCGTCCAGCCCCAAAGACAGATCAGTTCCATCGCCACATGGGCGCCTGCCACCGCAGTGATCCCCGCAGGATCGAAGGGCGGCGACACCTCGACCACGTCGCCACCAACCATGTTGATCCCCGCCAGATCGCGCAGGATACTCGCCGCCTGCCCGCTGGACAGCCCGCCCCAGACCGGCGTGCCGGTGCCGGGGGCATAGGCCGGGTCCAGCCCGTCGATGTCGAATGTCACATAGGTCGGGCTGTCACCGACGATTGCGCGCGCGCGACGGGCAATCGCCGCTGGGCCTTCCTCGTGTACGCTGCGCGCGTCGATGTAATTCATGCCGCAATAATCGTCACATTCGGTGCGGATACCGATCTGGACCGACCGTTTCGGATCGACGACCCCCAGCTTCACCGCCTTGTACATGAAGGTGCCGTGGTCGATCCGCTCCATATCGTCATCCGCCCACAGGTCGGAATGGGCATCGAACTGGATCACGCTTAGCGGGCCGTATTTCTCGGCATGGGCTTTCAGGATCGGCAGGGTGATGAAGTGATCGCCGCCAAGGGTGATCATGCCCGCGCCCGCATTCAGGATACCGGCGGCATGGGCCTGAAGCGCGGCGGGAAAATCGACCACCTTGGCATAGTCGAATGCCAAGTCCCCGTAATCGGCAATGGCGAATTCACCCAGCGGGTCAAACCCCCAGCCATAGGGCGGATCATAGGGTTGCAGGGTGCTGGCCTCGCGGATCGCACGCGGCCCCAGCCGCGCCCCGGTCCGGTTGGTCACGGCCTGATCGAAGGGCACGCCGGTCACGGCCAGATCGACACCGGCCAGATCCTTGGTGTATTTGCGCCGCAAGAATGACGTGGCCCCGCCAAAAGCGTTTTCATAGCTGAGGCCGCGCAAGTCATCGCGGGAAAAGGCCTGATCCACTTGGGTTTTCGCATCTTCCAAAGCCATCTGTCATCCCTCCTGCGGCAAGGCGCGCTCCACCAGCCGGGCAAAGAAACTGGCCCCCACCGGCGCGATCGCGTCGTTGAAATCATATTGCGGCGTGTGCAGGCCGGATGAATCGCCCTGCCCTAGAAACAGGTAAGCGCCGGGCCGCGATTCAAGCATATAGGAAAAATCCTCGGCCCCCATTTCGCGGCCCGCATCTGGTTTCACGCGCCCCTCGCCCACCACTTCGGCGGCGACGCCGACGGCGAATGCGGCGCGGTCCGCATCGTTGATGGTGGCCGGATAGTGCCGATCGTACCGCAGCACCGCGGCGCAGCCATAGCCCGCCGCGACGCCCTGCGCGATCTCGCCCATGCGGCGTTCGACCATGCCCTGCACCGCCGGATCGAAGGTGCGCACCGTGCCGTTGATATAGGCGGTTTCCGGCACGATATTCTCGGCCGAGCCGGTGTGAATCTGCGTCACCGAAATCACTAGGTCGTCCAGCGCGTAATGGTTGCGGCTGACGATGATCTGGATCGCCTGCACAATCCCCACCGTGGCCATGATCGGATCGCGGGTTTCATGCGGCATCGCGCCATGCCCGCCTGCGCCTTTCACGTCGATATGGAACGTGTCGACCGCCGCCATAATCGGGCCGGGGGTGGTGTAGAACGACCCTTCCTCGACCCCGGGCGCATTGTGCAGGGCATAGACATCGCGGATGGCGAAGCGGTCCATGATGCCTTCGCTGACCATGACGCCCGCGCCGCCGCCGTCTTCTTCGGCGGGTTGGAAAATCAGTGCCACTGTGCCCGCGAAATTGCGCGTTTCCGCAAGGTATTTCGCCGCCCCCAGCAGCATTGTGGTATGCCCGTCATGGCCGCAAGCGTGCATCTTGCCCGCGTTGACCGAGGCATAATCCGCGCCGGTTTCTTCGATGATCGGCAGCGCATCCATATCAGCACGCAGGCCCACAACGGGGCCGGTGCCGCGCCCGCGGATCAGCGCCACCATGCCGGTGGTCGCGATCCCTTCGTGCAATTCATCCACGCCAAATTCGCGCAGCTTATCAGCCACATAAGCGGCGGTGTTAAAGCAATCAAAGGACAGTTCGGGATGCGCGTGCAAATGCCTGCGCCACCCCGTCATCTCCTCGGCATAACCGGCTATTCTGTTGATCACCGCCATCGGCTGGACTCCTTGCGCGTCTCGGGTCAGGGTCTCACTCAACCACCAGAACGGAGCCTTCGCAATGGCAGATGACCTGATCCACGACCCCAATGGCGGGATGCCGCGCCTGCTGACCATCATGGCCGCCCTGCGCGACCCCGAAACCGGCTGCCCCTGGGACATCGAACAGGATTTCGCCACCATCGCCCCCTACACGATCGAAGAGGCATACGAGGTTGCCGACGCGATCGAACGCGAAGCATGGGACGAGTTGCGCGGCGAATTGGGCGATTTGTTGTTCCAGTCGGTGTTCCACGGCCAGATCGCCGCCGACAAGGGGATGTTCACCTTTGACGACGTGGTGCGCGACATTGCCGACAAGATGGTGCTGCGCCACCCGCATGTGTTCGGCGACGAATCCAACGCGAAATCGGCGGAACAGCAGACCCTTGATTGGGAAACCATCAAGGCCGCCGAACGCGCGGGCAAGCAGCAAAAGGGCACGCTGGACGGGGTCGCGGTGCATCTGCCCGCGCTGTTGCGCGCGGTAAAGCTGCAAAAACGCGCCGCGCGGGTGGGGTTCGACTGGCCCACGGACGGGGATGTGATCGACAAGATTTTGGAAGAGGCACAGGAATTGCGCGAGGCCCGCGCCGAGTTGACGCAAGAAGAGGTCGAGGAAGAATTCGGCGATCTTTTGTTCGTCATGGCCAATCTGGCGCGGCACTGGGACATTGATCCAGAATCCGCCCTGCGTACCGCCAACCAGAAATTTACAAGCCGTTTCAATAGCATAGAGGATACTCTTGCCACATCAGGCCGACGCCCCGAGGACAGCGGCCTAGCGGAAATGGACGCGCTATGGGATGCAGCGAAAGCTGCTGAAAAGGCCGCGAAGGCAGGGTCGAAGAAACCTGACTGTTAAATTCAGGTATTGACCTGATCAAAAGAGTCGGGTTTATCCATGTCTGCAACTCACCAACCGTTCCGAAAGGACGACCCCATGTTCGCACGACTGAAAACCGCCCTTCTGGCCGCAACGGCCCTGACCGTCGCCACGCCCGTTCTGGCCGAAGAGGTGAACCTGTATTCCTATCGCCAGCCCGAATTGCTGAAGCCGCTGACCGATGCGTTCACCGCCGAAACCGGCATCGACGTGAACGTGGCCTACCTGGAAAAGGGCATGATCGAACGTCTGACGGCCGAAGGCGACAGATCGCCCGCCGACTTGGTGCTGACGGTGGATATTTCCCGCCTGAACGCCGTGGTTGACGCCGGGCTGACGCAGGCGGTTTCCTCTGACACGCTGACGGCCAATGTGCCCGACGCCTACCATGATCCGGACGGGCATTGGTGGGGTCTGACCACCCGCGCGCGCGTGATCTATGCCAGCCGCGACCGCGTGGCCGACGGCGAGGTTACCACCTACGAAGACCTTGCCGACCCCAAGTGGAAGGGCCACATCTGCACCCGCTCCGGCACCCATGCCTATAACGTCGCGCTGACCGCCGCCGTGCTGCAACACCACGGCGCGGAGTACACCAAACAATGGCTTGAAGGGCTGAAAGCCAACCTTGGCCGCAAGCCACAGGGCAATGACCGCGCGCAGGTCAAGGCGATCTGGGCCGGTGAATGCGACATTTCGCTGGGCAACACCTATTACATGGGCAAGATGCTGAAAGATCCCGAACAGAAGGAATGGGCCGATAGCGTGCGCATCGTCTTCCCCACATTCGAGGATGCAGGCACCCATGTGAACATTTCCGGCGTGGCCATGGTGAAATCGGCCCCGAACCGCGATAACGCCATGGAATTGATGGAATTCCTGACCTCGCCCGAGGCACAGAAAATCTATGCCGAAGCGAATACCGAATACCCGATCGCGCCGGGGGTCGAACCCGACGCGCTGGTGAAATCCTGGGGCAGCTTCACCCCCGATGACGTGAACCTGATGGAACTGGCCGAAAAACGCGGCGAGGCGTTGCGCCTGACCGAAGAGGTCGATTTCGACGGCTGATCGGCGTCATCCGCCTGAAACGACAAAGGGCGGCCCGGTCGGGTCGCCCTTTTTTCTGGAACCGTATTGATTGATGGGAGGCGGCCTGCCGGACGCTGGGCCATTCAACCGCCGGCTTTTTCTTCCAGCTGCATCCACTCTTCCTCGGCGGCGGCAAGGGCTTTCTGACGTTCGATAAGGGCATCGGTGCCCTTTTGAAACTTCATCGGCTCCTTGGCGTAAAGATCCGGCTGGGCAAGAAAACCTTCCAGCTTTGCGATCTCTGCCTCCAGCCGTTCGATGACCGAGGGCAACTCTTCAAGCCGGTGCTTTTCGGTAAAGGAAAGCCCGTTCACCTTGGATTTTCCGGCCTGATTGACGGGGTTTTCTTGCGAGACCTTTGCTGCGGAGGGCTTTGATTTTGCATCACTTTGCGCCTCGGCCCGCTGCGCTTGATAGTCGGACCAACCGCCCGCATAGACCGTGGCGCGCCCGTCGCCTTCCATCGCGATGGTGGTGGCGGCGACGCGGTCCAGAAAATCACGGTCGTGGCTGACCAGCAGAACGGTGCCGTCGTAGTCGTCCAGCAGTTCCTGCAACAGGTCCAGCGTTTCGATGTCCAGATCGTTGGTCGGCTCGTCCAGCACCAGCAGATTCGATTCCTTGGCCATCAGCTTGGCCAGCAAAAGCCGCGCCTTTTCCCCGCCAGACAAGGACCGCACGGGCGCGCGGGCTTGCCGTTCATCGAACAGGAATTCCTTGAGGTATCCGACCACATGCTTGGGGTGGCCACGCACCAGTATCTGGTCGGCCTTGCCAGACACGCGCATGTCCGGATCGCCGGTCAGGCTGTCCCATAGGGTCATGTCCGGGTCCAGCTGGGCGCGGGTCTGATCAAAGATCGCGGGCAGCAGGTTGGTGCCCAGCGACACGGTGCCGGAATCGGGCTGTTCCTGCCCCATCAGGATTTTCAGCAACGTCGTCTTGCCCACGCCATTGGGCCCGACAAAGGCCACGCGGTCACCGCGCTGGATCTTGATGGAAAAGTCGCGCAAGATCACCTTACCGTCGTAAGCCTTTGAAATGCCTTCGACCTCGACAACCTTCTTGCCGGATTTTGGACCGGAATCCAGCGCCATGGCGGCGGTGCCCTGCCGCTTGATCTGGCCTGAACGTTCGGCGCGCAGCTCTTTCAGCGCGCGCACGCGGCCCTGGTTGCGCTTGCGGCGGGCCGAGATGCCTTCGACGGCCCAACGGGCTTCGGACTTGATCTTGCGATCAAGTTTGTGGCGCTGCATGTCCTCGTCTTCCCAGACCTTGTCGCGCCATGCCTCGAACCCTTCGAAACCGGTTTCCTGGCGGCGCACCGAACTGCGGTCGATCCACAGCGTCGCGCGGGTCAGCGCCCGCAGAAACGCCCGGTCGTGCGAGATCAGGACGAAACCGGCGCGGGTTTCCTTCAACTCGTTCTCAAGCCATGCGATGGCCTCGATATCCAGATGGTTGGTCGGCTCGTCCAGCAGCATCAATTCGGGCGCTTCGGCCATGAGCTTGGCCAGCGCTGCGCGGCGACGCTCGCCGCCAGAGGCGACATTCACATCGCGCGAAGGGTCGAATTTCAGCCCCTCTGCCACGGCCAGAACCCGCCATTCATCGCCAATGTCCAGCCCGCTGGCGGCATAGTCGCCAAGCGTGGCGAAGCCTTCCATCGTTGGCTCTTGCTCCATATATCCGACGCGGGTGCCGGGGGTGACGATCCGCTCGCCCTTGTCCGGTTCGACCAGGCCGGCCATGATCTTCATCAGGGTGGATTTGCCAGATCCGTTGCGGCCCACAAGGGCCACACGGTCGCCGGGTTGCACCACCAGCGACAGGTCGTCAAAGACCGGATCGCCGCCGAAGGTGAGGGATATGTCGGTGAGTTGCAGTAGGGGTGCGCGTGCCATGAAGCGCAGCTAATCGCGCAGGGGCGCGGCGTCAAGCGGTCCCGAATTTCGCATGCGAAATTCGGGACGGAATTCAAGACGAATTCCGACGCGGCAAACCGATCAGCCCGCCACGACACGCAGCAACCTTTTGCGCGCGGGCGGGATGGCGCTGATTTCCAGCCCTGTGAACACATGCAACGTGTTCATCTGCCGGTCCACGACCGCGTGATCCGACACCCATCCACCCATCATCAGATAGGTGCGCAGCAAGGGCGGCATTCGCAGCATCGCCAGTTTCTTGTCAGGGGTGCGGCACCGCAACTTGCCAAAGCGGAACACCTGCGGAGCCTTCACCCGTGGCAGCCAGCGATTCGGGGCCATGTGGCGTTGTCGCAGCATGGTGAAGGCATCTAGGTATTCGCCTTCCTCAACCCCCTTGAACGACGAGCAGCCAAACAGCATTTCAACAGCGTTTTCATCGACATAGGCGGTCATCGCGCCCCATGCGACGCGCAGGATATCGGGGTCGCTGACATCGGGATGAATGCAGAAGCGGCCCATTTCCACCATTGGCCCGGTGAACCGTTCCAGCCCCTTCAATTCATAAAACTGTGCCGAATAGCTGCGGCCGATTTCCCCGCCGCCCGACAGGGGCAGTATACGGAAACAGCAAACAAGACGGCCAGTCTTTGCCTCTTCGATCAGAAAATGGATGCAACATGCGTCGAAATCATCCGCGTCCAGCCCATCGGTGCCATGAAAGGCCAGATGGCGCAGGGCTTGCGCTGCGGCGATGTCTTCCAGACTGGTGGCCAGCCGCGTCTGGTAGCGGCCTTTTTTCAATGCCAGCATCTTGCGCCTCTCATAGGGGTTCAGATCAAGCTAGGTCGCCTGCCTTTAGCATACAAGATGTAACCGATCGGTGACAGCGCCGGGCCCAATCGGCCCGCAGATCGCGCCCCCAGATCAGCCGGGACCGCCACCCAACCCGCTTGGCCCGATCTGGCCGATTGCGCCCAGAAGCTGGCGGAAGAAGCTTTTGTTGGTCACGGAACTGTCGGTCACGCGGCGCGACAGAGGCACGGCGCGGCCATCCTCCAGCCCGAATCGTTCGATATTCTGGACCACGCCGGTGTCGTCAAAGGAAATCGCCAGCAACTCGCGCTTGATCACCTCGGGGCGTTTATAGGCGAAATGGCGCACCCGCGAGCGCACGTAGTAATAATCGCCCCCGGACAGCAGCCCATCGGTCGAGGGCGCGCCCACCACTTCGCGCACGGTGTCGCGAGTATCGACGCCCACGGCGATCGCGGCAAGGTCTTCCTCGCTCGGCGCATAGCCATGGTTGCGATATTGCGCGGTGCAGCCCGCAAGCGCGACCAAGGCCAGCCCGATCACGGCGGATTTGATGTGGTTCCGTTTACCTACCGACATTGCTGCCCTCTTGTCTTCGCACTATGTGCCTTTTATCCGCTTATAGGTAGATTGTCCCATGTTCAAGAATGGGATCGAGAATGGAAGGCTGACAATGTCCGCAAAGTCCCCGAAGGGTCCAGACGCCGTGTTGCGCGTTTCGAAACTGTCGACCAAGGCACCAACCCGATTCGAACGCCGCCCCGATGCCGCGCAACTGTCGGCCATCGCGGCGGAACTTGACCTGCTGGGCCTGCGCAAACTGTCGCTGGTCGGCACGTTGGAGCCGGAAGGGCGGAACGACTGGCGGCTGCGCGCCACGCTGGGCGTGACCGTGGTGCAGCCCTGCGTCGCCACGCTGGAGCCGGTCACAACCCGCATCGACGAGCCGGTCGAGCGCCAGTTTCTGGCCGATTTTGACGATTCGCAACCCACAGGCGAAGAAGCCGAGATGCCCGAGGATGACACCACCGAGCCGCTACACGAGATGATCGACCTGGACCAGATGATGATCGAAGCATTGGCCCTGGCCCTGCCGCTGTATCCGCGCGCCAAGGATGCCGCGCCGGCGGATCTCAGCGTGACGGAACCGGGCAAGAAAGTGTTGAGCGACGATGATGTGAAACCCTTTGCCGGTCTGGCCGCCCTGCGCGACCAGCTTGCCGACAAGACCGATGGCGACGCCGAAGACTGATTCACCCCGCCACGCAGGTTTTCGCCGCCCTACCGCCTTGGGCCTGCAAACCCACCGAAAACAGGCGAAAAAGCTGAAATACCCCCTTGCGCCTTTGGCATTTCGCTGTATTTTTCGGCCCTCATCCGAATTTGGGTTGGACAGGCGGCTCTTCACCGACTAAGAGCCACCAACACCCGTGAGACATGGGCTTCCGCCCCTGAAATGACACCGGGCCACTTGGCCCACGAAATTGAGGTTGCGACATGGCCGTCCAACAGAACAAAGTATCGAAATCGCGCCGTAACAACCGCCGCGCACATGACGCACTGGTTGCCGCGAACCCCAACGAGTGCGGCAACTGCGGCGAGCTGAAGCGTCCGCACCATGTGTGCCCATCCTGCGGTCAGTACGCCGACCGTCAGGTCGTTGCACTGAACGACGAAATCGACTTCGACGAAGACGCAGCTTAAGTCATCCTTGGCTGGGAAAGGGGTCGCCAAGCGATGACCGTGGCTAAGGACACTTCGGCTTCGGGCGCAGGGCGCACCATTATTTCTGTTGACGCCATGGGCGGCGACCGCGGGCCGGCAACTGTTGTTGCCGGCATTTCGCGTTCGGCAAAGAAGAATCCGAATATAGGCTTTATCCTACATGGCCCCGCGGACGAGCTGCAAAAGCTGGTCGCCCGCCGTAAATACCTTGCCGGACGGGTCGAGATTCGGGATGCCCGTGACGTGGTCACGATGGATGACAAGCCCAGCCAAGTGATGCGCCACGGCAAGAACACCTCTATGTGGTCGGCGCTGGATGCGGTCCGCGCGGGCGAGGCAGAGGTTTGCGTTTCCTGCGGCAACACCGGCGCGCTGATGGCCCTGTCGATGGTGCGCCTACGCAAGCTGCCCGGCGTCAACCGCCCAGCCATCGCGGTGCTTTGGCCATCGCGCAATCCGCAGGGCTTCAACGTGATGCTGGACGTGGGCGCGGATATTCGCGCCGACGAAACCGACCTTTTGCAATATGCGCAGATGGGCGCATCCTATGCCCGCAACGGCATGGGGCTGGAGCGCCCGCGCGTCGGACTGCTGAACGTCGGGACCGAGGAACACAAGGGCCGGGCAGAGCTGAAAGCCGCCCATGACCTGATCGAGGCTGTTGCCCCCAAGTCGAAATTCGAATTCGTGGGATTCGTCGAAGGCGGCGATATTCCCGGCGACACCTGCGACGTGATCGTCACCGACGGGTTCACCGGCAATATCGCGCTGAAAACCGGCGAAGGCACGGCCTCCCTGATCGGCGATCTGCTGAAAGAGGCGTTCAAATTCTCGCCCCTGTCGCGGCTGGCGGCCTTGTTGGCCCTCACATCCCTGCGGCGGCTGAAAAAACGGATCGATCCGCGCCGTGTGAATGGCGGGGTCTTCCTTGGGCTGAACGGAACGGTGGTGAAATCCCACGGGTCGGCCGACGCTACGGGCGTATCGGCGGCGGTCAAGCTGGCATTTCAGTTGGCGCGGCAGGGCTTTGCCGGCAAATTGGCGGCGCGGGTTGCATCTGCGAATGACCTTCCCCAAGATACTGCCCAAGAAAATCTAAAAGACGGTGAGCAGGAATGACAACGCGCGCGGTCGCTATCGGGATCGGGCATTACCTGCCCGCCCGCGTGGTCCCCAACAGTGAATTCGAAAAAACGCTGGATACCAGCGACGAATGGATTCGGTCCCGGTCCGGCATCGAACGCCGCCATTTCGCCGCCGAAGGGGAAATGACCTCGGATCTGGCGGTCAAGGCGGCCAATGCCGCGCTGACCAATGCCGGGCTGAAAGCCGATGACCTTGACGCGGTGATCGTGGCCACCTCGACCCCCGACCTGACCTTCCCGTCCGTCGCCACCATGGTGCAGGGAAAGCTGGGCATGACGCGCGGCTTCGGGTTTGACGTGCAGGCAGTTTGCGCCGGGTTCATCTTTGCGCTGGCCAATGCCTCGGCGCTGATCGCCGCCGGACAGGCGAACCGCGTCATGGTGATCGGCGCGGAAACCTTCAGCCGCATCATCGACTGGGAAGACCGGTCCACCTGCGTGCTGTTCGGCGATGGCGCGGGTGCGCTGATCCTCGAAGGGCAGGACGCGGCGGGCACACCGGGTGATCGCGGCGTTCTGGCCACCGACCTTAACTCCGACGGGCGCTACCGCGACATGCTGTATGTCGATGGCGGCGTGTCCTCGACCGGTACGGCGGGCAAGCTGCGCATGCAGGGCAACCCGCTGTTCCGTCAGGCCGTGGAAAAGCTGACCTCGACCGCGCACAAGGCGCTCGAAAAGGCCAAGCTGACCGAAAAAGACGTGGACTGGATCGTGCCGCACCAGGCTAATATCCGCATCATCCAGGGCACCGCGAAAAAGATGGGCCTGCCGATGGACAACGTGATCGTCACGGTTCAGGACCATGGCAACACCTCTGCCGCATCGATTCCCCTTGCCCTTTCCGTGGGCGTGGCAGAGGGCAAGATCAAGCGCGGCCAACTGCTTGTCGCCGAGGCAATCGGCGGCGGTCTGGCATGGGGCGCGGTGGTTCTGCGCTGGTAACTCGCGCTAAACGGGCGAAATATCGCAAAAACCTTGGATAAACCGCCACTTGCAAGCCATTGATATTGACTCGGAAATTGCCCTCCCCCTATGGTTGGGTAAATCACGGGGGAAATTTTGGCATGAGTGAAAAGACGTTGACCCGCATGGACCTGAGCGAAGCGATTTTCCGCGAGGTGGGTCTGTCGCGCAACGATGCCGCGCAGCTGGTCGAATCCGTGCTGGAGCATATGTCAGATGCTCTGGTCGAGGGCGAGCAGGTCAAGATCTCGTCTTTCGGCACGTTCTCGGTTCGGGAAAAAGCTGCCCGCGTGGGCCGCAATCCGAAGACCGGCAAAGAGGTTCCGATCGAACCGCGCCGGGTTCTGACCTTCCGCCCCTCGCACCTGATGAAAGATCGCGTCGCGGCCGGCAACAAAAGCTGATAGAACGGAGGCGTCAGGATGGCGAAATCACCCGATGCCTTCCGCACCATTTCGGAAGTGGCCGAATGGCTGGACCGCCCTGCCCATGTGCTGCGGTTCTGGGAAAGCAAGTTTCCACAAGTGAAACCGGTGAAACGTGCCGGCGGGCGTCGTTATTACCGCCCGCAGGATATGCTGCTGTTGGGCGGGATCAAGCAATTGCTTCACGATGACGGGCTGACCATCAAGGGCGTGCAGAAAATCCTGCGCGAACAAGGGGTTGCCCATGTCTCTGAACTGTCACAGCCGTTGGATGACATATCGGCCGCGCAACTGGGCGAGGTGCTGCGCGCCGCCGAGGAAGACAGCAAACCCACCGCGTTTCCGGCCCCTCCTCCGCCTGCCCCGCAAGACGATGCATCCGACGAAGAGGCACCCATGTCCGTGGACATGGAACCGGAAGGCGGCACCGTTCTGTCCTTCAACCGCGGCGCAGAACCCGAGCCGGAAGCGCCGATGGACCTATTCTCGCATGGCGGCGCGGACCTCACGCCCGACCAGGACACCGCGGACGCGCCCCATGAAGACCCGGCTGGCGAAGACGTGGCAGACCTACCCGATTTCATCACCGACAGTGCCTTTGATTCTGAACCAGATGCGACGGAACCACAGGCAGCGGCCCCCGAACCCGTCGCGCCCGACGTGACGCAGGCGACACCGGAAACGCCCGCGCACCCCGCGGCCGAAGCACAGCCAGAGTCTCCCGCGCCAGAGCCCGTGGCCCCGGTCTTTACCGAATCTGCCACGCCGGAGCCGGAAGCCGAGCCTGCCCTTGACCCGTTGCCCGAGGACGCGCATGCATCCGAAGCGCCGATGCCAGCGGAACCGACCAAGCCGTCGGTCATGTCCGAGGCAGAGCCGCCCACCGAACAGGCCGAAACGCCAGAGCCGGCCGTCGCGCCTGCCCCGGTCATTGCCGTGCCAGATCTGCCCGACCCGCCCGCCGATGACGACATCAAGGCCGGTCCCGGCCTGCTGACCGCCATCGCCCACGCGGTGCAACACGGCGCACCGCCCCCCGATGCGGGCAAAGTCGCGCCGCTGCTGGCCCGTCTGGCCACCTTGAGCAGCCGCATGCAGGACGCCAGAAAACACTGACGGAATTTCTGGCCTATTCTCTGTTAAAATTCGGAAAACACACTTGCCCCCGTCCGGAAAACCAGTATGTAGGCGAAACCGTCGGGCTATAGCGCAGCCTGGTAGCGCGTCCGTCTGGGGGACGGAAGGTCGCAGGTTCGAGTCCTGCTAGCCCGACCAAAAAATTCGACGGTAAGCGAACGCCCAGGCACCGAAAGGTCCGGGCGTTTCGTCTATCAGGGGGTCGAAACAGGAGGGAAAGATGACCGGAGTCCTGCCCAGCCAGCGCATTGAGGCGATGATCGCCGATGGGGGCCTGACCGGCACGCCCGCGATCCTGCCCGACCAGATCCAACCCGCATCGCTTGACCTGCGCCTTGGCACCGTGGCTTACCGCGTTCGCGCCTCGTTCCTGGCAGGGGATGGCCGCAGCGTGGCCGACCGATTGGCCGAATTCGAAATGCACCGGGTCGATCTGTCCGGCGGCGCGGTTCTGGAAAAGGGCTGCGTTTACGTGGTTCCCTTGATGGAACATCTGTCCCTGCCCGAGGGGCTGCAAGCGGTCGCCAATGCCAAAAGCTCGACCGGGCGGTTGGATTTGCTGACCCGCACGATCACCGATGGCGGGACTGAATTCGACAGAATTCCAGCAGGTTACAAAGGCCCGCTATACGCAGAGATTTGCCCGCGCAGCTTTTCTGTACTGGTCCGCCCCGGCATGCGCCTGAACCAGATCCGCTTTCGCGAGGGACAGGCCGTGCTGTCCGATGCCGCCCTGCGCGCCCTGCACGAGGTCACGCCACTGGTAGATGTTTCGCCGATGATCGACGAAGGGCTTGGCTTTTCCGTCGATCTGGAACCGGGGGGCGGCACGCTGGTCGGCTATCGCGCCAAACCCCATACCGGCGTGATCGATCTGGACCGGATCGGCGAATATGATCCGGCGGAATACTGGGAAGAGCTGCACAGCGCCAATGGCCAGATCATCCTTGATCCGGGCGCGTTCTACATTCTTGTCAGCCGCGAGGCGGTTTGCATTCCGCCAGACTATGCCGCTGAAATGACACCATTTCTGGCCATGGTGGGCGAATTTCGGGTGCATTACGCGGGCTTCTTCGACCCCGGGTTCGGCCATGCGCAGGCCGGTGGCGTCGGGTCGCGTGGCGTGCTTGAGGTGCGCTGCCACGAGGCTCCATTCGTGCTGGAACACGGGCAAGTGGTCGGCCGCCTTGTATATGAACGCATGACCGAGCCTCCGACTCAGCTATACGGCCGCGAGATCGCATCGAACTATCAAGGCCAGGGGCTGAAACTGTCCAAGCATTTCCGCATGGGCTAAATCGGGCGCATCTGCGCATCGGCGGCTTGTGACAGGTGGCCCGTCACCTTCGGCCCCTTGGGATCACACCGTCTTTCGCGCACAACCACCATGTTGCGGCCGCGCGATTTGGCCATGTAAAGGCCGGTATCGGCGCGGGCCAAGGCATCTTCGAGGGTTTCAAACTCTCCGTTCATGACCGTCGCGCCAATCGATGCCGTCAGCTCGGCCCCGGATTCGGCTACCATGCTGGCAATCCGTCGGCGCAAATCCTCGCAGATCGTGGGCAGATCTTCGGGCTTCAGGTCAGGGGCCAGCACAAGAAACTCCTCCCCTCCCCAACGGGCAACGACATCGCCGGACCGCATCCGTGCGCGCAGCGTCTCTCCGGTTTGTTGCAATATCGCATCGCCTGCGGCATGGCCGAAGGTATCATTCACCTGTTTGAAGAAATCCAGATCCAGCAGGATCACCCCCATGCTGGTCTTGTCCAGGGTCAGCAGCGCCTCGGCCACGCCCTGCCGGTTGATCACCCCGGTCAAGGCATCGCGCATCGACAGAAACACCAAGCGCCGTTCGATCTGCCGCCGCTGCTGCTCAGTCTTCTCATGCGCCCTGGCAGAAATCACGACAAGGGCCGCGATGAGCCAGATCGTTGCAGCAATATAGATCACCGCCCAGATGCTTTCCTTGACATTTGGCACGCGAAAAATCAGCAGGCCAACTCCCAGCGGCATGGTCAGGCTGGCAATAAGCTGCAATCGCGCAATCTTTCCCATTTTCGTTTCCGTAATCAGCGGACGGAGCAATTTGCGATGTGAATAGTTGGCCAGCATCGCGATGTTCAACGGCAGCATCAACATGATCGTTGTCAGCGACATCTCTCCGTAGAATGTGCCGAGGTCGAAAATATAGCCGACCAAAGAGACCAGCGGCAGCAAGGGGGCGCTGACTGCCATGACTATTCCCAGCTTAGGCACCCGTTTTCTGGCCAGAAGCCCGATACTTAGCATCAGGCCCAACATGGCCGTATTGATTCCGGTGCGGGGCGGCACTTCAGCGTTCGCGTTTGGGATCAGCGCGTCGAATGTCGTGGAAAGATGCACGACATCCTCGCCCAAGATCAGCTCGCCAGTGCGAAACAGGCACAGCAGGACGACCACCCCGAGCATCGCATCCATTTTGACGGTAACCGGGCCGAGATGCCGATGAATCAGCTGCGATAAGGTCAGCAAAGTCACGATGACAAGCGTCAGCGGGCTGGTGGCGGGACCGCCCGGAATCGGCCGGTAGAGCGCGGGAATATCAAGCGCGAAACCTATTGCGATCAAGGCGCAAAGGATCAGAACGCCATAGGCCAGCTTGCGTGTAATGATCGACAATGGGCGGATATACCCGAACCGGACCGCCCCCGCAGTTGTGATGGGCTGCCCCACCGCGTCCGGCAGCGTCAGGTCCAGGAAAGAGGCATCGCCCCCCCTCATGCGCCGTACACTCCCGCCCCTTAGACGTTCTGTGTTTTAAGGGGGATCATCCAGCTGCTGCGGGAATACGTCCCAAACATTTGACGCGTGAACATACAGATTCTTCCCAGAAGCAAAACACGTGCTTCAGGCTACCCAAAAGGAATTAATGCATCGTAAATATCGCAGGATACAGTGTCAGTCTCATACATCTCTGACGCGAATCAGCAACAGGTTCCTTGGGCAAAGTCTAGAACTTGTTCATCCTTTGCGCCGCCTTGGCAGCTTGACGGGCGCGGCGGACTTCTTGCTTGGTCTGCCCGTTTTGACCATTCTGGCCGTTCTGGCCGTTCTGGCCACCACCACCATTGCGACCATTCCCGCGCCCACCGGACACACGATTGATCCCGGCATTCACACCACGGTTCACCAGTTTACGCATCACCATACGCATGATCATATTGATAAGTTGATTGGCGTTCATTGCGCCCTCCTGTCCTGCTCTGGTCTCATATAGCATGAAACAGCGCAGATTTCAGGGCCGAACCGCGGCAGCGGCAAGATTTTACTCTTCGAACAGTTCGGATTGGCCCTCCTCGTCCTCGTCTTCGGCCCCGTCTGGCCCGGCCATCATGCCCGGCGGCGGGCGGTTGTCCAGCAGCCCGGCAGAACGCAATTCCTTCAGCCCCGGCAGGTCGCGGGCGTTTTCCAGCCCGAAATGATCGAGGAAGGTCGCGGTCACGACAAATGTCACAGGGCGACCCGGCGTCATCTTGCGGCGGCCAAAGCGGATCCACTCCATTTCCAAGAGCTGGTCAACGGTGCCGCGCGATACGGACACGCCGCGAATCTCTTCAATCTCGGCTCGTGTTACGGGCTGGTGATAGGCGATGATGGCTAGGGTTTCGATCGCCGCGCGGGACAGTTTGCGCGCTTCAACCGTTTCTTTTTGCATCAGAAATCCAAGATCGGCAGCCGTGCGCATGGCCCAGGCGTCGCCCACCCGCACCACGTGCACACCGCGCCCTTCGTAGCGTTTTCGCAGATGCACCAAGGCCTCGGACGCGTCGCAACCATGCGGCATCCGGCCGTTCAGTTCAGCCACGGAAACCGGCTCGGCGCTGGCGAACAGGATCGCTTCGACCATGCGCTCCTGTTCGGCGATGGGGGGCGCTTCGAACAGGCTTTCGCGCGGGGGCGCATCGCCTTCGGGATCGGGGGCAGGATTATGGGCTACGCCCTCCACTTCGGTGACGGGCATTTTGCTCTCTTGCCCGGGCATTTGGTCCTCATCCGCCATCGCGGTCCTCCCTTCTGCGCAGCTGGATCGGTTCGAACGTGCCCGATTGGCGCAATTCGAGCTTGCCTTCCTTGGCCAGTTCCAGCGAGGCCGCGAACATGGCTGCCGTGGCCGAGCGGCGCTTGACCGGGTCGTTTTCCCAGTCTTCGGGCAGGTAGGACACGATGTCGGTCCATGTGCCCGCGAACCCGATCAGCCCGCGCATCCGTTCCAGCGCCTGTTCCATGGTGTAAACCCGGTCGCGGTCCATCACGAAGGGGCGGAATTCATCCTTGGTGCGGATACGGGCATACGCCTGCATCAGGTCCAGAAGGTTGGCGGTATAGGTGACTTTCTTGACCCGCTCGACGCTTTCGGGAATGCCGCGGGCAAAGAAATTCACCCCCAGCCGGTCGCGCGCCATCAGCCGTGCAGCCACGTCGCGCATGGCAGACAGCCGTTCCAACTGAAACGCCAGGTGCGCGGCCAGTTCCTCGCCCGAGGGGCCTTCCTCTGTCGGATCGGGGGGCAGCAGCAGGCGCGATTTCAAAAAGGCCAGCCACGCGGCCATGACAAGGTAATCGGCGGCCAGTTCCAGGCGCAACTGCTTGGCGCGTTCGACAAAGGCAAGATATTGCCGCGCCAGTTGAAGCACTGAAATCTTGCGCAGGTCCACCTTTTGCGTGCGCGACAGGGTCAGGAGCATGTCCAATGGCCCTTCGAACCCGTCCACATCCACGATCAATGCCTCGGCGGCGAGGCGATCCTCGACGCTTAGGCGGGCTTCGCCCTCTTCATCTTCGAATAGATCGTTTTCAGCCATTCCCGCGCCCGTCAAGAAACGCCTCAAGCTGGGCCGCGAGGGCCGGAATGTCAACATCGTCAGGGGTCTTGCGCGCGGCAATGGCCGCTTCGGCGCGGGTTTGCGCCGTGGGCGACATGCGCCCCGCGGCCCCGGCCACGCGGGCGCGATCATCCAGCGAGGCATTGCACAGCAGCACCACGTCACAGCCCGCGTCGATCGACTGGCGCGAAAGGTCGGCCAGATCGCCCCTAAGCGCTTTCATCGAAATATCATCGGTCATCACCAGCCCGCCAAAGCCGATATCGCTGCGGATGATGTCCATCATCACGGGCGACAGGGTGGCGGGGCGCGAGTCTATCACGTCATAGACCAGATGCGCGGTCATCCCCATGGGCAGATCGTTCAGCGCACGGAAAGGGGCGAAATCCGTGTCTTGCAAATCGGCCAGTGGGGCTGACACCACGGGCAGGTCGAAATGGCTGTCCACCACCGCGCGGCCATGTCCGGGGATATGTTTCAGCACCGGCAATACGCCACCGTCCAGCAGACCATCCGCCACCGCACGGCCCATGCGGGCCACCGTGGCACCATCATGGCCATAGCAGCGGTTCAACAGGAAAGGATGCGTTTCGGCATGGGGCACATCCACCATCGGGGCGCAATTGCTGTCCACGCCAAGGGCGCGCAATTCATCCGCGATGATACGGTAACGCAGGTACATGGCGCGTTCGGCGTGGCCCCCTGCCCGCGTCACATGATCCAGCGGGGGTAGCCATTCACGCCATTGAGGGCTGCGCAGGCGTTGCACGCGCCCGCCTTCCTGATCGATGGTGATCGGACAATCACGGCCCACGGCATCGCGCATGTCGGCGCATAGCGCGCGCACCTGGTCGGGCGTATCGATATTTCGGGCAAACAGGATGAACCCGAACGGGTCCGCATCGGCAAACAGGCGCTTTTCCTTATCCGTCAGGCGCAACCCTTCGGCATCAAGGATGGTCGCGCCCCAAGGCTTGCCACTCACCGCGTCACCACCGGGATACAATCGACCTTTTCGGCCACGAAGGCGGAACAGAAACGGCGTGCTTCGCTGAGGTCGGCAAAGCCTTCGGCCCGCAGGCGGTAGAAGGTGCGCCCGCCCGATTGGGCCTTTTGGATCACGCGGCCCTTGCCATGCAGGAAATCACCGAAACGGGCCGACAGGCGGTCCCATTCCTTGCGGGCGATTTCGGGCGATTCAAACGCCCCAAGCTGGGCAAGACGGGTGCCCGCCGGAATGGCGGCGGCGTCCAGGTCACGGGTGCCGCCCGCAAGGGCGGCTTCGGCAGCGACAGCGGCCACAGCAACAGCCTTTTGCAAGCCCGCAGGGCGCAAACGCGGGCGAAGCGAGCGTTTCAGCCCGCCCTTGATGATTTTTTTTGGTGCAGGCGCGGCCACGGTCACGGGCACCAGGTTGGTCAGCGGGGCGGTGTCGGCGGCGATCTGCGCCACCAATGCCTCGACCGAAGTGGCAGGCTGCTGCGTGGCCTCGGTCTTGGCGGCGGCCGTTTCTTCGTCTGCGGGGGCCGGTTCCGCGGGCGCGGCAGGCGCGGAAACAACATCGCGGTCATAGGCGCTTGATCCCGGCACGGCATCGTCATGGATCACGTCGGGAAGCTGCGGCGCAGCCCGCGGCGCGGTCAAGGAGGCCAGCGTGCCAGCGGCGTCTTCTGCGGTCACGTCAACGGGTTCGGGCGCCAGCACCAGGCGGTCGGCGGGCGCGGCGGCGGCGCCTTCGGCGGCAACGGAATTCACGGCCAACCCCTGATGTTCGGCGGCCATGCCACCGGGATCACCCGGCGCCTCGCGCATCGGCCCTTCGGCGGCGCGCACAACCGGAACGCCCGACACATCGCGCACCATCAGCTTGTAGCCCCAGACGGCCACACCGGCGACAAGCGCCAAGGACACCACGGCCCCCGCCACATTCGCCATATTCCCAAAGGGTTTGCCTGTCACGGGCGCATCCATGCGCCCATCTGCGTAAACGTCCGCCATCATTTGCCTCTCATCCCAACCGGGTACATTGCCCGGGCGGGTTCTTGTCTGTTCGGAAAGATCCGAAGCCTGCTCAAGACCGGCGGAGGTGCGGATTTTCAGTGCATCTCATCCACCGGATCGACGCCAATCATATCAAGACCGGACAAAATAACAACGGAAACGGCACGAACGAGGGCAATTTTGGCCACTGTTGCGGGGGTGTCACCCTGCTGGACAAAGGCCAGTGCCGGATTGGCGGTGGCCGCGTCCCAATGGGCATGGAACCGGCGAGCCAGATCGACAAGATCGAAAACCAGCCGGTGCGGTTCTTTCAGGGCGACGGCCGTGGCGATCTGGCGGGGCCAGTCGCCAAGGGCGCGGATCAGGGCGATTTCCTCGGGTGCGGTCAAAAGCGACGGATCGGGCGTGCCCTCGTCCAGCCCCGCCTCGGCCGCGCGGCGCAGCAGGGCGTTCGCGCGGCTGACCGCGTATTGAATGGCAAAGGCGGGGTTTTCCATGCGTTGCGCGCGAGCGGCAGTCAGGTCGAAATCCAGCGGGCCATCGTTCTTGCGCGACAGCATGTGGACGCGGGTGACACCTGCGCCCGCCTCGGTTACCGCGTCGCGCAGGTCGATCCGGTCGCGAAACGGCACGCCATCGCGCATCGGGCGGATCATCTGGCACAGTTTGACCTGCAAGGGCACGCGCCCATCCGACAGGGCGGAAACCACTGCGCCCAGTCGTTTAACATAGCCGGCATGGTCGGTGCCAAAAACATCGACAAGCGCATCGAAGCCGCGGGTCAGCTTGTCGTGGTGATAGGCTATATCGGGGGCGAAATAGGTCCATTGCCCGTCGGCACCGGCCACGGGGCGGTCGATTTCATCGCCATGGGCGGTGGACCGGAACAGCAGCCGTTCGGCATGGGCCTGGCCGTTGCCCGCCTGCCCGCTGGCTTTCTGGGCCTCGACCGTGCCGCGATAGATCAACCCCTTGGAATCCAGCAGTTTCAGCGCCGCTTCGATCGCGCCCGCCTTGCGCAGGGCGCTTTCATGGGTGAACACATCCATATGAATGCCAAGACTGGCCAGATCGGCGCGGATACGTTCCATCATCCGGTCCACCGCGAAACGGCGCACGAGGGGCAGCCAGTCACCTTCTGGGCGGTCCAGCCATTCCGCGCCAGCCTGATCCTTCAGCGCCGCTCCCATATCGGCCATCGAGGCCGCGACCATCGGGTCGGGCGCATCGCGCCCGTGCGCGACCAGATAGGCCTGGTAAACCGAGCGCGCCAGCACATCGGCCTGCGCGCCGCCGTCGTTGACGTAATATTCGCGGGTCACATCATGGCCGGTGCGTTCCAGCAGGCGCGCGATGCAATCGCCGGTCACGGCACCGCGCAGATGCGCCAGTTGCAGGGGCGCCACCGGATAGGCGCCGACGAATTCCACGTTGACCTTTGCCCCCTGCCCCAGATTGGCCGCGCCATAACGCGGCCCCTGCGACAGGATCGCGGGCAGCAAACCCTGCCAGAAGGCCCGCTTCATCACCAGGTTGACAAAACCCGGCCCCGCCACCGCGGCCGAGCCGATGCGCCCGTCGCCGCCAAGCTGCGCCACCAGCGCCTTGGCTATATCCCTTGGCGTCAGGTCCGCGGGGCGGGCCAGCACCATGGCGGCGTTTGTCACCATCTCGCCATGGCCCGCGTCCTTGGGCGGCTCGACCGTCACGGCGTCCATGTCCAGCCCCGCGGGCAAATCCCCGGCGGCCTGCATCTGCGCCAGCGCGTCCAGCACGGCGGCGCGGATTTCTGCGAATGGATCGGTCATGTCTGCCCTGCCTTGATGCACCATTTATGCACCTGCCATGGGTTACCGAGGCAGGGCGCGCCCGTCAATCTTTCGCGCCTATGTGCCGCCCTCTTTGGGCTGGGCCACCGGCAGATGCGACAGGGGGATGACCGCGCCATTGATGCCGCGCTGGTGCGACAGGCTGGCCAGCAAGGGCCCCAGCGCCACCGCATCGACCCCACTGTCGGCCAAAACACCGTTGACGCGGATCCGCCCCGGCGCAAGCCCGTGGGCCATCTCCTTGACCAAGTGTTCGATCGCCGCCTCGGCGGCCAGACCGGCCCAATGGCCTGCCTCGGCCTGCGGCGCGCAGATCGTCAACCCGCCCCGCCACCAGCGCCACGCGAAATCCGCGCCCCAGCCCGACCGAGGACCGCAGCACCATTTCCATCAACCCCGGCTGGCCCAGCGGCAACAGGTTCACCAAGGCCGAGACGGGCTCTGCACCCCAAATGGCACCGATACGGGCGCTGACCTCGGGCCGACGCAGATCGCATTCCAGCGTCTGGATCCGGTCCGGCGCAGCACGGGCGGTGCGCAACAGCGGGTCGGCCTTCTGGTCGGTGATGATGACGGTCGCAGCACGTTCAGCAAGCTCTAGCGCAAGGTCATGCCCCAAGACTGTCCCCGCCCCTACGAGCATGACCGTCCTTCCAGACAAATCGTTCAAAACCCCAGTCATCCGAAAAGCCGCAAAAAGGACGCCCCCATGGAGACGCAAAACCGTTAACAAAGTCAACTGCGCATAGGTTGTAAGCGCGCCTGGGGAAGATCGCCGGCCGGTTTTGGCAAAGGCACGGTGCCGCTGTCCTTGCCGGTCGCGCCCGCGGGCTTGTCGGCATCGCGCTCATGCTCGCGCGCCTTGGACGAGGGCGGCGCATCCACCTCTTTCGGGGCCATATAGATCAGCCGCACGCCTTCACCGCCACGCGCCCGTTCGCCCGAATTGATCAGCCGCATCTCGCCGCCCGGGCGGATCACCACCAGCAGCACCGCGCCGGGCATTTCCTCGCGCCACTGGTCCAGCCCGAATTCATCGGACAGTTTGGTGGTGCGGACCTGCCAGCCCTCGCGCATCTTCATTTCAAGTTCGGAATGGGTCTGGCCAAGGGCAAACCCCTTGCCGCCAAGGGTCGCGGGCAAGGCATGGCGCGACCGGCTTTCTTTCTCGCGCTTCAGCTGAAAGACGTTGTCGCGCCCGAATTCGGGGGCAAGGTCGGTGGCAACCAACGTGTTATAGGCATCGTTATCGGTAGCCGACAGGATCGTGCCATAGCTGACCAGTTCCAAGTTGTTTTCCGCCGCTTCCGACAGGATATCGCCGTAATAGGTGGGTAGCCCCGCCTCGCGCGCGGCGCGCAGCCGGCCATGGTTCGGATCGGTCAGCAGCACCGGCACCTCGGCCTGTTTCAGCGCTGCGGCCAGACCGGCGGTAAAGCGCGATCCGCCCACGATCAACAGGCCCGGCACCTCGGCTCCGGTCAGGCCAAGGAAGCGGGCAAAGGGCGACAAGGTAAAGCCGTGCAGCACCACCGTCACCGCCACCAGAACAAAGGCCAGCGGGCCGACCAATGCGCCATCTTCCACCCCCATGGCGACCAGCCGTTCACCGAACAGCCCCGCAACCGCCACCAGGACCACCCCGCGCGGGCCGGTCAGGGCAATCAGCAGGCGTTCCTTCCACGGGATCGATGTGCCCAGAAGCGAGGTCAGAACCGTGAAGGGCCGCGCCAGCAGCACCACGGCGGCGACAAAGATCACCGCACGCCAGTCCAGCCGCGACAGCGCGCTGAAATCCAGCCCTGCCGCCAGCAGGATGAACACACCAGACACCAACAGCACCGTGGCATGTTCCTTGAAGCGCCTCAGCTCGCCGTATGAGGGCAGGTTCAGGTTGGCGATGGCGATGCCCATCACCGTCACGGCCAAAAGCCCGCTTTCATGCAGCATGGAATCCGCAACGGCGAACACGCCCAAAAGCGCCACGAACAGCACCGGAACCTTCATGTATTCCGGCACCTTGCCGCGCTTGAACGACCAGGCGATGCCGAAACCGCCGATCGCGCCCAGCACCAGCGCCACCACCAGACCAGACACCAGATCGCTGACCGCATGACTGACCGTAGTGGCTGTATTCAGCACCATCACCACCTCGAAGGCCAGCACCGCGGCCAAGGCACCGATCGGGTCGTTGATGATCGCCTCCCACTGCAAAAGCTGCGCGGGGCGGCGTGACAGGCGCGCGTTGCGCAAAAGTGGCGCAATCACCGTCGGCCCGGTCACGATCATGATGCCGCCGAACACGGCGGAGGTCTGCCAATCCAGCCCAGCCCCATAGTGCAGCGCCAGTGCCGAGGTCAGCCAGCCAAGCGGCGCGCCAATCACCACCAGCCGCATCACCCCGTGAGCCGCATCGCGCAAACTATGGATGTTCAGGGTCAGACCGCCCTCGAACAGGATGATCGCCACGGCGATGGAAATCATCGGCCCCTGCAAGGCGCCAATGTCGCGCGCAGGGTCGAAAATGCCGGTGACCGGCCCCGCAATCACACCGGCCAGCAGCATCAGCACGATGGCGGGCATGTTCAGCCGCCACGCCAGCTGCTGCGCACCCACGCCCAACGCGCCCACCAGCGCAAAGGCCATAACCGGGTCCAATGCCCCGCTCGTTTCAGCGATTGCCATGTCCTACCCCCTTAAACGCCCATCAGACCCCAGGCGGTCTGTCGGCCGGATCACTGCCCAATAGGACATTATGTTGTTGCAAGGCAAACCTGTCGGTCATGCCCGCGATATAATCCAGAACGATCCGCGCCAGCGCGGTTTCATCCTGCGCCTCCTCGACATCCTTGCGCCATTGCTTGGGCAGAAGGTCTGAGCGTTCCATAAAGAGTGGAAATAGATCGCGCACCACCTGCGTCACGTACTTTCGCATCTCGACCACGGCGGGCGCGCGATACATGCGGTGGAACAGGAATGCGCGGATCTGTTTCAGATCGGTCCAAAGCGCCGGGCTGAACTGCACCATCATGCGGCCCGCATGGCGAACATCGGTAACATTGCCCGGGTTCAGGTCCGCCAGATTGGCGCGGGTGACGGCGATCACATCCTCGACCAATATGCCAAAGAAACGGCGTAGCGCCTCGTGGCGGCGGCGATAGTAATTCAGGCCGGGGTAAAGGCCGTCCACCACTGCGAAACAATCGCACAGGATCGGCAGCTCGGACAGCTCATCGGTGCTGAACAGTTCCGCCCGCAGCCCGTCATGCAGGTCGTGGTTGTTATAGGCAATGTCATCGGCCAGCGCGGCCACCTGCGCCTCGGCGCTGGCATGGGTGTCCAGTTCCAAGTCGTGCCGCGCATTGTATTGCGCCAGCGCATAGGGCAGATCGCCCACCACCGGACCGTTGTGTTTTGCAATGCCTTCAAGGGTTTCCCATGTCAGGTTCAACCCGTCCCATTCGGCATAATGCCGTTCCAGCGAGGTTACGATGCGGATCGCCTGCGCATTGTGGTCAAACCCTCCATAGGGGGCCATCAGGTCGGCCAGCGCGTCCTCTCCGGTGTGGCCAAAGGGCGGGTGGCCAAGGTCGTGGGCCAGCGCGACGGCCTCGGTCAGTTCGACATTCAGGCCAAGGGTGCCCGCGATGGTCCGCGCCACCTGCGCCACCTCGATGGAATGGGTCAGGCGGGTGCGGAAATAATCGCCCTCGTGCTCGATGAACACCTGCGTCTTGTGCTTGAGACGGCGAAACGCCGAGGCGTGGATGATCCGGTCGCGATCCCGTTGAAAAGGCGAGCGGAATTCGCTTTCCGGCTCGGGGTATAGCCGCCCGCGGCTGGCGTTCGGATCGGATGCGTATGGCGCGGTCATGGTCCATGATCCCTTGTCGCGGAAATATGCGCCACCTATATTGCATTCCGTCGCCACTGAAAACCGTCAGGAATGCCACGATGCAATTGCCCCCCAAAGTCACGGACCGTGCGTTCGACCGCCTTGCCGAAATTGGCGCAGGCGAACAGGGTCAGGCCCTGCGCGTCGCGGTCGAGGGTGGCGGCTGTTCCGGCTTTCAATACGAGATCAAGCTGGACGCCCCTGCCGACGACGACCTGGTTCTGAAAGGAAAGGGCCAGCAGGTCGTGGTCGATGCCACGTCGCTGCCATTCCTTGCCGGTGCCGTGATTGATTTCGCCGATGAACTGATCGGCGCACACTTCGTGATCGAGAACCCGAACGCCACGTCTTCCTGCGGCTGCGGCACGTCTTTTTCCATGTAATATCAAGTCATCACGCGGCAATATTAATCTGCCGCACCAGCCCGTGCGAAATTGGCAAAGAACCCTTCGAAATTATCCGAGGCCGCTTCGGCCGCCATCAGCACTTGATGCGCGTCGTCATTCAGCCCCTGCACGATCCGGCCCCGCATCCGCGCCCAATCGGCGCTGCGCGTGTCCTCCATCCGCAGCAGGGTTTCGGAAATGTCGCGCAACGGTCCGGGATGACGGCCTGAATTCAGGAAACTCATCCGCCCGCGTTCGGTCTTGGCCGCAAACGCGGGGCGGCCGCGCGTGGCCAGCGCCCAGTTGACCACAAGGTATTCGTGATAATCGTCCTGCGTGGCCGTCATGTCACCGCAGGCCACGTCGAAATAGCGCATCTCGCGGCTTAGCCAGTCCTCCCACACGGGTGACGGATCAAGCCCGGCAAAGCGCATGGCGATGCAGATTTCCGCCAGCAAATCGGCGTTCTGCTCCAGAAAGGCCAGCGTGCCGGCATAGTCCAGCGCCCGCGCCGTGCCGTCCGCCAAATCCGGATCGCGGCGGCCATATTCGGACAGGTAGAATACGATGTGGGTCAGTTCATAGGCGGCCTTCTTGTTGGGCAGCGCAAAGGTGGCGGGCCGCGCGCAGAAGCAGCGCAACCGATCATCCAGACCGGCATCAAGGGGCAGCGGATCGACCCCGCGCCGCGCCATCAGGCGCCGTGCCTCGCCACGTTGCAGATCGGACAGTTCCGCCTCGGCCAGGCCTTGCCGTGCGGCCCAATCGACCAGCCGCGCGCCGATTTCCCCGCCCATGCCCAGGTCTTCAAGGTCAAGGCAGATGGACAGCAGGAACCGATAGTATTGCGGAAAGAAAGCCAAGCGTTTCTCGATACTTGCATAAAACTCCTCATGTACTGATAGCGCGCCGCCAGGCAGGCTGGCACCGGTGCATTCAAGGATATTCAGCAGTTCGGCGTTTTCTTTCAGCCAGAACACATCCTCTTGCACGCGGCGGTGGCGGGCAAAGCTGCCGACCATATCGGTCAGGCGTTGCCCCTCGGACTGACGATGAGACGGAGCGTTCAGCTGGATCACGTTGGACATCGGGTTTCTCCTTTGCTTGCGCGGGGCCTTGGCCCCGTCTCGATCAAGGGTTTACAGGCCCGAGGTAAACAGCGCGCAGCCTTCGCCTGCGGCGGCATCGCGGCCCGATGCGTTCAGCCCGGACGTGAACATTTCCACCTTGTCGCCGGCAGAGGCATCCTTGCCCGATGCGGCTAGACCCGAGGTGAACATCTCGACAGCGTCACCATTGCCCATGTCAGTGCCACGCACCGCGAGCCCCGAAGTGAACAGCCCCACAACATCGCCCGATTGCACGTCAGTGCCCGATGCCGACAGGCCCGAAATGAACAGCCCCGTCGCCTCGCCCATGGCCAGGCCGGATGTGTACATCTCAACCGCGTCGCCCATCAGGCCGGACGCTTCGGAAACCGGCCCAAGACCCGAAGTGAACAGGCCGGTGGCGGCCCCGTCCAGCAGGCTTTCACCGGCGATTTCAGCAAAGTTTTCCACAGCAGCGATTTTACGGATGGCAGTCATTTTGGCTCTCCCTGAGCAGCGTTTCGATGCCTTAATGACTTACACGCTAAAGGAGAGTTTCCAAGCCTTATTACCGCCTTACGTGCGTCAGCGCATATCACTCACTTTAAGTTCGACAGGTAAGTCATTGCTTTTGAACGCTGTGCGTTCCTGCCAATTTTTGGAAACTTTTTTCTGCGCAAACAAGATTCGCCTTAAAGGCGAAGCGCGCATTAACCGGAACGTTAATAAATTGCTGCGGCTGTTAACCACCCCGTTAACCCCTGACTGTGGATACCGCCACGTTATCGACAGGCCGCAACGAATCGATTCCCGTCGCCGGGCCGATTCTGTCCGGCGCTTGCCCTTCGCGGCCCCATCGGCGATAGAGAAACAGCCCAGAGGCCAGCGGAGGTTCCCATGCAGATCGCAACTTTCAACATCAACGGCGTCAAGGCGCGTCTGCCGATCCTGATCGACTGGCTGCGCGACGCCGCCCCTGATGTCGCCATCCTGCAAGAGATCAAGTCAGAGGATGCCGCATTCCCCCGCGAGGCGATCGAGGATCTGGGCTATAACCTGGAAACCCACGGGCAAAAGGGGTTCAACGGGGTTGCGCTGATCTCGAAACTGCCGCTGGAGGATGTGACCCGCGGGTTGGACGGGGCAGAAGGCGCAGGCCCGAAGGGCGAGGATGACATTCAAGCCCGCTATATCGAGGCGACCGTCGTCGGAAAGACCGCGCTGCGCATCTGCGGGCTGTATCTGCCCAACGGCAACCCGGTGGAAATGGACGGGGACACCCCCGTCCCCGGCGGCAAATACGATTACAAACTGAAATGGATGGAGCGCCTGCGGCATCGTGCGCAAGAGTTGTTGAAAGAAGAACAGCCCTTCCTGATGGCCGGCGATTACAACATCATCCCGCAGGCCGAGGACGCCAAACGCCCCGACGCGTGGCGCGAGGATGCGCTGTTCCGCCCCGAAAGCCGCGCCGCCTTTCGCCGGTTGCTGAACCTTGGCCTGACCGAAGCATTCCGCGCCCGTGTGCGCGGGCCGGGGCATTATTCGTTCTGGGATTACCAGGCAGGCGCGTGGAACCGCGATGACGGCATCCGCATCGACCATTTCCTGCTGTCGCCGCAATGCGCCGACCTGCTGCGCGACTGCCGGATCGAAAAGGACATGCGGGCGCAGGACAAACCGTCGGACCATGTGCCGGTCTGGGTCGATCTGGACATCTAGGCGCGCCTAGCGCGTCACGTCATGCTCATACAGCCAGTCGAACTGGTGCATCATCCGGTCCGGCGCAAACCGCCCACCAAGGCGCAGGGCGGTATGGGCGGCCATTCGCAGTGGCGGGAATTTCAGGTGGTATTTCCAGGCATTGCGGCTGGCCGCGTCGATCACGCGGGTCGCACGCGGGCGGCGGGTGCGGCCATATGCCGACAGCGCGGCACTGACCGTGTCATGGCCTGACAGGCTTTCGGCCAGCACCCATGCATCCTCTAGCGCCATGCAGGCGCCCTGTGCCAGAAACGGCAGCGTAGGGTGCGCTGCATCGCCCAGCAGGGCGGTGTTGTCGCGGCCCCAAATCTCGGCCACGGGGTGGCGGAACAGGCCCCACAGATGCACAGTTTCCACCGCGTTCAACATGGACGGCACATCGCCGCCAAAGCCCGCGAAGGCGGCGCGCAGATTGGCCGGATCGTCGGTATGGCTCCAGCCTTCGTCGGCCCATGCGCGGCGCTCTTCAGCGGCGACGATGTTCAGGAACTGACCGCCGCGCAGCGGGTAGCTGACCAGATGCTTGCCCGGCCCCATATGCACGCGCGCCTCGGCCCCCGCGCCGGTGATGTTGGGAATGACCGCGCGCCACGCGGCCTGACGGGTAAAGAACGGCCGGTCGCCCCCGTTCAGCGCCTGCCGCAGCTTGGAATGCAGCCCGTCCGCGCCAATCACCAGATCGCATTGCAGGCTGGCACCATTGGCGAAATGCACCTCGGGCCGCGGGCCGGGCGTGACCTCCTCTACCCGTTGCAGCAGGCGGATCTTGACGCCCGCCTCGCGCGCGCCATCTGCCAGAATGTCGATCAGGTCGGCGCGGTGCAGGAAATAGTAACGGCTGTCTGCCAGCCGGGTCAAATCAAGGCGCAGCACCTCGGCCCCGCCGGTGTCGCGCAGGGATACGGCGCGGCCCTGCACGCCCGCCTTGGCCACGGCATCTTCCAGCCCCAGGGCGGCCAGAACGCGCAGACCGTTGGGGGCGATCTGCAAACCTGCGCCGACTTCGGTGATGGCTTCGGCTTGCTCCAGCACGGTCACATCCGCGCCGCGCAACGCCAATGCGCGGGCCACGGCCAAACCGCCGATTCCCGCACCGATAACCGCAACCCTTAGCCCCAGAATGCTCATCCCGTTCCCATCTTGCAAAAAGGACGCCGAAGCCTGCGCCCCGACGTCCCTCAATATCATATCCGCCGACGGATCAATCGTCGCGGTGGACCTTTTCGCGGCGCTCGTGACGCTCTTGCGCTTCCAGCGTCATGGTGGCAATCGGGCGCGCGTCCAGCCGTTTCAGGCTGATCGGTTCGCCCGTCACTTCGCAATAGCCGTATTCGCCCTCGTCGATCCGGCGCAGGGCCGCGTCAATTTTGCTGACCAGCTTGCGCTGACGGTCACGGGTCCGCAATTCCAGCGCGCGGTCCGTTTCCTCGCTGGCACGGTCGGTCACATCGGGGATGTTCCGAGTGCCGTCCTGCAGACCCTCGATCGTGTCCCGTGTGTCTTCCATCAGGTCTGATTTCCAGGCCAGCAATTTGCGCCGGAAATACTCCAGCTGCCGGTCGTTCATAAAAGGTTCGTCCTCGGCGGGACGGTAGTCATCGGTCACAATGGTTTCCGCGTTCATACTGGCTCCCTCAACTGGGCCCTCCGCCGTTTTCTTTTGCGATTCAGGCATCGGGCACTCCCTCGGGCGCTGCTTTACTCCCTTGCTCGGGGATTGTCACTACACGAAAGGTCAGGAAATGCAACGGATTGCACCCCCTTGTGGTTAAGGATTAGTGTGCGAACGAAATGACACCCAACAAGCCGGATATACGCATGAAATTCGAAGGAACCTCCTCTTACGTGGCCACTGATGACCTGATGGTCGCGGTCAATGCCGCCGTTACGCTGGAACGCCCGCTGCTGGTCAAGGGCGAGCCGGGCACCGGCAAGACGGAACTGGCCCGCCAGGTGGCCGAGGGGCTGGGCCTGCCCATGATCGAGTGGAACATCAAGTCCACCACCAAGGCGCAGCAGGGGCTGTACGAATACGACGCGGTTTCGCGCCTGCGCGACAGCCAGCTTGGCGAAGAGCGCGTGCATGACGTGAAGAACTACATCAAGAAGGGCAAGCTTTGGCAGGCCTTCGAGGCCGATCAAAAGGTCGTTCTGCTGATCGACGAGGTAGACAAGGCCGATATCGAATTCCCCAACGATCTGTTGCAGGAACTCGATAAGATGGAATTCCACGTCTACGAGACCGGCGAGACGATCAAGGCACGCGTACGCCCGATCGTCATCATCACCTCGAACAACGAAAAGGAACTGCCGGATGCGTTCCTGCGCCGCTGTTTCTTCCACTACATCCGCTTCCCCGATCCCGACACCATGCGCGCCATCGTCGAAGTCCACCACCCCGGCGTGAAAGAGCAGTTGCTGACCACCGCCCTGACGCAATTCTACGAGGTGCGTGAAACGGCGGGCCTGAAGAAAAAGCCCTCCACCTCCGAAGTGCTGGACTGGTTGAAACTGCTGCTGGTCGAGGATCTGACCCCCGAAGACCTGAAACGCGATGGCGCCAACGCCCTGCCCAAACTGCACGGCGCGCTGCTGAAGAACGAACAAGATGTGCATCTGTTCGAACGTCTGGCCTTTATGGCGCGTTCAAAACGGTGATCCAGGCAGGGGGGCGCTGGCTGCGCCCTCCAACTCCAATCGCAGATTTTGTCCCCTTAGGTGTTTGATCCCAAGGTTTG
>DFBX01000112.1 GCA_002366795.1 Rhodobacteraceae bacterium UBA3069 | reverse complement strand
GCCTCGGGCAGCGATTGCGGCGGCACCACGTCATCCTGGTCGCCATGCACCAGCAGGATCGGCATTTTCGACACCACGTCGTCCTCCAGCGCTTCGGGCGACAAAAGGCGGCCGGAAAAGGCCACGAGTCCCGCCACCGGGTCTTCGCGGCGCGGGGCCACATGCAGCGACATCATCGTGCCTTGGGAAAAGCCGACCAGCACCATCTGTTCGGGCAGCAGGTCCTCGTCCACCAGCACGCCGTCAAGAAAGGCGTTCAGGTCATCGACCGCCGCGCGCATCCCGCGCTCGGCCTCTTCCTCGCTGGATCCGTCAATCCACGGGATCGGGAACCACTGGAACCCCATCGGCGCACCGGCGCAGTTTTCCGGCGCATCGGGCGAAATGAACAGCGTGTCGGGCAAATGTTCCGACAATGGGTCGGCCAACCCCAAAAGGTCGGCCCCGTTGGCCCCATAGCCATGCAGGAACACCACGACCGACCGGGTGCTTCCCGAAAGGGGTTTCTTGCGTCCTGCTTTCAATGCGCGAGTCATGCGATACCTTCCCTGTTCTTTGCCACATGGTAGTAGGCAAAAAGCTGGCGCGCCGCAACAGACCGCCATGGCGACCACTGCGCGGCCATCTCGCGCAGGGCGCGCTCTTTCGGGCGGCCCTCCAGCCCGTAAAGATGCTGCGCCGCCACTTGCAGCGCCAGATCGCCGGGGGCAAAGACATCGGTACGGCCAAGGCTGAACATGGCATAGATTTCCGCGGTCCAGACGCCGATGCCCGACACGGCGGTCAGGGTCTTTACCACCTCGGCGTCGGGGGCGCGGCGCAGCGCGTCATAGTCGATGCCCGCTTCGGCCAAAGCACGGGCATAGCGCGCCTTTTGCCGCGACAAGCCAACACCGCGCAAGTTCTCCTCGCTCAGCGCCAGAACGGCGGCGGGATCGGTCAGCCCCGCATCCACCATCCGCCCCCAGATCGCCCGCGCCGACGCGACCGAAACCTGCTGGCTGACAATCGCCGACAGCAATTCGGCAAACCCGTCCGGCTTGCGGCGCAGCGGCAACGGGCCGGTGGCGGCATGGGCGCGGGCCATGGCCGGATCGGTCCGGCACAGCCATGCCACGCCCTCGGCCACGCAGGCGTCTGATTCGATGATCCGTCCGGGCATCGTGCCCTCCTTGCCTGAAAACGCGCCGTCTTGGCGCGCAGGATGATGTTCTACAGCTCCCACCGCATGATCGGTTGATAAGAACGATTTCCCGCACAGCCGCGATATGCACGTCCTTTCTACTGCGCGCCGCCCCTTCGCACGACCCGTTTCCGCACAGGAAACCGACGGGGCGGCAATTCTTCGCCCCGCGATGCGGCGGCGCAGCATCGCAAGGCTTCCCCGCTTTGCCCAGCCTATGCTTATGCTGGATCATGGAACATGCAAGCATCCCCCTGCCCGCCGCCAACTGGCCCACCATGCAGCCGGGTTGGGTCTGGCTGTGTGGCGCGGGTCCGGGCGATCCGGGGCTGCTGGCCCTGCACGCGGTCAACGCGCTGCGCCAGGCCGATGTCATCGTGCATGATGCCTTGGTCAATCCGGCGATCCTGGAGTGGGCCCCGCAGGCCGACCGCATCGACATGGGCAAGCGGGGCGGCAAACCCTCGGCCCGCCAGGCCGAGATTTCGGCGCGCCTGATCGAACTGGCAGGGCAAGGCCGCCGCGTGCTGCGCCTCAAGGGGGGCGATCCCTTTGTCTTTGGCCGCGGCGGAGAAGAAGCCGAAGAGCTGATGGCCGTCGGCATCCCACTGAAAATCATTCCCGGTATCACGGCAGGCATCGGCGGTCTGGCCTATGCCGGCCTGCCCGTCACCCACCGCGATACCAACCAAGCCGTGACCTTCGTCACCGGCCATGACCGCAAGGGCAAGCTGCCGGGCCATGACTGGGCGGCCCTGTCCAAGGGGGCGGGCGTGCTGGTCATCTACATGGGTGTCAGCCGCGTCGGCACGATCGCGCAAAGCCTGCTGGATGCGGGCCGCGCGGCGGACACGCCCTGCGCCGTGGTGATGCAGGCCGCCTGCGCCGATCAACAGGTGGTTGAGACAACGCTCGGCACGCTTCAAACAGACCTGCAAAAGGCCAATATCACGTCCCCCGCCCTGCTGGTGATCGGGCGCGATGTTCTGATCCGCCAAAAGGGAGCCGCGCCCGACCTTCTGCACCCTTTTGCGTCCCCCCTGCCGCTGGCCGCTGAATAGCCGCAGGGGCGCAGGCACGATCCCGTCTTGCGGCGGTCACTCCAACCGTCTAGCAATCTGCCCATGACGGAATCCGACCTTACCCCCGACGACGCCCGCGCCAAGCGTAACGTGACCATCCTCGTGATGGCCCAAGCCCTTCTGGGCGCGCAGATGCCGATGATCTTCATCATTGGCGGGCTGGCCGGTCAGGCGCTGTCGCCCAATGCCTGCTATGCCACGCTGCCGATCTCGCTGATCGTAATGGGCTCGATGCTGGCGGCCACGCCGGTCAGCCATATCATGCAGACCTATGGCCGCCGCGCCGGGTTCTGGCTGGGCACCGCGTCGGGCGCGATTGGCGGGGCCATCGGGGCCTACGGCCTTTATGTCCACTCCTTCCCGATCTTCCTGCTGGGGTCCTTCATCACCGGCGTCTACATGTCCGCGCAGGGGTTCTACCGCTTCGCCGCCGCCGACACCGCGTCCGAGGCATTCCGCCCCAAGGCGATTTCCTACGTGATGGCGGGCGGGCTGGCCTCGGCGCTGATCGGCCCGCAGCTGGTCAAACTAACGGTCGACGCCTATGTGATCCCCTTCCTTGGCACCTACCTGGCGGTGATCGGCGTGAACGTGGTCGGCTCGCTCCTGTTCCTGTTCCTCGACATCCCGAAACCGCCGGTGCCGTCGCATGATGCACCCAAGGGCCGCTCGCGGATCGAACTGCTGAAAACCCCGCGCATCGCCGTTGCGGTGATCTGCGCCATGGTCAGCTATGCGCTGATGAACCTCGTGATGACCTCGACTCCGCTGGCGGTGGTGGGCTGCGGGTTCGACAAGGGCACGGCGGCGGATATCGTATCGGCCCACGTGCTGGCCATGTATATCCCCAGCTTCTTCACCGGCCACCTGATCGCCCGCTTCGGCGTGGAAAAGGTGGTTGCAACCGGGCTGGTGATCCTTGCAGGCGCAGGGGCCGTGGCGCTGCAGGGTGTGGACCTTGGCAATTTCTTCATCGCGCTGATCCTGCTGGGCGTTGGCTGGAACTTTGGCTTCATCGGCGCAACCACCATGCTGGCCGGCGCGCACCAGCCGCACGAACGCGGCCGGATGCAAGGGCTGAACGATCTGCTGGTGTTCGGCGGCGTCACCATGGCTTCGCTGGCCTCGGGCGGGCTGATGAACTGCTCGGGCGGGTCTGCACAGGCGGGCTGGGCCTCGGTCAACCTGGCGATGGCACCATTCCTGATGCTGGCGGGCGGCGCGCTGATCTGGCTGGCCTTCCGCCCCAAAGATGCCTGATCCGGATCTGCCCCAAAACGGGAGGGGCCAGCCCCTCCCCACGCGGGCATAAGCCCGCGCTCCCCTCCCCGAAGTATTTCAGGCAAAATGAAACAGAAAGGCCGCGCCCCTGCTTTCATTTTGCGAAAAATACTCCCGCCGGAGGCTCCCGCATTCTCAGCAGGCACGGTGGCCAGTGGGTCAGTAACGCCCCGTCAACGACAGCAGGGCAAGGCGCAAGGATGCCCTGGGGCCCGCGGGTTCCAGCGCACCGTCATCGACCCGTTCGAATTCGTCCCGCGCAAGACGCAGCACAGGGCGGGCCAGCCACCCGGCACGCAGCGCGGGGCGGGCTGCGGACGGCATGGCCCCACGCAAGGCCGCAGCGCAGTCCAGCAGGTCCAGACCGATGGCGGGCAGGTCTTCAGCGCCCTCTTCTGGCATCGGCTCCCACCCTGCCTTGCGCAGGGCGGGGGCGGCGCGCAGCCATCCGGCCAGCCCCGCCGCCTGCCCCATGGCGCGGGCGGCCTCTTCGGCCTTTGGCCCGGTTGCGCCCAAGGTCTGCGCGGCCACCCATGTCAGCGTGCCATTGCCTTCGTCCAGATGCGCCATCAGGTCAGCGGCGCGGATGAACCGTTCCTTTTCCACGTCGCGTCGGCGCGCATCGACAACCGAATGCAGCGCCTTGGCCCCGGATACATCTAGCGCGCGGGCCAGCGGCGTGACCACCTCGTGTCGGCGCACATTCCCGCCCGCCGCTATTTCATCCAGCGCATCGCGCCACCATTGCAGGCGCATTTCCGCGATCAGGAATTCCTGCGTCACATAGGGCGCCCGGGCGACCTCAAGGTTGAATGCGTACAGCGGGAAAAGCACCGCCCGCGCCGCGACCGGCGCGGCCATGGTCGCGCGAAACCGTTCGGGATCGCTTCGTTCGACCTGCGCCGCGCAGGCGGTCAGGTCGTCATTCCATTCAAAGCCCATCCAGCACCTTTTCGATCTGTTGCAGTGTTTTCGGCGCATCCACCACGCCCAGATGATTTTGCCCGTCCACGATGACATAGCGCCCGCGCGGGTTCAGCGGGGCCATCAATGGCTTATACTGATCCGCGAAAAATGCCTCGTCCTTGTCCCCGACGATCACCGTGAAATCAGGTAGCGCGGCAATGTCGCCCTTGTAGTCGCTGCGCGGCGCATATCCGGTGTTCAGCCGATAGCTGCAGGCGGTCGTGGCCGTGTGGCCCATCGACCCTTCCAGCACGGCGCGGGGCATGGCGAACTGGATCACCGGCAGGTGGTTCAGCGCCCGTATCTGCATCATGTTCAGGATGCTCAGCCCGATCATCCGCCGTTTCAAGACATGCGCCCAACCGCCCGAGTTTGCCCGCGTGGTCGGCGCATTGTATTTCAGGAAAGGTGCCATCAGGATCACATGATCCACGCCCTGCGCCTCCGGCCCTGCGGCAAAGCGCAGCGCCAGCCCCCCGCCCGAAGAATGCCCTGCCACCACCAGCCGCTGTCCCGGTTTGCGATAATGGGCGATAAGGTCGGCCAAGTCTTCTTCGAATTGGGGAATATGGTCGATATCGCCACGCCTTTGCGGGGTCGCGCCATGGCCGCGCAGATCGGGGGCCAACACTTCGGCGCGCCCCTCCAGTGCTTTGGCAAGCCGGTCGAACTGCTGCCCGTGCCAGCCGGACCCGTGGATCAGCACCAACAGCGGCTTGTCCTGCGCGGCCAAGCGGCGCACCGGCATCTGCCAGCCATCGCGCATCGCCACCGGCTCCAGCGGCAGTGGGTCCGCCGCCCCGCGCGCCACCAGATCAACAAAAACCAGCCCCCCGTCCTCGGACAGGTCTTTCGACAAATCCTTGGGCGATTGCGACAGTGTCAGGCCAAAACCAAGAGCAAGTTGAATCAGCACCGCGATGGCCACAAAGCCCAGAACCTTGAAAAGCATACTCACCCCTTGAACTCAGCTGTCTTGCTGAGATTTCAGAAGCTTCCAGTTGATCGCATCCAGCAACGCCTCGAAACTGGCATCCACGATGTTGGGGCTGACCCCGACCGTGGACCAGCGCCACCCCTGCGCATCCTCGCTGTCGATGATGACGCGGGTCACGGCCTCGGTCCCGCCTTGGGTGATGCGCACCTTGAAATCGACCAGCCGCATGTCGTCGATCGCAGCCTGATAGCGGCCCAGATCCTTGGACAGCGCCTTGGACAGCGCGTTCACCGGCCCGCGGTCCGATCCGACCTCGTCAATGCTGTCGGATACCGACATGCGCTTTTCGCCATCCATCTTGATGACCACGACTGCCTCTGACAGCGAAATCATCTCGTTGCGCTTGTTCTTGCGCCGCTCGATGTTGACGCGATACCGCTTTACCTCGAAAAAATCGGGCATGATGCCCATTTCGCGCCGCGCCAGCAGCTCGAAACTGGCCTGCGCCGTGTCATAGGTATAGCCGTGCCCCTCGCGTTCCTTGATCAGCTCAAGGATGCGCGCCAGCGCCGGATTTCCGCTTTCCACTTCCAGCCCCGCCTCGGACAGGCGGCGGCGCAGGTTCGACTGGCCCGCCTGGTTCGACATCGGAATGATCCGCGCATTGCCCACCTGCGACGGCTCGATATGCTCGTATGTCGACGGGTCTTTCAGAATAGCCGAGGCATGCAGCCCCGCCTTGTGCGCAAAGGCCGAGGCACCGACATAGGGCACCTGCCGCTGCGGCACGCGGTTCAGGATATCGTCCAACTGGCGCGAGGCACGCGTCAGCCCGCGCAACGCCTCAAGGCTGATCCCGGTCTGGTATTGGCTGGCATATGGCTGTTTCAGCAGGAGGGTCGGGATCAGCGTGGTCAGGTTGGCATTGCCGCACCGCTCGCCCAGCCCGTTCAGCGTGCCCTGCACCTGCCGCACGCCCGCCTCAACCGCCGCAAGGCTGCCGGCCACGGCGGTTTCGGTGTCGTTATGGGTGTGAATGCCAAGGCGGTCGCCGGGGATGCCCGCCGCGATTACCTCGGTCACGATGTGGCCGACTTCCGTGGGCAAGGTGCCACCGTTGGTGTCGCACAGCACGATCCAGCGCGCGCCCGCATCCAACGCGGCGTTCAGGCAGCGCAGCGCATAATCGGGGTTGGCCTTGAAACCGTCAAAGAAATGTTCCGCGTCGAACAGCGCCTCGCGCCCCTCGGCCACCAGATGCGCGACCGAGGCGGCGATGTTTTCAACATTCTCGTCCAGCGTGATGCCAAGCGCGGTGCGCACGTGAAAATCATGCGTCTTGCCCACAAGGCAGACGGCGGGGGTATCTGCGTTCAGCACCGCCGCCAGCACATCGTCATTTTCCGCAGACCGCCCCGCCCGTTTGGTCATGCCAAAGGCGGTGAAGGTGGCGCGCATCTGCGGCTTTTCTTCAAAAAAGGCCGAATCCGTTGGGTTCGCGCCGGGCCAGCCGCCCTCGATGTAATCCACGCCCAACTCGTCCAGCATGGCGGCGATCTGGTGCTTTTCCGGGGTCGAAAATTGCACCCCCTGCGTCTGCTGCCCGTCACGCAGCGTGGTGTCATAGATATACAGGCGGTCAGTCATTGGCTTGCCCCTTTGGCGATCAGGGTGGCGCCCGAAGTCAAACGCCCTGCCCGGCAGCGCCGGGCCGCGCCCCGTCGTCCGGCAGGCGATTGTCTGCAATCTCCGAGAGGAGACCTCCCCCCGGAGGGCGCGATTGCACCGTCTTTTTCCAAATCCATGGCCACGATCGCTGCCACCACAGCGCCAGCCAGATCGGTGTCAAAGCGCCCTCCAGGTCGGGCGCGGCCCTCTGTTGCACGAACCATCAAAGCCCCTCCAACTTGGAGGGGTCGAAATCCGGCCCCGCCAACAATTCCACCCCAGCTTTCGACATCCGCACCTCGACCCCCGCCGCCATCAGCGCGGTTTTCATCGCATCGACCGGGCCGAAATCCTTGTTTTCCATCGCGGCAGCACGCAGGGCAGACAACTTCTCGACAAAGCCCGACAAATCAACCACCGGCCCCTTGGCCCAATCGCCCATCGACGGCTCCAACAATCCCAGCAGCCGTGCAGAAGCGACCAGATCGGCCACACGCCCTTCGGACGCCATGCGGTGCATCAATGCAATCGCACCGGCCGTGTTCAGATCGTCCGCGATGCAGGCTACCACCTCGGCGTCCGCGCTGGAGGAGGGCTCGATGCCCTCCGAAAGCGTCCGCCACTTGCGCAACGTAGCCTCTGCCTCGGCCCGCTTCTTCTCGGTCCAGTCCATCGGCTTGCCGTAATGCGTGGACAGGAACACGAACCGGATCACCTCCCCCGGCACGCCCTGTTCCAGCAAATCCCGCACGGTAAAGAAATTGCCAAGCGACTTGGACATCTTCTTGCCCTCGACCAGCAGCATTTCATTGTGCAGCCAGTAGTTCGCAAAATGCCCCTCGGGGTGGGCGCAGCAGCTTTGGGCGATCTCGTTCTCGTGGTGGGGGAACATCAAATCGTTCCCGCCGCCGTGAATGTCGAAAGACGCCCCCAGCAACTCATAGCTCATGGCCGAACATTCGATATGCCAGCCGGGCCGCCCCCTGCCCCACGGGCTGTCCCAACCCGGCAGATCGTCCGACGAAGGCTTCCACAAGACGAAATCCATCGGGTCGCGTTTATAGGGCGCAACCTCGACCCGCGCGCCGGCGATCATGTCGTCCACCGTGCGGCCCGACAACGCGCCGTAGTCCTTATACGACGACACCGAAAACAGCACATGCCCGTCCGCCGCATAGGCATGGCCCTTGGCGATCAGATCTTCGATCATGGCAATCATCGCGCCGATATATTGCGTGGCGCGGGGCATGTGGTCCGGCTCCAGCGCACCCAATGCGCCCATGTCGCCCAGATACCACCGGATCGTTTCCTCGGTGATCTCGGCAATGGACCGCCCGCTTTCCGCCGCCCGCGCGTTGATCTTGTCATCCACATCGGTGAAATTGCGCACATAGGTGACGTGATCGGCCCCATAGACATGGCGCAGCAGCCGGTAAAGCACGTCAAACACCACCACCGGGCGCGCATTGCCCAGATGCGCACGGTCGTAAACCGTCGGCCCGCAGACATACATGCGCACGTTTTCCTCATCAATCGGCGTGAACACCTCTTTGCGGCGGGTGCGGCTGTTGTGCAGTTTGATCTGCGGCTTGGTCTCGGTCATGGCGCGGGGCTCCTCGCAGGGCGCAATTCTTCCGCGGCGGGCTTATCAACTTCAACTCTGAGAGGGAATAGAAGACCGGCCCGCCACACGTGGGCGTCAGGCAATAATGCAAATGCAGATGATGGCATTCAGGGTCATGGAAACGGCATAGCACGGGGCGCAGCCGCCGCCAAGCATCACTTTTAGAAAGCCAAACCCGTTTTCGCGCAACTTTCGCAAAGAAAAATCCCGCCACGCGACATATTTTCCCCCAAAACCCGGTTGACGCTGCCGCGCAGCCCTCCTAATGTCGCGCCCACGCAAGCAAGAGGCTTTCCCATGACCGAGATGGTCGTAATTGTAGGAAAATGGCGCATGGGCCGGTAACGGACACCATATTGGTAACCCATGCGCCCCCGATCAAAAATCGGGGGCTTTTTATTGCGCTAATGATGACGTCGAGAACGGAGCAAAGCACATGACACGTCAGATGACCGGAGCGAAAATGGTGGTTCAGGCCCTCAGGGATCAGGGTGTGGACGTCGTATTCGGATACCCCGGTGGTGCCGTGCTACCGATTTACGACGAGATCTTTCAGCAAAACGATATCAAGCATGTTCTGGTGCGCCACGAACAGGGCGCGGTTCACGCCGCCGAAGGCTATGCGCGGTCCACCGGCAAGGTGGGCGTGGCGCTGGTCACATCCGGCCCCGGTGCGACCAATGCGGTGACCGGCCTGACCGATGCGTTGATGGACAGCATTCCGATCGTGGTCCTGTCCGGCCAGGTGCCGACCTTCATGATCGGCAACGACGCCTTTCAAGAGGCCGACACAGTCGGCATCACCCGCCCCTGCACGAAACACAACTGGCTGGTCAAAGAGACAGAGAACCTGTCCGCCACCCTGCACGAGGCATTCCACGTCGCCTCTACCGGTCGGCCCGGCCCGGTTCTGGTGGACCTGCCCAAGGATGTGCAGTTCGCCTCGGCCAGCTATACGCCGAAACGCGAGGTCACGGTCAGCCATTACCAGCCCCAGATCAAGGGCGACATGGAGGAGATCACCGAACTGGTCGCCGCCATCGAAAAGGCCAAGCGCCCTGTGTTCTACACCGGCGGCGGCGTGATCAATTCGGGCAAGGCCGCGTGCCAATTGCTGCGCGAACTGGTGGACGCGACCGGCTTTCCCATCACCTCTACCCTGATGGGCCTGGGCGCCTATCCCGCATCCGGTGAAAACTGGCTGGGGATGCTGGGCATGCACGGCCTCTACGAGGCGAACATGGCGATGCACGACTGCGACCTAATGATCAACATCGGCGCGCGGTTCGACGACCGGATCACTGGCCTTGTCTCGGCCTTCTCGCCGAAATCCATCAAGGCGCATATCGACATCGATCCGTCGTCGATCAACAAGGTGATCAAGGCCGATATCCCCATCGTCGGTGACGTGGGCCATGTGCTTGAGGATATCCTGAAGGTCTGGAAGGCACGCGGCCGCAAGACCGACAAGGCATCCGTGGCCAAGTGGCAGGCGCAGGTCAGCGACTGGCGCAAGGTCGATTGCCTTGCCTTCAAACAGGACGGCAAGGTGATCAAGCCGCAATACGCGCTTGAGCGGCTTGAGGCGCTGACCAAGGACATGGACCGCTACGTCTGCACCGAGGTCGGCCAGCACCAGATGTGGGCCGCACAATTCCTTGGCTTCGAGGATCCGAACCGCTGGATGACGTCCGGTGGCCTTGGCACCATGGGCTATGGCATTCCGGCATCTATCGGGGCGCAGATGGCGCATCCTGACAGCCTGGTCATCAACGTCGCGGGCGAGGCGTCTTGGCTGATGAACATGCAGGAAATGGGCACCGCCATGCAATTCCGCCTGCCGGTCAAACAGTTCATCCTGAACAACGAACGGCTGGGCATGGTGCGCCAGTGGCAGGAATTGCTGCATGGTGAGCGGTATTCGCATTCGTGGTCCGAATCCCTGCCCGATTTCGTGAAACTGGCCGAGGCCTTCGGGTGTAAGGGCATCCGCTGCGACAACCCCGATGATCTGGACGAGGCGATCAAGGAAATGCTGGCCTATGACGGGCCGGTGATTTTCGACTGTCTGGTGGAAAAACACGAAAACTGTTTCCCGATGATTCCGTCAGGCGCTGCGCATAACAAAATGCTGATGGGAGAGGCCTCGACCAAGGGCGCCATCAAGGCTGGCGGCGCGGTGATGGTGTGAGGATAAGAAAATGCACTCAACAGTGAACACAATGCTCATGCCAAAGTGGTGGCAGATGCTTTCGGTCCTCATCTTACGCTTTTGCCAAGGCCTATTCCTCGTGCCTTTTCTCCTGTTGTTCTCGGGAAATGTAGGGGTGCCAGCTGCGATAGGCTATTTTGTTGGAATTGTCGCAGTCCAATATGTTGTCGTAGCTTCAATCAAAGCAATCGAAGTCCAAGCCACAAAACAAAAAGTGGCTGACCTTGAAGCTGCTCAAGAGAATAAAACGAATGATGAAGGAGACATTAGCTAATGTCTGCGCTACAGATCAAAAAAGGCTCTAACAAACATTCCGCCTATAACCTGCGCCCGAATTTTTCGGACGTAAGCGAAAAACATACGCTGGCCGTTCTCGTTGATAACGAGGCGGGCGTGCTGGCCCGTGTGATCGGGTTGTTTTCGGGGCGCGGGTATAACATCGACAGCCTGACCGTGGCCGAAGTGGACCATGCGGGGCATCGCTCGCGCATCACCATTGTCACCACCGGCACGCCGCAGGTGATCGAACAGATCAAGGCACAGCTGGGGCGCATCGTGCCTGTGCACGAAGTCCACGACCTGACCGTCGAAGGGGCCAGCGTGGAACGCGAACTGGCCTTGCTGAAGGTCGAGGGCGAGGGCGACAAGCGGGTCGAGGCACTGCGGCTTGCGGATATTTTCCGCGCCAACGTGGTGGACAGCACGCTGACCTCTTTCGTGTTTGAAATCACCGGCACGCCGGGAAAGATCGACGCTTTTGCCGACCTGATGCGCCCGCTTGGCCTGACCGAAGTGGCCCGCACCGGCGTCGCGGCCTTGTCGCGCGGGCTGTAATTCCGGCGCTGGCGGGCGGGCGCGCGCCCTGCCGCCTATCCCGAAGAATAAGGCATAAAGAAAAAGCGGCGGAACAATCCGCCGCGTTTTTTCTTGTGTGTGAGTTTAGGCAATCGTCGTGAGTGGAAAAGTCTGTCAAGATACCGGCGGTCAGGCCAGGTGGCGCAGTTCGTTGCGCTGTTTTGTGTCACTGCCCGGATGGAAAGGAATGACCTGCCCGAATGTCGGCCGGGCCTCGCGCGATGGGTGCGGGGCCGAACAGGAGGTGCCGGATGCAAGCAGATCATCGGAAAGATCGGAAAACTGACCTTCGGAAACAAGGCACGGGTTGTTCGCACGCCGCATGAATCGTTCCTGAGCCAGATCAAATTGCACCAAGTCGCCAGCGTCAAACTCCAACAGGGCATCATGCGCCGCGTCACCTTCTGCAATATAGAATGCCAGGTCGCCATGATCCTCGCACCAAATCACGGCCTTGCGTTCCGCATGCGAACACCAAAGAACGACTCCGAACATGATAATGATTCCCATCAGGTTGTGTTGAGTGTGTACATACTGTGCGGAATTTTGCTCAAAAAAACCACGCCCAATTCAGCAGCGTGCGGCCTGCATTTGTGTCGCTCGCGGGCGTCACTGACGCCATTTAGCGCCACGTCAGACGTGAAAGCGCATCAAAAAGTAAAAATAGGGTCTTGGAATGAGTGTTCGACCTGATAAGTTCGCCGCCAGTGAACCCTACAAGAATACACGCAGAACGTGAAAACAGACAAGGCATCCCCTCAAAGCAGCGTCACGCCGGCGGAATTGCGCGCAATGTTCGGAGCGAACCTGCGTCAGCTTGCGCGCGACTATCCCTCGGTCGCCAGCCTGTGCCGCGACCTGGAAATCAACCGCACCCAGTTCAACCGCTACCTGTCAGGCGAAAGTTTCCCGCGGCCCGATGTGCTGCACCGGATCTGCAACTTTTTCGGGGTCGATGCGCGCATTTTGCTGGAACCGGCGGCGGACCTGTCAACCGATGGGAACGGGCTGCTGGCGCATCCCTTTCTGGCCCCCAGCTTTGGCAGTTCGACCCATGTGCCGGCCGATGATTTCCCGACCGGGTTCTACAAGTTCACGCGGCGCAGCTTTACCGATGACTCGCGCTTTGTTCAGGGCATGGTCTTTGTGTTCCGCCGCGACGGTTACACTTTTTTGCGCGGCTATGAATCGCGCAATGGGATCGCCGCGCTTGGTCTGCCGATCACTGCGCCCAACCGCGAATTCCGCGGCTATGCCATCACGCAAGAAGACGGGATCGCGCTGAATGTTTCGGCCCGCGCGGGCAACACCGGATCGTTCAACTTTCTGGCCCGCGTGCCATCCTTCCAGAACAATTTCTGGGAGGGCTACGTAACCCGTACGGTGCGCGAAAGCTCCAACTCCACCCGTGCGGTGCGGCTGGTCTATGAACACCTGCTGGATACGAAATCCGTTCTGGATACCGCGCGAAATGCCGGTTTCGTGGCGGAAATCGACCTGCCACCCTTTGTCCGGCGCTTGCTGCGCACGGATATGCCCTTCGCCTAAGCCAGCTCTGCCGTCCCGACCGGGCTTTCATCCTCGGCCATCTCGGCCTGGCCTGCCGCGCAGATCAGATCATACAGGTGCCACGTTGCATGCCCAAGGATCGGCAGCACGATGAACAGGCCCAGAAACCACGGCAGCATGGCCACAAAGGTCATCCCCGCGATCAGCACGGCCCATGCCAGCATCGGCACGGGGTTCCCCGCGACGGTCTGGAAACTGGTGATCATCGCGGTGACGAAATCCACCTCGCGGTCCAGCAGCAGCGGCATCGAGATAACGGTGATCATATAAAGCAGCAGGGCAAACGCCCCGCCAACGGCCGACCCCACCCCCAACATCGCCAGCCCGTTCGGTGTCAGGTAGACGCCGAAACTGCTGGACACATTGGTCATGGTGGACAGGCCCAGAAACAGGGCAAAGATCATATGGGCCAGGAAGAACCAGAACAGGAAAACCATGATGATGATCGCACAGATCGACGGCAATTGCCGTTTCGACTGTTTCGCGACCACGCCGAAGATCTGGTAAAGGTCCAGCGGCCGGTTCTGCTGGATCCGGCGGCTGACATCATACAACCCCACGGCGGCAAAAGGCCCGACCAGCGGAAAGCCGACCGCCGCGAAGATAAGCCAATAGCTTTGCCCGGTGACCCATGTGATCAGCCCCAACACCCAGCCAAGCGCCACATAGACCAGGGCAAAGACCAGCCCGAACAGCGGTGCCTTTCGAAAATCGGCCCAGCCCCTGCGCAGCGCCTCGCCCAGCATCTGAAATGTGACCTTGCCCAGTTCGGGCAGCCCCTCCTTCGGCGTGTCCGGCATGGTGTCCTCCCTTTATATTCTTATTGCCGAACATGAGACGTGGTTTCGCGTTTGAAATCAAGGGCTGCGCGTTTTACGTGTGTCCGAAGCCTTCGGCGGAGGTATTTTCGGAACAATGAAATGGGGCGGGTTGTGTCAGACCTGCGGCGGTTTGCGCTGCGGCCATCCGGTGGCATGATGCCAGGCCTGCCCCAGTTGCAGGACATGCAGGTCGTTCTTGTAGCGCCCCATGATTTGCAGCCCCATCGGCAGGCCATTCGCGCCGAACCCCGCGGGCACGCCAAGCGTCGGCAACCCGATGAGAGAGGCGGGAATGACCACCTCCATCCAGCGGTGATAGCTGTCCATTTTCCGGCCTGCGATTTCGGTGGGGTGATGCCAGTCCAGCGGGAAGGGCCAGACCTGCGCCGTGGGCAGGATCAGCGCGTCGTAATCGCGGAACAACTCTTGGGTCCGGGCATACCATCGCGAGCGGATGGCGCTGGCACGTTGCACGTCCATCGCAGACAGGGCCATGCCGCGCTTGATCTCCCATATGGCTTGGGTGGGCAGTTCTGCGCATTTTTCGGGGATGTCGTAAAGCGGCTGAAGCCGCGCGGCATTGGCAAAGGCGCGCAGGTCCACCCATGACTGCCACAGATCGGCGGCGGGCATGGGGGGTGGCAGGTGTTCCACCGTGCAGCCCATATTTTCAAAGGTTTTTAGCGCGGCCTCGCAATGGGGCAGCACGTCCTGTTCCATCGGGTAGGCACCGCCCCAGTCCCCCAGCCAGCCAATACGCCAGCCTTTCACGTCAGCGTCCAGAGCGCCGGTGAACGGGCCTGCGTCATGGCTGAACGGCAGGCGCGGGTCGCTTCCGGCCTGGGTGTCCAGCAAGGCCGCGATATCGCGGACGGACCGCGCCATCGGCCCCAGTGTCGCCAGATTGTGCAGGTAAACATCGCCCACCGGATCGGGCGGCACCAAGCCCCAGGACGGGCGGAAACCATAGACATTGTTCCAGCCCGCCGGGTTGCGCAGACTGCCCATCATATCGGACCCGTCGCAGACCCATTGCATACGGGTGGCCAACGCCGCCGCCGCCCCGCCAGACGATCCGCCCGCGCTGCGGCTGTTGTCATATGGGTTGCAGGTGGCCCCGTGGACGGGGTTCACCGTGTGCGACCCAAGGCCGAATTCCGGCGTGTTGGTCTTGCCGATAAAAATCGCGCCGGCATCGCGCATCCGCGCCACAACCAGATCGTCCGCCTTGGGGGTGAAATCGGCAAAGGCGGGCGAGCCCATGGTAGTCGGCAACCCCGCCACGTTTGCCAGATCTTTCACCGCAACCGGAATGCCATGCAGCCACCCCTTGCGCGGGGCGGCATCGGCGGCGCGGGCCTCGGCCATCAGGCTGTCGCGATCCCGCAGGGACACCAGCGCGTTCACCGCGCCATTCGCCGCCTCGACCTGGGTCAGGCAGGCGGTCATCACCTCGACCGCTGACAAATCTCCATCGGCCATGCGGACGGACAGGTCCACCGCTTCAAGTTCAAGAATATCCATTGCGCTCCTCCGGGCTGTGGCCCGCAAGGGGCTTACCCTATTGGTAGTGACAAAGCGGCGGGCAGGGCAAGCGTTTCGACCGGGGCCCGGCCCCTTCCACCCAGCCCGCACCCAATACGATCATCATCAATTCCAGCCTGACCCAGGCATTGCTGGCCGCGCCGCCGGACAGTTCTTTCAACGGGTCGGTCACGCGGATGAAATCGGGGAAATATGTCCAGTTACAGACGATCTGCGCGTTCTCGGACCGGACCAGCGCGCCGAAATGCTGCAACAAGGCCGCATTATTTTTCCGCATCGCCTTGATGTCCGGCACATTGGCGAAATCACCCACAAGGCTTTGGAACCCCTTAAGGGTACGCAGCGGATCGGGGGAATAGAAGGTCATCTCACCCGCGATGATCTTGGCGGCGACAAAGCGCATCATCTCGTCGCCCCCCTTTTGGGGCAGCCAGCAGCGCAAGCGCAACAAGCACCGCGCGTATCAGTCGTCGTTCTGCGCGTCAGCGCGAGACTTGCCCGAAGCGTTCATCGCCAGGGTCGCGGCCATCAGCCCGTCCAGATCGCCATCCAGCACACCCGATGTGTCCGAGGTTTCGAACCCCGTGCGCAGGTCTTTGACCATCTGGTAGGGCTGCAAGACATAGGACCGGATCTGGTTGCCCCAGCCCGCCGAGCCCTTGTTTTCATGCGCCTCGTTGATGGCGGCGTTGCGCTTGTCCAGTTCCATCTGGTACAGGCGCGATTTCAGCGCCTTCATGGCGATGTCGCGGTTCTGGTGCTGCGACTTTTCCGAAGACGTGACCACGATCCCCGTGGGGTGGTGGGTGATCCGCACTGCGGAATCGGTGGTATTGACGTGCTGCCCGCCCGCACCGGACGACCGGTAGGTGTCGATGCGGATATCGGCGGGGTTCACTTCGATGTCGATGTTGTCATCGACCACCGGATAAACCCAGACCGACGCGAAAGAGGTTTCCCGCGTGCCCTTGCCAAAAGGCGAAATCCGCACCAGGCGATGCACGCCCGATTCCGACTTCAGCCAACCATAGGCATTGTGGCCGGAAATCTTGTAGGCGCAGGATTTGATGCCCGCCTCGCCGCCGGCTTCCTCGGATTGCAGTTCGACCTTGTAACCCTTCTTTTCGGCCCAGCGGACGTACATCCGCTGCAACATCGACGCCCAGTCGCAGGCTTCGGTCCCGCCTGCGCCCGCGTTGATTTCAAGAAAGGTGTCATTGGCGTCGGCCTCGCCGTCCAGCAGGGCCTCCAGCTCTTTTTCGGCGGCAACGTCGCGCAGCGCCTTCAGCGCGTCCTCGGCTTCGGTGACGACCTCCTGGTCGCCCTCCATCTCGCCCAGTTCGATCAGGTCGATATTGTCCTGCAACTCGCGGTCCAGCCCTTCGACCACGGCGATGCCATCCACCAGCAACTGGCGGTCACGCATCAGCTTTTGCGCCCGCTCGGCATCGTCCCACAGCGTCGGGTCCTCGACCCGCGCGTTGAACTCTTCCAGCCGGTATTTGACCGTTTCCCAATCCATGCGCTGCTTGAGCAGATCAATGGATTTGCGAATTTCGTTCACGGCATTCTGGGCATCGGCGCGCATGGGTGTTCCTGACCTTCGTTTCAGAGCCGCGTGATAGAGGTTTTGCGCCCCCGCCGCAAGCGGGGCGCGGGCGCACGAATGCCTCAGCGGTTCTTGTAGGTCGTGACCATATTGCCGTTGCGACCAAAGAAGTATTCGGCCGTGTCGCGCCCGCCATCGGGCCGCTCGACCTTGACCATCACCGAGCCAGAGGTCGCCCCGATCGACGGGTGCGGACCGCCCGCACAGGTGGTTTCAAACGCCTGCCGGACAAAAGCCCACTTGCGCTTGGTTTTCTGCTTGCCAGGGGTGATCTTGCCGACCTTGCCGCTGGCACAATCGCCAGCGATCAGCTGGCCGATGCGTTTGACGGAATAGGCCTTGGGGATGACGGTCTTGCCGTCCTTGATCCCCACCTGCATGTAACCCGTCACCTTGGGGCTATCATCGGTGATCCGGTATGACACCCAAACCCGCGCGGCCGCGTCCTACGCCGCGACCGGCGCGGCCTGCACCATTGTCAGCGCCAGACCTGCCACCGCGATTACCCTTGCTACGACCATGCGCGCCCCCTTTGCCCTTGCCGGGCCCCCTGCTTTCACTGTTCTTCAAATACTCTCGACCCCGGCCTAGTACAGCCCGCCCGATGACAACGAGCCAAAGCTGGCTTTCGGCCCCACCACGGCCTTTTTGCCGGTGGATGTGGTAATCTGCTTGCCCTGCCGTCCGCCGACTTCCTCGACCAGGGGCAGGTTCGCGCCCATGGCAAAACCGCCGTCAAAGGTGATGCCAAAGATCGGCTCTTCGCCATCGCGGAAATACTCGGCCACGACATGTTCGCCGCTGGCATCGTAGCCCAGCCGTGCGCCGGTGAAACGGTCGATATTGATGAAATGCCCGCCCGGCGGCACGCGGAACTTGCCGCCGCCGTATTTCTTGATCGCCTGCGACATGAACCGCTGGAACACCGGCCCGCACATGCCGCCGCCCGACGCCCCGCGCCCCAGGGGCCGCGGCGTGTCATAGCCGATATAGCAGCCTGCCACGATCTTGTTGGTAAAGCCGATGAACCACACGTCCAGCGCATCGTTGGTGGTGCCGGTCTTGCCCGCCACGGGCACCGGCAGGTTGACCGCGCGGCTGGCCGTGCCGCGTTCCACCACGCCCCGCATCATCGAGGTCAGCTGATACGCCGTGATCGCATCCATCACCCGGTCGCGGTTGCTGACGATGCGCGGGCCAAACCCGTCCTGCAAAGTCGGGTCATCGCAATCGACGCAGCTGCGCTTGTCGTGATTATACAGCGTCTTGCCGTAACGGTCCTGCACGCGGTCCACCAGCGTCGGCTCCACCCGCTCGCCGCCATTGGCGAACATGGCATAGGCCGCCACCATGCGGAACAATGTCGATTCCTGCGACCCAAGCGAGTTGGCAAGAAACGGCTTCATCTCGTCATAGACGCCAAAGCGTTCGGCGTAATCGGCGACCAGGTCCATGCCCACCTCTTGCGCAAGGCGGATGGTCATCAGGTTCCGCGACCGTTCGATCCCGGTGCGCATCGGCGTCGGGCCATAGAACTGGTTGCTGGCGTTCCTGGGCCGCCACAGCCCCTGCGGGGTGTTGATCTCGATCGGGGCGTCGATCACGATCGTCGCGGGGGTATAGCCGCTGTCGAGTGCCGAGGCATAGACAAACGGCTTGAAGCTGGAGCCGGGCTGACGCATCGCCTGCGTCGCACGGTTGAACACCGAATGCTGATAGCTGAACCCGCCCTGCATGGCGATCACGCGGCCGGTCTGCACATCCATCGCCATGAACCCGCCCTGTGCCTCGGGCACCTGCCGCAAGGTCCAGCGGATGAACGCGCCGGTCCCGTTCTCGCCCTCGGTCATGCGGCGCACCAGCACCACGTCACCACGCTTGAAATTCGATGCCAGGTCACCCTTGAACCACGATGTATCCTTGCGCGGGATCACGAAAGGCTCTGCCTCGGTTTCCTCGACCCCCTCGATGCCGATGCGCAGCTGGTTTTCCTCCACGGCCAGCACCACCGCCGGATACCATTTTGATTCCAGGTCCACGTCGCGCGGAACCGACACATCAGACAGCGCCGCGCGCCATTCCTGCTCCGATCCCAGTTCGGACGGGTCGATGGATTTGCCGGTGCCGCGCCAACGGCCAAGCCCGCGGTCATATTGCTCAAGGCTCAGCTGCAAGGCATGGGCCGCGATCACCTGCATGTCGGGATCGATCGTCGCCCGCACCGTCATCCCACCGGAAAAGAACTCCTCCTCGCCGAAATCCTTGGACAACTGGCGACGGATTTCATCGGTGAAATAGTCACGCGGCTGGCGCGCGGTCTGATAGCTTTCGTAATCGCCGTTCTGCACCGATTTCAGCGGCAGTTCGCGTTCGGCCCGATAGGCGGCCTCCTCGATATAGCCGTTCTCGTACATCTCTTTCAAAACGAAATTGCGCCGCTGGGTCAGACGCTCCTTGCGCCGCACCGGGTGGTAATCCGACGGTGCCTTGGGCAAGGAAGCCAGGAACGCCGCCTCGTGGGGGGCCAGTTCCGACAGGGTCTTGTTGAAATAGGTCTGCGCGGCAGCCGTCACCCCGTATGAATTCTGGCCAAGGAAAATCTCGTTCAGATACAGCTCAAGGATCTTGTCCTTGCTCAGGGTTTCCTCCAGCCGCGTTGCAAGAATGATCTCCTTGATCTTGCGCTCGGCCTTGCGCTCGCCGCCCAGCAAAAAGTTCTTCATCACCTGCTGCGTGATGGTGGACGCGCCGCGCACATCGCTGCCGCCCGATTTCACCGCGTCAATGCCAGCACTGACGATGCCGCGCATATCATACCCCTTGTGGGTATAGAAATTCTTGTCTTCGGCGCTGATGAATGCCTGTTTGACCAGATCGGGAATATCCTCGGCCGGGGTGAACAGGCGGCGCTCGCGGCTGAATTCGTCGATCACCTGCCCCTCGCCGGAATAGATGCGGCTGATCGTGGGGGGCGTGTATTGCGCCAGGCTTTCATGGCTGGGCAGGTCGCGGCCGTAGATATAGAACACCGCGCCGATGGTTGCCGCCAGAACGAACAGCCCCAGCGTCACGGCGGTGAAAATCGCGCCCAGTACAGACAGGATAAAACGGATCACGTCAGACAGCCCCCTATGCTTGGCGCTTCTTTACACGCGGCGCGCCGCGCGGTCAAAACACCAGTGGGTGAGAAATGGGCTGTTTTTCGCCCGCCCGCCACGGTGAAAATATGGCTGGCGCTCCGCTGCGGCGCGCGTGTCGCCGCACCGTTCTGCGGCGCACTCACTGCCGCACCGTTCTGCGGCGCACTCACTGCCGCACCAGACCTTTCAGCGCCGCGTCTTCCTCGGCCCATGCGCGGATACCATCGCGCAAGGCCCCCGCCATGCGCACCCGCCAATGCGCGTTGCGCAGGTTCGCCAAGTCGCGCGGGCTGGACATGAACCCGACCTCCAGCAACACCGACGGAATATCCGCCGCCTTCAAAACCGAAAAGGCGGCGCGGCGAATGGGGCGGCTGTTCACCTCCACATCGGCACCCAGCAACCCGTCCACCAGCGCAATCCCCAACCGTTCGGCGCGCGGCTGGGTTTCCTGCCGCGCCAGATCCATCAGGATACCCGCCACCTGGTCGTCCTGCCCCGTCAGGTCCACACCGGCCAGCAATTCATCGCGGTCGTGCCGCTCCGCCAACTGGGCCGAGGCCGCATCCGAGGCCGCGTCGGCCAGCAAATGCACCACCGCCCCATGCGCGCGCCCCTCGGCCAATGCATCCGCATGAAGCGAAATGAACAGGTCCGCCCCCGCCGCATGGGCAATGGCAATGCGCCGTTCCAGCGAAACAAAGGTGTCATCCTCGCGGGTCAGCACCACGTCGAACAGACCGCCGCGCATCAATATGTCCTTCAACTCGCGGGCAAAACGCAGCATCAGGTCCTTTTCCGACGTGCCCCCCCGTTCCGCACCGGGGTCGATCCCGCCATGGCCGGGGTCCAGCACGATCATCAGCTTGCCGGTTTTCGCCGGTTTACCCGCGACCGCCGCGGGCGCGGGCAAATCCCACCCCGATGATGGCTCAACCCCGGTCCGCGCCAACATCTGCGCCTCGCTCGCCGCCGCCATCCGCACCGAAAGCGCCGCCGCGCCGCTGGTCTCGTCCACACGCATCTCGGCGCTGTCGATCAACATCGGCGCGTCCAGTTCCAGCACCAACCGTGACCAGCCGGGGCGGAAGGCACCATAGCGCAGCGCCGTTACCCCGCGCACCGCATCCGCGCCCGCCCCATCCAAAGCGCCCCAATCGACCTCGCGGAAATCAAGGATCAGCCGCGGCGGGCCGTCCAGCATCCAGGCGCGCCACGGCACCCCCTGGCTCAACCCCAGGTCAAGCGAAACCTCGCCGCGCACGCCCTTCAGCGACAGTCCTTCGGGGGCAACACGCGCCAAAGCGCCAAACCCCTCCTGCGCCACCACAGCCAAAGGCGCGGCCAACAGCCACAAAGCTGCGAAAAATCCGATAATCCTGCTCATTCGCCCCGTTTCCGCTAGGGTGTTTTTTGCATCCTACCCCATGCAGGCAGGATTCGCACAGGCTACAAAAACGGGCCACAAAAACGGGTCATGAAAAACGGGCCGCAAACACATGCGCCCCGCCCACCCATTCATTGTTCCGAAAATACCTCCCGCCGAAGGCTCCGACACCTCAGCCCACGCGCCGCTCCGCCATGAAGCGCGCCAGCCGCGCCATTCCCTCATTGATATCAGCCGTGGACCGCGCATAGGAAAACCGCAACGTGCCCGCCCCGCGCCCCTCGTCGAAATCCAGCCCCGGCGTCACCGCCACGCCCGCCTTCTCCAGAATTTCGGCGGCAAAGGCGCGGCTGTCATCGGTGATATGCGACACGTCGGCGTAAACATAAAACGCCCCGTCCGGCGGCGCGATCCGATCGAACCCGGCCTTGGGCAACCCCTCCAGCATCAGCCTGCGATTTTCTGCGTAAACCGACAGGTTGCCCTGCAACTCATCCTCGCAATCCATCGCCGCAAGGGCCGCGACCTGGCTGGCATGGGGCGGGCAGATGAACATGTTCTGCGCGATCCGCTCGATGATGCGCACATGATCCTCGGGCACCACCATCCAGCCAACCCGCCAGCCGGTCATGGAAAAATACTTGGAAAACGAATTGATCACGTAACACTCGTCCGAGATTTCCAAGGCCGTGACCGCCTTCGCCTCGTATTCGATGCCGTGGTAAATCTCGTCGCTGATAAAGGCCGCGCCGCTGTCCGCGCAGGCCCCCATCAGATCCCCCAAGGCATCGCGCCCCAACATCGTCCCCGACGGGTTCGCGGGCGAGGCCACCATAAGCCCCTGCAAATCCTGCCCCTGCAAATCGGACGGCACCGGCTGATAGCGGTTTTTCGCCGCCGTTTCCAACATCACCGGCTGCAAATCCAGCGCCTTCAGGATCTGCCGGTAAGACGGGTATCCCGGCGCACCGATGCCGACCCGGTCCCCGGTATCGAACAGCGCCGTAAAGGCCAGGATGAATGCGCCCGACGATCCGGGCGTGACCACCACCCGCGCCGGGTCCAGATCGACATTATACCATTCGCCATACATCCGCGCGATCCGTGCGCGCAGCGCAGGCAGGCCCAGTGCCACGGTATAGCCAAGCGCATCGCCACCCGACATCGCCCGCGCCAAAGCGTCGCGTGCCGCGCCGGGGGCCGGGGTCGCGGGTTGCCCCACCTCCATGTGAATAACGTGCCGCCCCGCCTCTTCGGCAGCCCGCGCGGCCTCCATCACATCCATCACAATGAAGGGATCAACCGCTCCGCGCCTTGAGTTCCGCATCTTTTGCCCTCATCCTTCGCGCCGAAAGCGACGCGTATCATGCGTGCCGAACGGCGGCACGGTTCGGGCCGCAAGCAACAGCAAAACGGGGCAAAGGTCAATGCGGGCAAAGGCGCGGGCAATCATGACACGGCTGACAGCGGCGCTGGCACTGTGCCTGATGCTGCTTGGTGTCCTGTCGGCCACGGCCCGCCCCGCGCAGGCCGTCACCCTGATCCGCGACGCCGATATCGAATATTCCCTGCAACGGCTGGCCGCGCCGATCCTTGCCGCGGCGGGCCTGCCCCGCACGACCCGCATCCTGATCGTGCGCGACCGCACGCTGAACGCCTTCGTGCTGGATCGCGGGCATATCTTCATCCACTCCGGCCTTCTGCAACGCATGAAAACCCCCGAAATGCTGCAATCGGTCATCGCGCACGAGGCCGCGCATATCGCGAATGGCCATATCACACGCCGCTATTCCAACATGGCCCGCGCCAATACGATCACCGGGCTGGGCATGGCGCTGGCCGTGGCCGCCGCCGCCGCGGGGGCCGACCCGCAGGCCGCCGGCGCGGCCTCGCTTGGCATCGCGGGTTCGGCGCAGCGGGTATTCTTTGCCCACACCAGGGCCGAGGAATCGGCCGCCGATGCTTCGGGGATCAATTACATGGCCCGCGCCGGGGCCGACCCAAAGGGCTTTGAAAAGGTGCTGAACATCTTCCGCGGCCAAGAGGTGCTGGCAGAGCGTCGGCAAGACCCCTATGCGCGCACCCACCCGCTGTCGCGCGACCGGCTGCGCGCGGTCAAGGCCCGCGCCGCCACCACCGACACGGCGCCGCCAGACCCGCAGGCCGCCTATTGGTTCGCCCGCGCGCAGGGCAAGCTGACGGCCTATCTGAATGCGCCAAGCTGGACCTTCACCCGCACGGGGCGCAACCTTGGCACGGACGATGTGACCCTGATTCGGCAGGCCGTGGCCTTTCACCGCGGCTCTGACACCAAGCGCGCGCTGGCCGCCGTGGACCGGCTGATCGCGCAGCGCCCGAAAGATCCCTTTGCCCATGACCTGCGCGGGCAGATCCTGCTGGAATCGCGCAATGCCGCGGCCGCTGCGCAGGCCTACAGGCGGGCGGCAAACCTTGCCCCGCGCGATGCGCTGATCCTTGCGGGCTATGGCCGCGCCCTGCTGGCTGCGGGCAATCCCCGCGCCGCGCTGCCGGTACTGGAAAAATCCCGCGCCATCGATTTTCGCAACGGTCCCGTGCTGCGCGATCTGGGCACGGCCTATGCCAAGACCGGCCAGAACGGCATGGCCTCGCTGGCCGCGGCCGAACGCTATGCGCTGCAAGGCGACATGAAAACCGCGAACACCCACGCCACCCGCGCCCTGGGGCTGCTGCCCCGCGGCGCGCCCTCTTGGCGGCGGGCCGCGGATGTGCAAATTGCCGCCGAGGCCGCCCTGAAAAACCGCAAAAGCCGGAAATAACCGTAAAAGAAAGTGACCTATATGCTTAAACCGATCCTCACCGCTGCCGCCTTGGGCCTGACCGCCCTGCCCGCCGCCGCCTTCGATCTGACCAACATGACCGAGGAAGAGCGCACCGCCCTGCGCGGCGAAATCCGTGAATACCTGATGGAAAACCCACAGGTCATCATGGATGCGGTCGCCGTGCTGGAACAGCAGCAGGCCGCGGCACAGGCGATGGACGAAAAAGCCATGGTCGCCGCCAATGCCAAGGACATCTTCGATGATGGCGTGTCCTGGGTGGGCGGCAATCCCGATGGCGACGTGACGCTGGTGGAATTCACCGATTACCGCTGCGGCTATTGCCGCAAAGCCCATTCCGAGGTCGCCGAACTGATCGAAAGCGACGGAAATATTCGATTTATTGTCAAAGACTTTCCGATTTTGGGCGAGGACAGCATGACCGCCGCCCGCTTTGCCATCGCGGTCAAGCAGACCGCAGGCGACGCAGCCTATAAAAAAGTGCATGACGCGCTGATCACCCACAAGGGCGGCATCGGCAAGGAAAGCCTGACCCGCATCGGCAATGCCGCCGACATCAACGCCGAGGCGGCGCTGGCCCACATGGGCAGCGACGATGTCACCGCCGTGGTCGCCGCCAACCACCAGCTTGCGCAGCGCCTGCAAATCTCGGGCACGCCGACCTTCGTGCTGGATGATCAGATGGTGCGCGGCTACGTGCCGCTGGACGGGATGCGCCAACTGGTGTCCGAAGCCCGCGCCGACTGACCCGGACAGGCCCACGACCCAATAGGCAGGGCCGCGCGGCCCTGCCCATTTCCCTTTGCAGAAAAGGAACATCATGCCCCGCCTGCCGCTTTTCCTTGCACTGATCGCCAGCCCCATGCTGACCGCCGGTCCCGCACTGTCCGACAGCCGCCTTTCTCGCGAAGAGCGCGCCGCGCTTGGCGCGGAAATTCGCGCCCTGCTGCTGGCAGAGCCGCAGATCGTGCAGCGCGCCATGGATACAAATAAGAACGGGTTTGCCCCGCCCGAAGGGTTCGACCCCTATGCAGATGACAAGCAGGCCGATTTGGGCCTCATTGCGGACAACCGCCCCGCCCTGACCGATCCGGCCCGCACCGCCTTTGGCGCGGCAGACGCGCCCCTGACCATCGCGATCATCACAGGCCGCAATTGCTCCGACTGCGCCACCATGCTGCAAGACCTTGAAAAACTGGCCGAAACCAACCCGATCCGCGTGACGCAGTTCGACATCCAAAAAGACGCGGCCCTTGCCAAAGCGATCGGCGCAACCTCAGCCCCCTACACCGTCTTTCCCGATATGTTCCTGAACGGACAAATCCCCGCCCCGATCCTGCAACGCTATATCGACAAGGCGCTGGCGCAGTAATCACGCGCGCCCCACCCTTTCACTGTTCTGAAAATACCCGATCCGCACTGCCAAACACCGCGCGGCCTGCGTTCATAACGCCGCAACCTGCAAGCATTCCGGCTCAGCCCGCAACCCGCGGGCGGCGGTTTATCAACACGATCCCGATCGCCACCAGAACCAGCGCGGCAAAGACATTCGGGCCGACCCGCTCATCCAGCACCAGCCATCCCAAAAGCACTGAAATCACCGGCGACAGGAACGAAAAGCTGGCCACGCCGGATGCAGGGTAACGCTTCATCAGGAAGAACCAGAACAGGAACCCGAAACTGGCCACGGCAATCGCCTGATAGCCCAGACCCGCCCAGTGCCATGGGCCGGGATCACGGAAAAATTCGCCAAACAGCGGCGCCACCGCGCCCAAGACCACGCTAGACACCACCAGTTGCCATAAAAGCTGCACCTCGGGCACCAGATCCTGCGCGCGGGTCACCCGCACCGACAGGGCAATTCCGCCCCATCCGGCAGCGGCGGCCAAGGCAGCCAGATCGCCCATCAGGCTGGCCTCTCCGCCCTGGCGCTCGGCCAGAACCAGCGCGACCCCGCCCATGGCCAGCGCCAGCCCGAGCGACCGCATCGGCGTCAACCGCTCGGCCGGCAGGAAAAAATGCGCCGCCAAAGACAGCATCACCGGCATCGAATAAAACAGGATCGACGCCCGCGCCACGCTGGTATGATCCAGCGCCCAGAACAGCGCCACAAATTCAAAAGAAAACAGCCCGCCAATCAGCAGCCCCGCCCCCCATGTGCCACGCGGGCTGCGCATCGGAATGCCCCGCAGCCGCATCCAGACCATCAGCACCAAAAGCGCCAAGACCGAGCGCATGGCCGCCATGAACACGGGCTGAAACCCCCCGTTGCCCAGCTTGATCACCACCTGGTTGAAGGCCAACACCACGGCGAAGCTCACCAGGTAAAAGGCCCCGATCCCGTCAATTCTTTCTTTGCGTTCCATGGCAGACAGATGCGCCACGGCGCGCCCTGTCGTCAATCTCTTTGTATACAAACAAACGCGACGGAAATGCCTAAAGCTCGCGCCCCTCGCTGCGGCCCACGGCCTTGCGCGTGTCCTGTGTGCGCCGCTTCAACCGGCGGAACAGCGCCGGGTTGCGGTCCACGAACTCGTGGATCAGGGAAATCGGAAAATTCTTTTCCCGACCCTTCAGGTACAAGAACCCCGACAGCGCCCCGATACCCGCACCGGCCATGTCGACGATCAGATCGGTCATCGTGTCCATCAGCCCGGATTTTTGCATGTTGAAGCCGAATATCTGGTCCATGCCAAATTCGAACACCTCCCATGTGGCGCCGATGGCAATGGCGAAACAAAAGGCGAAAAAGGCCACGGCGATAGGCGGCGCGGCGAAACGGTCGCCCTGAAACATCATGAAAACAAGGATAAATCCGATCAGACCAAAGCCGATGGCGCTACCTCCGTGCAGCATGATATCCCACCACCAGAACCGTTCGTAGAAATGATACACCTCGCCCAGGAGCAGGGTCGCGCCGACAAAGATCGTTACCAAAAGCACGAAAGATGGCGGAACCCGCACATCCGCATAGCGCCCCAGATAGACCGGCGCCAAGGACAGCGCCAAGGTCGCCAAAGCCACGAATACCAGCGACAGGCGGCCGGAAATCAGCGCATCTGCCGCGAACAGCAGCAGCAGCAGCCAAATCCCCTTGGCCATCCATGTCTGTTCGCGGAACATGCGTGGACATTCCTCCGATGCGCAACTATCTGTTAAAATATGACGCCGCATTTTCGCATTGCAAGCTATAACCTTCAGAAATGTGTCGGGCTGGACCTGCGGCGCAGGCCCGATCGCTCGCTTCAGGTGATCGAGGCGCTGGCCGCAGAGGTGGTCGTTCTGCAAGAGGCCGACAAGCGCCTGCCCCCCCGCCCCGCCGCCCTGCCCCATGGCATGGCCGAGGCCGAAGGCTGGCACCCCGTCCCCTTTGGCGAGCCGGGCGGATCGCTGGGCTGGCACGGCAATGCCATGCTGATCCGCGATACCATAAAGGTGCTGGAAACGCAGCACATCAACCTGCCGGGGCTGGAGCCGCGCGGCGCAATCCGCGCCGACCTGATGACGGCAATCGGTGCGGTGCGGGTGGTGGGCGCGCACTTGGGGGTGATCCGCCGCTACCGCGTGTTGCAGGTGGCCACCATCGCCCGCGCGCTGAAAAACCTGCCGCATATGCCCACGGTGCTGACCGGCGACTTCAATGAATGGGGGTCCGGCATGGCGATGGACACCGCCGCCGGAGAGCTGGATTTCATCCCCGCCCATCCGTCCTTTCCCAGCCCGCGCCCGGTGGCCCCGCTGGACCGTTTCGCCCTGACCCGCGACCTACTGGCAAAGGCCCACGGTGCCCATAGCACCGCCCCGGCCCGCGTCGCATCGGACCACCTGCCGGTCTGGGCCGAAATCACGCTGCGCTGAAACCGCCGCGCGCGACATCCGCAGTGGGGTGACGGGCGCAGTGGGGTAACGGGCGCGCCGGTTCGCATCCTGTATCTTGAATTGCGCGCGCCAAATGGCGCTCGCCCGGTGGGGGGTGGCGGGGCGCCTTTCGCGCCCCGCCACCCCCCGCTTACGCCCCACTCGAACCGCAATGATACGGAGAAATTTCGCAACACGGATTCGACCGCCATGTCACTTCCCGCATTCCGCACCGCATGATAGGCAGGGGGAATTGCGCAAAACCGGAACATCCATGACCTTTCTTCAGATCACCTCTGCACTGATCGTGCTGGCCGGCGCGTTCGGGGCTATCAATTACCTGTTCCTCAAACTTCCCTCCTCGATCGGCATCCTTGTGGTTTCTCTACTGGCCTCGATGGTGATGCTGGGGATCGACCGGCTTGCACCCGGCCTTGGCATTGCGGACAACGCCCGCCATATCGTGACCGGAATCGACTTTTCCGATGCCCTGCTCGAAGGGATGCTGGGCCTGCTGCTGTTCGCCGGCGCCCTGCATGTCCCGATTTCCGATTTGCGCAGCCAGTGGCGGGTCGTGGTGCTGATGGCGACGCTGGGCGTGGGCCTGTCCACCGCCATCGTCGGTTTTGGGTTTTCATGGATCACCGGAATGCCGCTGATGATTGCGCTGGTATTCGGCGCACTTATTTCCCCCACCGATCCGGTCGCCGTTTTGGGCGTCCTGCGCGAGGCGAACCTGCGCAAATCACTGGAAACCAAGATCGCGGGGGAATCCCTGTTCAACGATGGCGTCGGCTATGTCGTCTTCCTTGTGCTGATCGGGCTGGCCTTTCCGGGGGGCGATGCCCACGGCGCCGCGGGCGATCACGGCGACAACGCCCTGATGGGGGCGGCCAAGCTGTTCGTGCAAGAGGTCGTGGGCGGCGCGCTTCTGGGCATCGTCCTTGGCTGGCTGGTGTTCCGCGTGATGCGCCTGATCGACGACTACTCACTTGAAGTGCTGATCACGCTCGGCCTTGCCTTCGGCGGGTATGAACTGGCCGTCGCACTGCATGTTTCCGCCCCGATCATGGCGGTTTGCGCGGGGCTGCTGATCGGCGATATCGGCGCCAAACACGGCATGTCCGAGGAAACCCGCAAATATGTCGAAGCCTTCTGGAAACTGATCGACGAAATCCTGAACGCGGTCCTGTTCCTGTTGATCGGGCTAGAGGTTTTCGCCGTCACCTTTACATCCGACCTGCTGGTCGCGGGCACCATGGGCATAGCGCTGGCGCTGGTGGCGCGGCTGGCGGCCGTGGCGGTGCCGGTCTTCATCCTCAAACCCTTCCGCGGCTTTTCCGGCGGGGTGGTGCCGATCATGACATGGGGCGGGCTGAAAGGCGGGATTTCCGTCGCTTTGGTCTTGTCGCTGCCCGACAGCGAATGGAAACCGATGATCCTGACCGCGACCTATATGGTGGTGATCTTCTCGATCATCGCGCAGGGGCTGACAGTGGCGAAACTGGCCAACCGCGTGGGCCGCGAGCCGGACCTGATTTGAGTGGCTGGCGGGTTTGAGGGGGCCAGCCCCCTCGATTGAAACGCGAGAGCGTTTCAATCTCTCCCCCGGAGTATTTTCAGCAAAATGAAAGTAGAGGCAGCGCCGATATGGCGCGCGCGCCGATCCGGCTTTGCATCGCCTTGCGTCTTGCCGCAAAAAAGCCCTCCCCGGACCGGCAGGTCAGGGGAGGGCAAATCATGGCGCGCCGCACGGCGCGTCCGCTGGATAAGGTCCAGCTGTTCGGGATCAGGCCGAGGCTTGGGCCTTGCTACGACCGCCGCCGCCACCGCTGCGACGACGTGCACCACCCGGCTTGCCTGCGCCGCCACCAGACCGGCCCGCACCGCCGCCCGGGCGGCCTGCATTGCTGCCACCGGGACGACCGCCACCGGGTTTGCCACCACGGCCACGACCACGCCCGCCTTTCGGCGTTGCGGGGGCGTCCATCGCCTCCCACGGGCGCCCCGAGGCGACGGGGATCTTGATCTTCATCACCTTCTCGATGTCGCGCAATTCGCCCATCTCATCGGGGGCACAGAACGCGATCGCACAGCCGTCACGCCCCGCACGGGCCGTCCGCCCGATCCGGTGAACGTAGTTTTCCGCCACGTTCGGCAGTTCGTAGTTATAGACGTGTTTCACGTCGGGAATATCCAGGCCCCGCGCCGCCACATCGGTGGCGACCAAAACGCGGGTCTCACCGCGCCGGAACGCCTCCAGCGCACGCTGTCGCTGGCCCTGGCTCTTGTTGCCATGGATCGAGGCCGCAGCATAACCCGCCTTGTCCAACTGCTTCATCAGCTTCTCGCAACCGTGCTTGGTGCGACCAAAAACCAGCGCCAGCTCGTCGCGGTGCTTGTCCAAAAGCTCGATCAGCAGGCCGGTTTTCGCGGCCTTGGCGACGAAATGCACCTCTTGCTCGATCTTGTCGGCCGCCTTGCCCGGCGGGTTCACCTGAACGCGGCGCGGATTGTTCAGGAATGCGCCTGCGATCTCTTCCATCTGCTTGGGCATGGTGGCCGAAAACAGCATGGTCTGGCGCTCCTTGGCGACCATCCCGGAAATCTTGCGCAGCGCATGGATAAAGCCAAGGTCCAGCATCTGGTCGGCCTCGTCCAGCACAAGGAAGGTGGTGCCATCCAGACGCAGGGCGCGCCGTTCCAGCAGGTCCAGCAGACGGCCGGGGGTCGCGACCAGAATATCGGTGCCGCGTGCCAGTTTCGTGGCCTGCGCGTTCAGGGATTGACCGCCCACCACAAGGTTGACCCGCATCGGGGTGCCGCGCACCAGCTCGATCAAGCTGTCCGAAATTTGCTTGGCCAGCTCGCGCGTCGGGGCCAGAACCAGCCCGCGCACCATTTTCTCGGCGGGTTTGCGGCCGATTTCCATCAGCTGCGCGACAAGCGGCAGGCCAAATGCCATGGTCTTGCCGGTGCCGGTTTGCGCCAGGCCCATCACGTCGCGCCCTTCCATCGCCAGCGGAATCGCATGGGTCTGAATCGGGGTCGGCTCGGTGATACCCTGTTTCGACAGGGCCGTGATCAGATGTTTGGGCAGGCCCATCATCTCGAATTGGTTTTCCATAAAAATATCCTTCTCCCCGCCAGCATGGCAGGGGTTCGGGGCACTCCGCCCCATGTCGTGGTGACGCCGGATGCGTTCTGCCGAAGGGGCCTTATGCCCAAACGGATCGCGCCGACGTTTTCCCACGCGTGATCTCGGGAAAAGAACCTGCCGCCCTCTCTTCTCATGGGCGCGATAAAGTTCGCGCCCCTCTCAAGCTCACGCTGCCGAGGGCGGGGTTGACGTCCACATGGGCAAGGCCGACGATAAAGTCAAGCCTTCCCCGCGCAGACCGCCCGGCGCATCGGGATATATATATATCACCGCATTTGAACGGCATTTACACTGCTTTTTTTACACTGCATTTTTCAGACGTGGCGGCCAATGGTTGCGCCGCGCCCTACGGCCCGTCGCGGGGAAACGGGGGCTCTGCCCCCCGGCCTGAACCGAAATACGCTTCAGGCCTTCCCCCGTGGGCGCATTCCCTCAAGCCATTGCCAAAACTCGCACGCATACGAACGAATTGCCCTTGCACCGCCCCGGCACCAAAGCTACCCCTGAACCCGTTGCAGGGGCGCGAAACCCTGCCAGCTATCTCGGAGTCAGCAAGATGGACAACCTGCGCGGCGCAGTTCTGATGGTCGTGGCGATGGCCTGTTTCGCCCTTGAGGATCTGTTCATCAAGGGCCTGACGGGCGAATTGTCGGTTGGCGTCGTACTGGTCTGGCTGGGGCTGGGCGGCGGATCGGTCTTTGCCCTGATCGCGCGGATGCAGGGGCGCGGCCTGCTGGACCGCGTGCTGTGGCAGCGCGCCGTCCTGCTGCGCAACCTTGGCGAGATGATCGGCACCATGGGCTTTGTCACCGCCATCGCCCTGACGCCCCTGTCCTCGGCCTCGGCCATCCTGCAAGCCAACCCGCTGGCCGTCACCCTTGGCGCGGCGCTGTTCCTGAATGAAAGCGTCGGCTGGCGGCGCTGGACCGCAATCTGCGTCGGCTTCATCGGCGTTCTGATGGTGGTCCGCCCGGGGTTGGAGGGGTTCGAACCCGCCTCGCTTTTCGCCGTCCAGGGCGTGATCGGCCTTGCGATCCGCGATCTGGCGACCCGGGCCGCGCCGCGCACGGCGTCGTCGATGCAGATCTCGGCGCTGGGGTTCTATTCGGTCGTGCCGGTGGGGCTGGCCCTGATCCTTTTCACTGGCCAGGCACCGGTGCCAACCACGGCCCATGCGATCCCCTTCTTGATCGCGCTTTGCGCGGGCGTCTCCGGCTATTACGCCATCGTCGCGGCGATGCGGATCGGCGATGTCAGCTTTGTCACCCCGTTCCGCTACACCCGCCTGATCTTTGCCATGTGCATCGGCATCGTGATCCTGGGCGAGAGGCCGGATTTCTGGACATGGGCAGGCGCGGCGCTGATCGTCGGCTCGGGCCTTTATACACTCCTGCGCGAGGCGAACCTGAACCGCACCCGCCGCCGCGCCGCCAAACTGACCCAGGCATCAGAGCGCTAGGCCGCCACGCATCCCCCAAGCCTTCTTTGGTCCCCAAATATCCCCGCCGGAGGCTCCTGCCCTCCCCCCAACGCACCAAGGCCAATACAGGGGGCGCTCCCGCCCATTCAGGATTTTCCCCAAAGGGAAAACCCCTCACGGTTGGGCATGGCCCCGCTGGCTGGCGCCGCGGGGCCATGCCCTTTCACTGTTCGGCAAATACCTGAACGAAAGCCCAGACCGGACACTGGCTTCTCTGTTCAACAACTGCGCAATTCCACCCCGTCAGGCCGCACCCGGACGGGAAATCTCTCCCCCGCCGACAGCAGCCCGCACGCCGGTGGTCGCCGGGCAAGAGGTCGAAAGCCCCCGCGCCACCCGCGCAGCCAGATAGGCAAAAGCCTGCGCCTCCAGCATGTCGCCGTTCAACCCCACGGCCTCTACCGGATCGACGGGGCAATCCAGCCCCATGCGCAGCATTTCCATCATAACGGGATTCAACCGCCCGCCCCCCGTGACCAGCATCCGCGCGGGCGGGCTTGGGCAATGCTCGATGCCCTTCATCACCGCCGCCGCGGCCATGGCGGTCATGGTGGCCGCCGCATCGCCATCGGGCAGCTCGCACACCAGCTCCAGCATGTCGGAAAACGCATCGCGATCCAGCGACTTGGGCGGGATCTTGTAGAAATAGGGCTCGTCCAGGAACAACTCCAACGCGCCGTCCACCACGCTGCCGGTGGCGGCCAGCTTGCCGCTCTCGTCAAAGGCCAGGCCGCGCCGTTGCATCATCAGATCGTTCAGGGGCGCATTGGCGGGGCCGGTATCAAAGGCCAGAAGCGCGCCCTCCTCCTCGGGCCGCGCCTTCGAAGGGTCCACCCATGTGATATTGCCCACGCCGCCCAAATTCAAAAACGCCACCGGCGCATCCGCCCCGATCCACTTGGCACAGGCAAAATGGAAAAACGGCGCCAAAGGCGCGCCCTGCCCGCCAAGCTGCATGTCGGAGGACCGGAAATCCCACACCACCGGAATGCCCAATGCCTCGGCCAGAATGCCGCCATCGCCGGCCTGATGGGTGCGGAACCCATCGGGATCATGTGCCAATGTCTGACCGTGGAAACCGCACAAATCCACATCAAACCCGGACATCGCCTCGATATGCGCCGCCTCGACCAAAGCTGCCACCTCGGCCACACCCGCATCGCCCGGCCAACAGCCCAAGGCGCGGCGCAACACCGCCTGCTCATCCTCGGAAAAAGGCCGATAGCGCGACGGGCCAAAGCCAAAAATCACCTCGCCATTCGTCTCGACCACCGCCACATCCACCCCGTCCAAAGACGTGCCCGACATGGCCCCAAGCACGCGCAACACCTGACCCTTCAACATGGACTTTCCCTCTGCCCTTTTGACCCATATACATGCCGCGCAAATCACAGACGGACAAGAGCGATGACCTATCACCCCAAATCGGACTTCATGCGCGTGATGATGGAGCGCGGCTTCCTGGCCGACTGCACCGATTATCAAGGCCTCGACGAAGAACTGAACAAGGGCATGTGCACCGCCTATATCGGCTTTGACGCCACGGCGAAATCGCTGCACGTCGGCTCGCTGATCCAGATCATGATGCTGCGCTGGTTCCAGAAAACCGGCCACCGCCCGATCACCCTGATGGGGGGCGGCACCACCAAGGTGGGCGATCCCAGCTTTCGCGCCGACGAACGCCCCCTGCTGACCGCAGACCAGATCGACGACAATATCGCAGGCATCAAACGGGTCTTCGCCGCCTATGTCGATTACGAACAGCACGGCAACCCCGCGCTGATGATCAACAATGCCGAATGGCTGGACGGGCTGAACTACCTTGATTTCCTGCGCGACATCGGGCGGCATTTTTCCGTCAACCGGATGCTGGCGTTTGAATCGGTGAAATCCCGACTGGACCGCGAACAATCGCTGTCCTTCCTTGAATTCAACTACATGATCCTGCAAGCCTATGACTTCCTGGAGCTGAACAAACGCTACGATTGCATCCTGCAAATGGGCGGGTCCGACCAATGGGGCAACATCGTCAACGGGATCGACCTGACCCGCCGGGTGATCGACCACCAGGTGTTCGGGCTGACCTCGCCGCTGCTGACCACGTCCGACGGCAAGAAGATGGGCAAATCGCAATCGGGCGCGATCTGGCTGAACGGTGACATGCTGTCGCCCTACGAATTCTGGCAGTTCTGGCGCAACACCACCGATGCCGACACGGGCCGCTTCCTGAAATTCTACACTGAACTGCCGCTGGAAGAATGCGAACGGCTGGGCGCGCTGGAAGGGTCCGAAATCAACGCGGCCAAGATTATCCTCGCGAACGAGGTCACCACCCTGCTGCACGGGGCCGAGGCCGCCAAAGCCGCCGAGCAGACCGCGCGCGAGGTTTTCGAAAAAGGCGGCGTGGGCGACGATCTGCCAACCCTCGACCTGACCGCCGAGGAAGTCGCAGGCGACGGCATTTCGATCGTACAACTGCTGGTCCGCTCCGGCCTTGCCAAATCCGGCAAAGAGGCAAAGCGCCTGATTGCTGAGAACGGCGCGCGGATCGACGACGAACCGCTGACCGACGCAGGCCTGATGCTGACCGCAAAGGCGCTGGCCAACCCGGTGAAACTTTCGGCGGGCAAGAAACGCCACGCCCTCGTGCGCCTCGGCTGACCCAAAACCGGCGCGCCCCCGAAAAACGGGGCGCTCCCGCCCACTCAGCGCGTATCAAAGATACGCATTCGCGGTTGGGCGTGGCCCCGCAGGCTGACGCCCGCAGGGCCCACCTGCCCCTCGCACGACACGCGCCCTGATAGCCTTCATTGTTCTGAAAATACCTCCCGCCGGAGGCATCTGGCGCAGCCCCTTAACAAAAGGGTTAAGATTCACGGATTGCCCCCGTGAAACTCACGATTTCCCCTAAATTTACCTGAATTTGACCGCCGTTCGCTGCGCAAGCACCGCTTAACGACCAGAGATTGTTTCAACCGGAATTAAAACTTTATCGGGCGATAGCTTAACCGGCGTTAGCGGAATCCTGCAACACCGCGCGCACCACATCACGGTCCACATCCGACGTGGTAAACGCCTGCCCGATGCCCCGCGCAAGGATAAAGGTCAGCTTTCCGTCCTGCACCTTCTTGTCCTGCCCCATCAGGTCCAGCAGACCATCCGCATCGGGCAATTCCCCCGCGATATCAGTCAGATCGACCTTCATCCCCATGTCGCGCAGATGTGCCCGCACGCGGCTTGGCTCTTCTTGGGAACACAGCCCCATCCGGGCCGACAATTCGAATGCCAGCGCACAGCCCACCGCCACGCCCTCGCCATGCAGCAGGCGATCCGAATAGCCCGTCGCGGCCTCCAGCGCGTGGCAAAACGTATGGCCAAGGTTCAGCAAGGCGCGGTCGCCCTGCTCTGTTTCGTCGCGCATGACAATCTCTGCCTTCATCTCGCAGGATCGTTTCACCGCGCGAATCCGCGCCTCCATATCACCTTCGGCAGCATGCGAGGCATTGCCTTCAAGCCATTGAAAAAATTCACTATCTCCAAGCAGCCCGTATTTCACCACCTCGCCATATCCGGCCAGATAATCGCGCTTGGTCAGCGTGCCCAATAGCCCTGTGTCGGCCAGCACCAGCACGGGCTGGTGGAACGCGCCGATCAGGTTCTTGCCGTGGCGCGTGTTGATCCCGGTCTTGCCCCCGACCGAGCTGTCGACCTGCGCCAGAAGCGAGGTCGGGATCTGCACGAAGCGCACCCCGCGCCGCAGGATCGCTGCGGCAAAGCCGACCAGATCGCCGATCACACCGCCGCCAAAGGCGATGACGATGTCGCGGCGCTCGATCTTCTCGTCCAGCAGCCAGTCGGTGACATGGGTCAGCTCGGCCCAGCATTTCGTCGCCTCGCCTGCGGGCAAGGTCAGGGAAGTCGTGGCAATACCCTGCGATTCCAATGCGTTGACCAGCGCATCCAAGTGCAGTGCACCGACATTTTCATCGGTCACGATGGCGACGCGCGGGCGTTTCAGGAAGGAAGCGATCAGGTCGGGCGCGCGGTCCAGCAGCCCGGTTCCGATATGGATGTCATAGGCGCGATCGCCCAGTCCAACATGCACGGTTTCGGTCACGGGGTTTCCTCCAGAACGTCATTGCGGGCCAGCAGCGCCTCGATCACGCGGGTGGCCGTGTCCTCGATCGACCAGCCTGCGGTGACGTCGAGTTTCAGGTCCGCCTCGGCATAGATCGGGCACCGTGTTTCGAACAACCCCTTTAGCGTTCCATAAGGGTCGACCGTGCGCAGCAAGGGCCTGGTATCTTTATGCTTTACCCGCTGCCACAGCAGGTCAAGCGGAGCGTTCAACCAGACCGAAACGCCCTTATCGGTGATCGCCTGACGGTTCGGCCCGGCCATGAAAGCGCCCCCGCCGGTGGACAGGATGCAGCGTTCGTTGTCCAGCAAACGGTTGATGACTTGGGATTCGCGGGCGCGGAAAAACGGCTCTCCGTCGCGGGTGAAAATCTCTGGGATGGTCATGTTCGCGGCGGCTTCGATTTCCGCATCCGAGTCGAGGAAAGGCACGTCCAGACGCGCGGCAAGCGCCTTGCCCACCGCGGTCTTGCCAGCCCCCATCATCCCGACCAACACAACAGTTTTCTTAAGATTCCAACCCATTGCGACCCGCCCCGTCGGCCATCCCCTGCCCATTTCAAAATCTTTTGCCTCAATGACGTGATATTCGCCAAAAGGCCAGTTATAAAGTGTTCAAAACCGGACGCGACACGAGCAGAAGAACGGGCGGAAACACATGGGGCGCATTATTAAGTGGTTGTTATATATGGTGATTTTGGGTGGCATCGGATTGGTCGGCTATGCCTACCTGGGTCCGTTCCTGGGGGCTGACTTCTCGGCGCCAGCGGTCGAGCAACGGCAGAAGGTGGTGCTGGATGCGCAATAGGACGGCTGTCCTGACGCTGAGCCTCGCGCTCGTTCCGGGGATCGCCCCGGCACAAGACCCGCTTTCCGCCATTGACTGGTTGAACGACGCCACGCCGGTGATTCAGCCCCGCCACCGCATCGACGAACCGCCCGTCACCAACGGGGCCGCCACGCCGCAGGTCACGGTCGCTCCACTGGGCGCACCGCAGCCCGACAGCGTGGGCCTGCTGCCCACTTCGGTCACAGGGCTACCCGCAAACCTCTGGAAAGGCTCGACAAACGCCACCCTGGCCCGGTTGATCCGGGTGCAGGATGTGCAGAACCTTCCGGCCATGCAGGCGCTGCTTTACACCCTGCTTCTGGCCGAGGCCGAGGCCCCGAATGATACCGGGCGCGACAGCGCCTTTCTGCTCGCGCGGATCGACGCGCTGATCGATCTGGGTGCGGTGGAACATGCGCAGGCCCTGCTGGACCGCGCCGGGCCGGACACGCCCGCGCTGTTTTCGCGCTGGTTCGATGCGACCCTTCTGACCGGCGAGGAACATCTGGCCTGCAAGACGCTGGTGGACAAGCCGCACCTGTCGCCCAGCTATGCCGCACAGGTGTTTTGCACCGCGCGCGAGGGCGCGTGGGACACGGCCGTTCTGACGCTGGAAACCGCCCGCGCCCTTGGTCATGTGGACGATCTTGAAGACACGCTCCTGGCCCGTTTCCTAGACCCCGACCTGTTCGAGGGTGATCCGGTGCCGCGCCCGCCCGTGCGCCCCGCGCCGCTGATTTTCCGCCTGTATGGCGCGATTGGCGAGCCACTGCCAACCGCCCCGCTGCCGCGTGCCTTTGCCGTGGCAGACCTGCGCGACACGGTCGGATGGAAGGCCCGGATCGAGGCCGCCGAACGTTTGGCCCGCACCGGTGCCTTACCCGAAAACCTGCTGCTTGGCATCTGGACGGAACGGCTTCCGGCGGCGTCAGGCGGGGTCTGGGACCGGATTGAGGCGGTGCAACGCTTTGATATGGCAGTGCAAACCGGTGATGCGCAGGCTGTTGCCCGCACCCTTCCGCCGGTCTGGTCGCAAATCGCCACAGCGCGACTGGAAGAAAGTTTTGCGAAACTTTATGCCGCCCGGCTGATGAAAATCCCGCTGGAGGGGCGCGCGGCCGAACTGGCCTATCGCATCGCCCTGCTCGGCCCGAAATACGAGGCCGCGGCAAACGCGCGCGGCGCGGCCCTGCCGGGCATGGCATTCCTGAGCGGGCTGGCGCAGGGCATGCCGGATGCCAGCCTTGCCAATACCCCCGAAGAGCGGGCCATCGCCGCCGTGTTCACCGACGCGCCGCCCCCCGCCGAACTGCAAACCGCGATGCAGGACGACCGCCTGGGAGAGGTCATTCTGGATGCCATGCACCAGTATCAACGCGCCGCGGGCGGCGAGACGAAGTGGCTGACCGGATCGCTGGCCGCCTTCCGCGCAATGGGGCTGGAGGACACGGCCCGCCGCGCCGCGCTGCATCTTTTGCTGCTGAAACGGGGCGCCTAGATGCAACGGCGCATCTCGGCCTTCCTTGAAGCGCAGGCCGCCGAGGCCGGATCGGCGCGCAATACGCTGCTGGCCTATGGCCGCGACCTCAAGGATTTCGCGGAATGGACCGCCCGCAAGGGCGCGGATTTCGACAGCGTCACCCAGCACCAGATCGAGGATTACCTTGTCTTTTGCGACGCGCAGGGCCTGTCCCGCGCCACCCGCGCGCGGCGCCTGTCAGCGATCAAGCAACTGTTCCGCTTCGGCTTTGAAGAGGGGTGGCGCATGGAAAATCCCGCCCTGCGCATCGCCGGCCCCGGCAAGGACAAGCGCCTGCCGAAAACTCTTTCGGAAGAAGATGTTGGCCGCCTGCTGGAGGCCGCCCGCGCCCATGGGCGCAGCCCCGCCGACCGTGCCCGCAACACCGGCTTGATGGAATTGCTCTATGCCACGGGGATGCGCGTGTCAGAACTGGTATCGCTGCCCGTCGCCGCCAGCCGGGGCGATCCGCGGATGCTGTTGGTGATGGGCAAGGGGGGCAAGGAACGCATGGTGCCACTGTCCCCCCCTGCCCGCACGGCGCTGGCCGACTGGCTGGCAATCCGCGATGCGGCCGAGGAAGATGCCCGGTCAAAAGCCAACAAAAACAAGGACAAGCCCGCGCCCGCTTCAAAATTCCTGTTCCCGTCACGCGGGCGCGAGGGGCATATGACCCGCGTGCGTTTCTATACGCTGATCAAGGAAATCGCCGTCACCGCGGGGGTCAGCCCCGCATCGGTGACGCCGCACACCCTGCGCCATGCCTTTGCCACGCATCTGTTGGCGCACGGGGCCGATCTGCGCGCGATCCAGACCTTGCTGGGCCATGCCGATGTCGTCACGACCGAAATCTATACCCACGTGCTGGAGGAACGCCTGAAGGCGCTGGTGCTGGAACATCACCCGCTGGCGCGCGACGGCTGAAGCGCGCCCCTTGATCCGCACCCCTTGAACGCGGCGCGCTTCACCCCCATAACCTGCTAAAGTTTTATGGGAAAAACATGATGGACAGTGCCGCCACCCTTGATACCGCTTTCTGGCTGACCGCCGGGGGCATCATGCTTTTGCTGGTGCTGTCAGGGTTCTTTTCCGGGTCCGAAACCGCGCTGACTGCCGCCTCGCGCGGGAAGTTGCGTGCGCAGGCCGAAAAGGGGTCGCGCGGGGCCGAACGGGCGCTTGTCATCACCGAAGACAACGAACGGCTGATCGGGTCGGTTCTGCTGGGCAACAATCTTGTGAACATCCTTGCCGCCTCGCTTGCGACATCGCTGTTCACGCGGCTGTTCGGCGATGGCGGCGTTGCTTATGCGACGCTGGTGATGACACTGCTTGTGCTGGTCTTCGCCGAGGTGCTGCCCAAGACCTATGCCATCACCAATGCCGAGGTCGCGGCGGCGCGGGTTTCTCCCATCATTGCGCTGGTGATCAAGGTGTTCTCGCCCGTGGTGGGGGCGGTGCGCTGGTTCGTGCGGCTGATGCTGCGGGTGTTCGGCGTGCAGACCGACCCCGACAGCCACATCCTTGCCGTGCGCGAGGAAATCGCCGGCGCGCTATACCTTGGCCATTCCGAAGGCGTCGTCGAAAAGGAAGACCGCGACCGTATTCTGGGTGCCCTCGACCTTGGCGAACGCGCGGTCGAGGAGATCATGCTGCACCGTTCCAAGATCGAGATGCTGGATGCGGAAACAGACCCCGAAACCCTGTTGAAACAATGCCTTGAAAGCCCGCACACGCGGCTGCCGGTGTTCAAGGGCGAATATGACAACATCCTTGGCGTGGTCCATGCCAAGGATCTGTTGCGCGCCATGCACGAACTGTCCTTCGGCGAGGAAGGCAGCTCCGAAAAGCTGCAAGAGTTCAACATCCTCGACGTGGCGATGCCGCCCTATTTCATTCCCGACACCACCACGCTGGATGACCAGATGCGGCAATTCCTGCGCCGCCGCACCCATTTCGCCTTGGTGGTGGATGAATACGGCAGCCTTGAAGGTTTGATCACACTGGAAGACATCCTTGAAGAAATCGTGGGCGAGATCACCGACGAATTCGACACCGAGGAAAACCTGCCCGTCCGCAAGCAGGACGACGGCAGCTACGTCATCGACGCCTCGATGACGATCCGCGATCTGAACCGCGCGATGGACTGGACTCTGCCGGATGACGAGGCCAATACCATTGCCGGGCTGGTCCTGCACGAGGCGCAGATGATCCCCACCGTGGGGCAGGTGTTTTCCTTCCACGGTTTCCGGTTCGAGGTGACGGGCCGCAAGGACAACCGCATCACCCGCCTGAAAATGCGCCCGCTTTGACCCATCTGTGACCTGCCTGAGACCCGCAAGGCGGGTATGCGGCGACTTTTTTCACCCGCACGGCGTATTCCCTGATATGCAAGGGCCGCGCGCGGTGCCCAATGGAGAATGCAGTCATGGCCCCTTGCCTTGTGATCTTACTGCTGGCGGCAGGGTCGTCCTCGCGGATGCGGGGGCGGGACAAGCTGATGGAAATCGTCGAAAGCCAGCCGTTGCTGCGCCGCACGCTGGAACGGGCGATCGGCACTGGCCTGCCGGTGATGGTCACCCTGCCCGGCCCGGACCATCCGCGCGCCCGCTCCATCGGCAATGACGGGGCCGACCTAGTCTATGTGCCCGACGCGGCAGAGGGGATGAGCGCCTCGATCCGGCGCGGGGTGGACGCCCTTCCACCCGAGGCAGGCGGCGTGATGATCTTGCCCGCCGATCTGCCGGACCTGAATTCAAAGGACTTGCTGCGCATGGCCTCGACTTGGGTGAAAGCGCCCGACATGATCCTGCGCGCCACCTCGGTTGAGGGGCAGCCGGGCCATCCTGTGATCTTTCCGTCGGCCTATTTCCGCGATCTGGCCGAGGTGACGGGGGACTGCGGCGCGCGGATGGTCCTGTCGGACCATGCCCGCCGCGTGCGACATCTACCGCTGGCCGGTACTCGGGCCATCACCGATCTGGACACGCCTGAAGCCTGGGAGGCATGGCGCGCCGCGCAAGACCGGTGATCCCGCACGGCAAGGACGTGCCGCTTACATTTCGAAAAACAACAGCGGCACCTCGTGGCGTTTCAACGTCAGCCGCACCGCCGGATAGGGCTCTGTCCCCCCATTGCACTGCAATTCGGGGAAAATCTCGGCCAGCTCGGCGCGCTGTTCGTCATCCATGCCGCGCAAGATGTGATCACCAGGCTGGAAACTTTCGCTCCATGTGCCTTCGGACATGACGACCTGGTGGCGGTCAAACATGAAGTGGACATAGGTCACGCTGTCCGGTGCGATCTGTTCGATCCCGTCCAAGAAAATCAGGTGACGGGCGGCGACAAGCACCTCGTCCTCGGCGAACCACAGCTGGGTCTTGACGCTGCTCACCAGCATCCGGTGCTGCGGCGAGACAAGCAGATCCCGCTCCGGCAGCCCGTTGCCCAATGCGCCCGCTCCGATCGTCACAGGGTTCAGTTTCGGATTTTTCGCCAGATGCGCGCCCGTCATTCTGCGACTGCCAATCCAGCGGATCGGCTGCATGCCTTCATCGCGAGTCTGGACCATGTCGCCGATGCGCAACTGTCCGGCGGGCACCAGCCCGCGCCGCGTGGTGATCATGCTGTGTTCTGTAAAACAGGGCACATGGTTCACCGTCTCGATGTTGGAAAACGTCAGGACAGAGCCATCGCCCCATGTCACCGTGCCGTTTTCCGGGTCGGCATCATAGACCACCGTGCCGCCGGTGATGTTCAGCACATCGCCGCCCGTCTCGCCGGTCTCGCCGCCATCGACGGACAATGCGCCGCCGTTCAGATCGGCCAGATCGACAGTGAACGTATCGTCCCCGTCCTCGCCCCAGACGATATCGTCCGAGCCAAACCTGATCTGGTCATCGCCCGCGCCGCCGGTGATCGTGTCGGCCCCGTCGCCCGCCGTGATCGTGTCGCTGCCGCTGCCGCCGGTCAGGCTGTCCGCGCCCGCGCCAAGGTCCACAACCATGCCGCCGGAATCCGCGCCCATATCCACGGTGTCATTGCCCGAGGTGGCGGTCAGCTGTTCGATTTCCGCGAAATCCACGGTGTCGCCGTCGATCGTGGAATTGCCCGCCTCGTCGCCGGAAAAGACGATGTTTGCGCCCGATCCCGCGCCGGACAGGTCCAGCGTGTCGGCATCCGTGCCGGTTTCGCCGCCCACGACCGTGTCGGTCCCGCCGCCGGTGATGGCGAACCTGTCAGCATCGGCACCGCCTTCAAGGTTGTCGGTACCGGGGCCGCCGTCCAGCGTGTCAGCACCATCACCGCCAAGCACGGTGTCGTCGCCTGCGCCCGCCAGCACGCTGTCGTCGCCCGCGCCCGCCTCGATACTGTCGTCGTCGCCCGCTGTGTTCGGCAGGATCGCGTCGCCGCCGTCGACCACGTCGCCATCGTTATCGCCCGCGTAACTGCCGTCGATCGTGTCATTGCCGGCCGTGCCGTAGACGATGCCGTCCGGCGCGGGAACGCCCATGGCAATCAATTGCTGCGGGCTGGACACCGCGCTTGGCGACACGCCGAACAAGGTCAGCGTTTCACCATTGAGGAAGGATAGGATCGCATTGCCTGACCCGTCATCGCCAACCGTCACGTCATACACATCGACCGGATCGCCGCCCGCGTCGGTCAGGCCGGACACGTCCAGCAGGTCTACGCCGGTATAGGTGCCGTCGCCATCGTCGGTGGGGGCCGTGAAACCCTGCACCGCATCCGCGCCGGACCCGTCCGCCAGCACCAGCGTATCCGCGCCGCCGCCCAGAACGATATTCTCGATCTCGGCAAAACTGGCGGTGTCGGTGCCGTTGCTGACCGTGCCCGCCTCGGGGTCATTGCCAGACAGATCGACGGTCGTGTCGGTGGTCAGGCCGGACATGTCCAGCGTATCGCCCGCCGTTTCCGCGCCCGCGCCCCCGGTAATCACATCATCGCCGAACTGGTCGGTCAGCTGGATCGTGTCGTCGCCGTCGCCGCCATCGATGCTGTCGCTGCCCTCGTATCCCAGCAGGCTGTCATTGCCCGCGCCGCCGGAAACATAATCCTCGCCCGCGCCTGCCAGCACCGTGTCATTGCCGGCATTCGCGTCGATATAATCGTCGTCGCTGCCATCCGCCGCATCGCCCGCATCGACCATGTCGCCTTCGACATCGCCGACATAGGCACCATCGATCAGGTCGGCGCCAGTGGTGCCCGCGACCACATAGTCAAGTCCGGGAATGCCCATAGCCTCTAGCGCGGCTGGGTCGGAAACCTGCGCGGGGGTCACACCCAACAGGGTCAGGCTTTCACCGCCAGGGAAGGACAGGACCGCGTTGCCCAGGCCATCGCCGCCGATGGTCACATCGGTGGTGTGAACCGGGTTGCCCTGCGCATCGGTCAGTCCCGACAGGTCCAGCTGGTCTTTGCCGTCAAAGGTGCCATCGCCGTTATCGGTGGGCGCTTCGAAGTAATAGATCGTGTCGGCACCGTCGCCATCGGCCATGACCACGGTGTCCACCGCGCCGTCACCGCCAAGGCCGAACCCGTCACTGCCCAGGTCGAAACCGTCATCGCCCGCGCCGCCATCGACGGTATCCGCGCCATATCCCGTGGCGACCATATCCGCCCCGGTCGAGCCGATCACGCTGTCGTCGCCCGACCCTGTGCCGATAATCTCTATCTCGCTGAAGCTGGCGGTGTTGGTGCCATCGCTCAGCGTGCCGCTTTCTCCATCCGCCGGATCGCCTGCCGACAGGTTCACCGTCACGCCCGAGGTCATAAGCGACACGTCGATAACATCGCCGAAGCCTTCTCCGGTTTCGCCGCCGGTGATGGTGTCGGTGCCGAAACCGTCTTCCAACACGAACAGGTCGTCGCCGTCCTCGCCGGTCATGGTGTCGTCACCCGCACCGCCATCCAGCGTGTCGGCCCCGGTTCCGCCAGACATCAGGTCGGCCCCGTCACCGCCCGACAGCGTGTCATCGCCCGCGTCCCCGGCCATGGTATCGTCACCCGCGCCGCCAATCAGCGTGTCGAAATCATCGCCACCCGACAGGCTGTCATTCCCCGCGCCGCCCTGAACATAATCGTCGCCCGCATCGCCCGACACGGTGTCATTGCCCGCATCGCCGCCCAGATCGTCATTGCCTGTGCCGCCGGAGATGATGTCATTGCCCGTGTCGCCGAAAATCTCGTCCGCACCAGTACCGCCCGACAGGGTGTCATCGCCCAGACCGGCCCAGATCGTATCGTCCCCCGCGCCTGCGGTGATGGAATGGCCTAGGGTATCCCCGCCCGAGGTGACGAAATCATTGTAATCGCTCAGAATGAGGGCTTCGATCTGGTCGAAACTTGCCGTGCCGGAGCCATCGTCGATGCTGCCCGCCTCGTCGCCGCTAAAAGAGATCGTGACAGGGCCGGACATGCCGCTGAAATCGACGGTGTCGAAATCGCTGCCTGTGGAAGTGATCTCGCCGCCCGAAAAGCTGTCGCCGTTCAGGGTGGTGGACTGCTGGAACACATCCGCGTCGGCACCGCCGATCATCGTATCGGACCCAAGCCCGCCGGTCAGCGTATCGGCCCCGTCGCCGCCAACCATCAAATCGTCGCCCGCGCCGCCGCCCAGCACATCGGCTCCCGCGTCGCCTGCCACGTTGTCATCGCCCGCGCCCGCCAGCACGGTGTCGTCGCCTGCGCCTGCAAGGATGGTGTCGTCATCAGCCCCCGCGCCAAAGGGGATCGCGTCGCCGCCATCCACCATGTCGCCGTCATTGTCGCCGCTATAGCTGCTGTCGATCAGATCGCCCGCCGCGGTTCCGCGCACGATGCCGTCGGGCAAGGGAATGCCTATCGCGTTCAGCGCCTGCGGGGTCGCCAAGGCCGCGGGCGCGATGCCCATCAGGGTCACGGTCTCGCCATTCGGGAAGAACAGGATCGCGTTGCCGGACCCATCGTCGCCGACCGTCACGTCATGGGTGTTCACGGGGCGCGTACCCGTGGTCAGGCCCGACACATCCAGGTGGTCGATGCCAAGATAGACGCCGCCGCCCAAATCGGTGGGCCCATCGAACTCATAGACCGTATCATTGCCGCTGCCATCGGCCAGAACGATCGTATCGCCCACGCCATCGCCGCCGGACTGGCCGTCGTACAGGGCGATGACATCATCGCCCGCGCCGGTGTTCACGGTATCCTGGCCCGCACCCGTGGCGATGTTCTCGGCCGCGTCCGTGCCGATGATACTGTCATTGCCCGCACCTGTGCGGAGGATCTCTATTTCCTCGAAGGACAGCGTATCGGCACCCATGCTCAGGGTGCCGCTTTCCGGGTCGGCCGCATTGATGGTGGTGAAATCCACGGTGACATCGCCGGTCAGCCCGCTGCCGTCCAGCACGTCGCCGCCGGTCAGGCCCGTGGTCTCGCCCGCCTCGCCGCCGGTGATGCTGTCGGCGCCGAAACCGTCCGATACCTGCACCAGGTCGTCGCCATCACCGCCTTGCAGCGTGTCTGCGCCGATGCCGCCCTGCAAGGTGTCATTGCCGGTGCCGCCATCCAGTATGTCGTCGCCCGTGCCGCCATCCAGCACATCGGCACCCGCGTCACCATTCAGCGTGTCGGCCCCTGCCCCGCCTTCCAGCGTGTCATTGCCCGCCTCGCCGAACAGCTGATCGTTGCCCGCCTCGCCCGAAATGGAATCGTCGCCGGTGCCGCCATATACCGTGTCATTGTCCAGCCCGGTGAAAACCACGTCATTGCCATCGCCGGCATAGACCAGATCCTGATCGCCAGAGGTCGTCGCCTCGAACTGGATGTCCGACACATACAGCACCTGGCCGGCGGTCTGTCCGTTGCCATATTCCAGTTCGATCCGCGCCACGGGCCCAGCGATGGTGACAAGGGCCGAACCATCCTGCGAGCCGGGATTGTCGCCTTGATTATTGCCGCCCGTCAGGGTGCTGCCGGTTGTGGTGTCGCTGTCATTACCCTGCAGGTTGAACTCGGCCGAGACGAGGTTGCCATCGGCATCATAGGCGCGAATTTCAAGCTCGTCAGTCCAACCGCCCTGGTCAATGTCGTTGACGCGGAAGGTGACGTTCTGCACCTCGTCATCAAAGCCCGACCCGCTGACCGACGAAAACTCAATCACCGTTGTTACGGTGTCGGTATCGACATGGGTGCCACGCAGATACAGCGACGAGTTGTTGTCAAAGGTTTCGCCCGTGGCGACATATTGCAGCGTGCTGCTGTCGATCGACACCTCGTCCGTGGTGGCCGAGGTGGCAAAGGACACATCCACCTGGATACCGCCGGTGTCCTGCACGATGCCGGACGTGATATCCTGATTGTCGAACCCTGCGGCGGACCAGTTGAAATCCAGATTCGTGCGCGTGGCATCGGGGCTGTCGCCCCCGTCGATCACATCGCCATCGACATCGCCGGTATAGCTGGCGTCGATCGTGTCATAGCCGCTGGTGCTCTCGACCAGCCCGTCGGCGTTGGTTTCTTGGTAATCGCCATAGGTAAAGGCGGCGGTGCCCGCCTCGGCGTCAGGGTTGGAGTTGTAATAGACGATCTCGTAGTTGCGCCCGGCCTCCAGCGGCTGTTCGGACAACAGGTATTGCCCCGCCGCGCCGCCGGATTCCACATCCAGCTGGACGATTTCGAACTCCTGCCCGGTCAGTGTGTCCCGGATTGTCCAGACCGCCTCGGCGTCCAGCGTTGTGTTGGTCGAGGTCAGCCCGTTCACATAGACGTTGCCGGTTGCCGTCTCGCTGCCGTTATTGTCATCGTCCAGCGTGGTGGTGCCGCCGCTTTCGTTGTCGACAATCGTCGTCATGCCGGTCGGCGTGGCCGGTCCGGTATAGGTCGATGTCGCCCCCAAAGTGGTCGAGAAGATCGTGTTCGGATCAATCGCGTAAAACCGGAGATTGGTATATGTGGCCATGGTTAAACTGCTCCGCTACAACAACAAGGTCCAGCCGCCAGCGACATCGCGCCGGGCGCAGGAACGCCGATCTGGCGGTTCATGCGATCTTGCATCACTGGTCTTGCCTCATCTGTGCCGGACGGGTTGGTCCCACGTCCGGTCCTTTTCACAGACGAAAAGACAGCCTCAATCAGGCCTGAGCTGGACCCGATTAAGGAAAAACTAATACTAAATGCGGCGAATTATGGCGCGACTTAAGTGTTTGTTTTTAATTGAAAACACGAAAGGGCCGGGTATGTCCCCCCGGCCCTTCGCGCGAAATCGATACTGGTTACTTTAGGTCACTTCCGTCAGGCAAGCGCCCCGTCGATCACCAGCAACCGTGCCTCGTTCGCGGCAAGGGCGCGGCGCGTGGCGGGGTAATCCAAACCACCCGTCTCATCGGCCAATTCAGGGAACAGGGCCATGATCTCGGCCTGTTGCGGCGCACCCACGGTTTCCAGTGCGGCATCGTCAGGCTGGAAGCTTTCGGTCCATGCGCCATCGGACAGGACGACCTCGTGGTGCTGGCACATGATGTGAACATAGGTCACGTTCTCAGGGGTCACACGTTCGATCCCCGGACGGCCCACAAGGTGCTTGGCGGCCACCAGGACTTCACGCTCGTCAAACAGCATTTCGGCTTCGCCCGAGGTGACAAGCACCCGGTGGTTTGGCGAAAGAACCATGTCACGCTGCGGCATTCCGTTGCCAAGGGCACCCTGCCGGATCAGCACCGGACGGTGCTGCGGTTGCGCTTCAAGTTGGGCGGCAGAGAGAGTGACGCGCCCAACCCAGACAAGCGCCTGGATACCATTGTCACGGGTGAAAACGCGGTCGCCGGTTTGCAGCTGATCCACGGCGACTTCGCCCTTGGGCGTTGCGATCATGCTGCCTTGCGAAAAACAGGCCGCGTCGCTGTCGATGTCGGTGGCCGGTGCGGCGGGGAACAGGGTGTGGATATTGGAATAAGCCATCGGGGGTTTCTCTTCGCGTCTTCGGTTTACTGGTCTTCACTCGTCAGGTCCGAATTGGTGCAGCGCCCTGCCCCCGCGGGGCGCCTCCTCTTTCGGACAGGATGAATATAGGCACCAGCCCCATTTCTGACAATATCCACGAGAGTTGGATCGAATTCCAAAACCCCTTGTTAACCTTAAGGAAATCGCGATTGTGCGGGGTCGGGAAACCGTTTTGCCGCGGTTTGTTTCGCGCGCCGTTCCAATTGTCGCGGGGGGCGCGGAATTGGCCCGCAAGCGGCGGTCAATGCCGCCGCGATTGTTTCTGCTCAATTCTAGCAATGTGACCGCCACGCCCTGCCACAATCGCCACATTTAGCGAAACAATCTCGCCATATTAACCATGCTTGACCACGCTGGCGGCGATCAGCACGCCGACTCGCCCGCCCGAATTGGCCGTGAAACAGTAGAATCAGACAACAATAAGGCAGGTCTTGCCCCGTGCATCATCCTGCGATTCGTGTTGAAAAACGGAAAAGGCCCCGGCCCTGCCCCATACGCCCAAGCCTATGAAACACGACCGGAGCCATCCGGACCGGAGCCCCCGTTCCAGTCAACGTGCCGGACAGGAGCGACCCGTCCGACACATGCTGCATCACTTGATAAGCAGTTTTGCCTCGTGTTTCTTCAGCGCACGGCGAGCGGATTGGTAATCCTGAACGCCACCTTGGGCCTTAAGCTCTGGGAAAAGCTCGAAGATTTCGTTGCGCTGCGCGTTGCCGATGCCTTGCAGGGTGTAATCACCCGGCTGGAAGCTTTCGGTCCAGGACCCGTTCGACAGAACCACCTCGTGGTGGTCGAACATGAAGTGGATGTAGGTCGTGCCCATCACATCGACTTCGTGGATCCCTTCGGCACCCACCAGGTGCTTGGCGGCAGCAAGGACTTCGCGCTCTTCGAAATAAAGCGCCGTCTTCTCGTTGTTCACCAGCACGCGGTGGTTCGGCGACACCAGCATGTCACGCTCTGGCAGGCCGTTGCCAAGCGCACCGCGCGTGATCAGGATCGGTTTCAGATGCGCATTGCGCTGCAACTGAACCCCGGTCAGGCCTTTCTGACCGATCCAGCGGATTTCCTGCAAGCCGTTGTCGCGGGTGATGACCCGGTCGCCCACTTGCAGTTCCTCGACCAGACGTTCGCCTTTCGGCGTGGCGATGGTGGTGCCCGGCGTGAAGCAGGGGATGACCTCTTCGATTTCGGAGAAGTCGAAAGACCCCGTCTCGTTCCCGGCCGAGTCGTAGTAGGTGACCACACCGTCATAGCCGTTGCCGTTGCTGTCCGGCCCGGTGAAGGTGACTTGCAACGACCCGTCCGAAGGAGCAGACCCGCGCAAGTCCAGCGTGTCGAAGTCGTCACCACCGGCGCCGCCGTCGATGCTGTCACCCGCAGTGCCGCCGATGATCGTGTCACGGTCATCGCCACCATAGATTTCATCCACGCCGTTGAAGCCGGTCAGCAGGTCGTTGCCTTCGTCACCGTAGATGGTGTCGTTCTCGGCACCGACTTCGATGGTGTCGTCGCCCATGCCGCCGTGGACCAGGTCTTCGCCCAGACCCGAAACGATCGAGTCGTTGCCATCACCACCGTCGATGGTGTCACGGCCCGACGAGCCGATGATGGTATCGTCACCGATGCCGCCATCCATGACGTCACCGCCGGTGCCACCATCCAGCAGGTCGTTTCCGGCGCCACCCATCAGGGTGTCTTCGCCATTGCCGCCCAGCAGGGTGTCGTTGCCGTCGCCGCCATACAGCTCATCCGCGTTGCGACCGCCGTCGATGGAGTCATTGCTCAGACCACCGTTGATGGTGTCCTTGCCATCGCCACCCAGAAGGGTGTCGAAACCGTCGCCACCGTCGATGCTGTCCTCGTCCAGGCCGCCGTCGATCAGGTCATCGCCGGTGCCGCCCAGCAGGGTGTCATCGTCATCCTCGCCAAAGATGGTGTCGTTACCGGCACCGCCATCGACATAGTCCAGACCGTTTTCAGGGACGGGATCGGTTTTGTCGTCTTCCTGACCCCATAGCAGGGTGCTGTCGCCCGCATTGATCCAGTCGTCGCCATCCTGGCCATAGATGGTGTCGGACCCGTGGCCGCCAATGATGCTGTCGTGCCCCGTGCCGCCATCGACATAGTCATCGTCGATGCCCGCATCGATGGTGTCGTTGTCGGCCCCGCCTTCGATGCTGTCCGCGTCGTCGCCGGTCACGATGTAATCGTTGCCTGCGCCGCCAATGACCGTGTCCTTGCCATCCTCGGTGTTCGGATCGCTCAGCGCCGGCAGGCCGGTCGCCGGATCGATCAGCAGACCATTCGGCAGGTTGGGATCGTCACCCACGTAATCGCTGAAGGCGTCGATGCCCGCGATGATGGTGTCGTCGCCGTCACCGCCATCCACGTAGTCGGACCCAAGGTTGGCATCGATATAGTCTTGGCCTGCACCGCCATACACCTCGTCGGCGTCGATGCCGCTGTCGATGCTGTCGTCGCCAATGCCACCGTAAATGGTATCGGCATCGTCGCCGGTCAGGATGGTGTCGTTGCCGGCACCGCCATCGACAAGGTCACGGTCGTCATCGGGGCTCCCGTCAACCGGGAAGCCCACGAAGGTTTCGTAGTCGTTGATCGCCTCACCCGCGCGCGAGTTGATGTAATCATCGCCTTCGCCACCATTGATCGTATCGTTGCCTTCGTTGCCGAAGATCTCGTCAGCCCCGTCGCCGCCATCGACCGAATCATCGCCGGTGCCGCCATATAGTAGGTCATCGCCGATGCCACCGTCCACGGTGTCGTCATCTTCGCCGCCGCGCAGAGTGTCCATGCCGTCGCCACCCAACAGGGTGTCGCTGCCTTCGTTCCCACGGACCGAGTCATTGCCCTCGCCCGCTTCGACAATGTCGTCGCCTTCGCGGCCATAAACAGTATCGTCGCCCGAACCTGCGTCGATCTCGTCATTGCCCAGGCCAGCATCGACATAGTCGTTGCCTTCATAGGCTTCGATGATGTCATCCTCGCCCACTTCACCTGGAAGTAGCGCATCGTCATTGTCTACCATGTCGCCTTCGGGATCGCCCGTATAGGCCACGTCGATCACGTCATTGCCCGTGGTGCCCTCGACGATCCCGTCCAGGGGGCTCTCCTCGACGGTGACTGTAACAACCGCATCATCGAACCCGCCGTTGCTATCGGTGATGGTGTAGTTGATCGTCGCCGTGCCCTCGAACCCGTCGGCCGGGGTAAAGGTGATGGTGCCACCGGGGTTGATGTCCACGGAGCCATCGGGGCTGGTCGCGGCGGTCACGGTCAGCGTATCGCCGTCCACGTCGGTGTCATTTGCCAGCACGGGGATAGTGACAGCCGTGTTGTAGGGCGTCATGTCCGCATCGTCATTCGCCACCGGCGCGTCATTCAACGGGGTCACGGTCAGGTTCACCGTCGCGGTCGAGGTTTCGCCCGAAGGGTCCGTGACCGTGTAGGTGAAGCTGTCGATCCCGTTGTAATCGGGGTCCGGCGTATAGGTGAACGTGCCATCGGGGTTCTGGGCCAGCGTACCATGGTCGGGCTGGGTGAATCCGGCCACGGACAGCATATCGCCATCGGGATCGACATCGTTCAGAATCGGGTTGAAGGTGATCGAGCCGTCCTCTTCCACGGTCACGGCATCATCGACGGCGGTGGGCGCCTCGTTCTGCGGGTCGGTCAGGATCGTTTCGATCTGGCTGAAGGTCAGGACCGAGCCATCGGCAAAGGTCACGGTGCCCGCGGTTGCGCCTTGGTCGGCGGAATCGGCGCTGTCGTCGATGGTCACTTGGCCGGTGCCGCGCAGGTCCAACACGTCGTTGTCGAGGGTTTCATCGGGGCCATTGCCGCCGACGACCACATCCCCCGCGCCTTCGGCAACGCTGCCAACGGTGAACAGGTCATCGCCCTGCTGGCCATAAAGCATGTCAGCGCCGGTGCCGCCGACGATGGTGTCGCCGGTGTCTTCGCCGCATTCGCCAGCGGCGGTCGGGCCGACCAGCTGCACGTTGTCGATCGAGGCGCCGTAGTTGTCGGCATAGCCAAGGCCAGCGAATTCCAGACGGTCAGATCCGTCACCGGCACCGCCCACGACGGTGAATTCATAGCTGCTCATCGCGCCATCAACCGGGTTGATGGTGGCGACAACTTCGCCGCCCCAGATCACCTGGACCTGGTTGTCATAGATGGTGCCATCCTTGCTGTCGCACAGATCGCCCGTGTCGAAGGTCAACGTGTAGGTTTCGCCGTCGATCGCGCCATGAACGTCCTGACCCACGGTCGAATTGCCGGGGGTGGCGGCCAGGTCAAGCCAGTTGTCGCCGTCGGTCGGTTCCAGCCCGCCGCGGTCATCGTTATGCACGTCGATCTCTTCGCCGGTGTCCTCGGTCCAGCCGGGGATCGCGCCGTCACCCACATAGCCATAGCTGGTGGTGGTCATGCCCGTGGTGTCCTCGAACGAGCCGTTGACGATCAGGTTGGCGGTGGTCACGCCCGTATCGATCGAGCCACCGTAGATGGTGTCGTTGCCGTCGCCGCCGGTCAGGCTGTCGGCACCGCCCTGCCCGGCGATCAGGTCGTCGCCCTCTTCGCCGTTCAGCGTGTCGTTGCCCGCGTTGCAATCGGCTGGGACATCGCCCATGACGGGCGCGTCGAAATACATGTCGGTTATGTTGATCGCAGAACTGTCATAGCCGTTCTGTTCATGGGTGATCTCAAGCCGCGCAACCGGGCCTACGACCGAAATCAGATCGGAATATTCCGGCGATGTGTCATAGGCGTTCTGGTTGTCGTATTTCGGCTCGACGGTGTAGACGTGGTTCACCTCAGTTTCGACCAGGCAGGAGCCTTCGGCCCCGTCCAGGTTGATCAGGTTGCCATCCGCGTCATAGGCCTTGATCGTCACCTTGGAATCGTTGTCGATGTCGTTGATACGGAATTCAAGGTTTTCGACCGGGTTCGAGAAATCCCAGCTGTAGGTCGCGGATTCGTTGTTGGAATTCAGCTCAGATGCCAGCGAACTGTAGGCATTGATGGTTTCGGTCCCGGTGTCGATGGAATGCACCTTTTGCTGGTTGTCAGCAAATTCGGTTTCCGGCGTTTCATGGGTCGATACGATACCGAAGGTCACATCGACATTGCCGGTGTTCTGAGTGAACCCGGCCAGCGGGTCGCCACCCTCGATCGTGCCGGGGCCGTTGGTGTCGGGCGCTTGATCCCATTCAAAGGTTTCCCGCACGTATTCGCCGGTGGGCGCGGTGCCGCCGGTGCCTGCACCTTCGATGTTCTGGTCGCCCAGCAGGATGTCATTGCCGGTGCCGCCATCGACGGAATCGTTGCCGGCGCCGGCATAGACATCATCGTCGCCCGCCCCTGCGGTCACGGTGTCATCGCCGTCATAGGCCAGCACGATATCGTCTTGTGCCGCTTCGCCGGCAAGGATCGCGTCACCATTGTCGATCTTGTCGCCATCGGGGTCGCCCGTGTAGGCCACGTCGATATCGTCACCGCTGTCGGTGCCTTCGACATACCCGTCACGCAGATCGACCGAGATGGTTTCGAAATGCACATCCGTGACCCAGATGGCCTGGTCGGTGCAATCGCCATTGTCATAATCGATTTCGATCTTGGCCACGGGGCCGGCGATCTCCACGAGGATCGAACCTGTCGCGTCGTCGGCCTGGATGGTGCCGTTGTCCACGTCATGCGCATAGGCGGTCGAGCCGGAAATCGTTGCGCCGCCGGTGGTGCTGAGGGTCGCGGGCACAAGATTGCCGTCCGCGTCATAGGCGCGGATGGTCACGATGTCCTGATGGTTGTCGCTGTAGGTGCCGACATCCAGGTCGTTGATGCGGAACGATACGTTGGACACTTCATCGTCATAAAGGGTGTTGGTGGACGAGAAGTTCAGCGTGGTGGTCGAGGTGTTATCGACGCCGCCTTCGCCGCCCTGCCCGTAAAGCTTGAGCGAGGAGCTGTCGAAGGTTTCACCAGATGCCGCGTATTGCGCTTCGCTGTCCGTGGTGGCCGTGGCCCCATAGTCCTGCGCGTTGAAATCCACCGAAACCGCGATCCCGCCGGTATCCACAGACATGCCGCTGTGAACGCCCGTGCCGTAGCTTCCGAACAGGCTCCAGTCCAAAATCTTATTCGCCATCTTTATCGACCCTCTATTACCATCCAGCGCGGGGCATAACCCGACAATATCGTTATGTATGATGCGAGCCAGCACAGGCCGGGCGCGACCAATTTTCCGAAACGAGCGGAGTCAGGACAATCAAACATGGAGATGGCAGGAAAGGGGCCGGTAAACGGCGCACACAGTAATCCCATCCGCGACCGGACCGGAACGGACCTTACGCGACACCATTCCACGCCCATGCAGAACGCAGCTCAGTTCAGTGGCCGCCCCCGTGGCCAGCAGACTTTTACCCCCCAGTTGGGCATGGTCAAATTACGTGAGACGACGCGCGGCACAAAGGGGAACTTTTCAAAAAAATGCCCCAATCTTGGTTAATTGCCCTGTTTGCTGGGCGTTTGGCAAAAAAACTGTTTCTTAAATGGAAATATTTTCCGAAATATCCGGGGCAAATCCGGCCAAACTTCGCGTTATGGAAGTATTCTCAAGGAGTTATCTACAGTAACGGGTAGAATCATTGCACATTTTGTCGCGCGTTTTGAAACGATAACCATGCCGCGCCAAATGTGCGGTTTTTGCCAGAATTGAAGGCATTATGTTCAAGGACCGGAACCAATCCCCCGGATTCAGTGCGATTGCCAAGCGCGGTGACAACAGGCTCAGGGTTAACATTTTGCGAATCAAACGCTTCTTAACCTTGATTGAGGCAAAATTGCGCTGCATCCTGCCCTTGGGGAAGCGGAAGGCAGAACCCACCCGCCGCGACCCTCGCGCCATGCGTGTTTTTATGTTATACCCCTACCCCTCGAAAAC
>DFBX01000117.1 GCA_002366795.1 Rhodobacteraceae bacterium UBA3069 | reverse complement strand
AACACATTGTTTTTCAACAGAATCGGCAATAAGCTGACATTCGCCGCTACTTTTATCATTGTTTCCGAATCAAGCTTAATCACGCTAGGCTCGGCTAAAATCCCAAGCAAAACAGGGGTCGAGCAATGGGCAAGTATCGGTTTGGAATGGTTCTGTGTGCGGCTGCGATGCTGTCGGGGGTTGTGGCGATGGCGGGGCCTGTGGACAGCTCGCTGCGGCCCGTTTCCCGCTCGGTCGAAGATGTCAGCGGCGCCGGCCAGATTTCGACCAAGAATGCAGCCTTCCAGCGTTGGGTTGAAGGGTTCAAGACACGTGCAGCGGCCAAAGGCATTTCGCGCAGGGTGTTGAACAGCGCCTTTCGGGACGTGCATTATAACACCGATGTGATCGCGAAAGACCGCAACCAATCGGAATTTACCAAGCAGATATGGGATTACCTTGATTTTGCGGTCAGCCCGGTGCGGGTGGACAATGGCAAGAAGGCGCTGCGCCAGCACGGGCGAACCCTGCGCGCGATCGAGGCGAAATACGGCGTGGATAAGGAAGTGGTCGCAGCGGTCTGGGGCATGGAAAGCACCTATGGCACGAGGCGTGGTGACTTCAACCTGATCGAGGCGCTGGCGACGCTGTCCTTCGATGGGCGGCGCGGCAGGTTCTTTGAAAGTCAGCTGATGGCGGCGCTGAAGATCCTGCAATCGGGCGACGTGAACCCGCGCAAGATGAAAGGATCATGGGCGGGTGCGATGGGGCATACGCAGTTCATCCCCACATCCTACCTGGCATACGCGGTGGATTTCACCGGCGATGGCAAACGCGACATCTGGTCGGACAATCCGGCGGATGCGCTGGCTTCGACCGCAGCCTACCTCGCGCGGTTCGGGTGGAAACGCGGCCAGCCTTGGGGAGTCGAGGTGCGCCTGCCGCGCGGCTTTAGCGCGGCCGCCGCAAAGCGTGACATCCGCAAGATGCCCTCGGACTGGGCGGCGCAGGGCGTGGTCGGGATTGACGGGCGCCCCGTGCCGAACCATGGCCGCGCGTCGATCCTGCTGCCCGCGGGCACTGCGGGGGCGGCTTTCATGATCTTCGACAATTTCGCCGTGATTGAAAAATATAACAAGGCCGATGCCTATGTGATCGGCGCCGGCCACCTGTCTGACCGCCTGAAAGGCGGGCCGGAAATTCAGGCCAGTTGGCCGCGCGGCTACGACCCGCTGACCTTTGATCAGCGGATGGAAGTACAGCGCCGCCTGAAGCGCAAGGGCTACCCCCTGGAGAAGATCGACGGGATCATAGGGCCGAACACGGTCAAAGCGATCCGCGCCTACCAGTCCTCGGTCGGGGCGAAATCCGATGGCTACCCCAGCCAGCAATTGCTGCAACTGCTCAGGTCGCGCTGACGGATGGGGGCAGCGGGGGCTTGCCGCCCCCTCGCCGCGCCCCTGCGGGCGCGCGCCTCCCCCCGCATCACGTTGCGCTCCACCTCGGGCCTTCCGCGCGCAATGCGTTGAGGTTGCTCATGCCGCCCTGTTTTCATTTTGCCGAAAATACTCCCGCCGGAGGCGTCCCTCACTTTCCGCCCGCGCTAGTGTTGGCATTGTGTACTGCCCCGGTCATCATCGGGCGCAGCAGCGCCATGGGGTGCGCTTTCAGGGACAGGCGGGTGGCCACGTAATCCTCCATCACCTCTTCGCCCAATGTCATTGCGGGCAGGGTCGCGGCAGGTTCCGCTATATGTTCGCCATCCATATCGGTGGCGAACAGGGGCAGCGGTTTCGGGGCGCGCAGTGCTTTGGCTTCCCACAGGGCTTGTCGGCGCGAGAGGCCGAGCGCGGCAAAGGCGTCCGCCTCGGCCAGCCGTTCGATCAGCCCCGGTGCCAGCCCCGCCCTGCGCCAGACATCGGCCACGCTGCGATAGCCATTGCCGCGCGCCCCGGTCAGCCAGTCGGCGTCCTCCCCCTCCAGTCCCTTGATTTGGCGAAACCCCAGCCGCAGCGCAAGCCCGCCCTTTCCGTCCGGCTCCATCACGTTGTCGCGGAAACTGGCGTTGATGCAGACGGGGCGCACCGTGACCTCGTGTTCGCGCGCGTCGCGTACGATCTGCGCGGGGGCGTAAAACCCCATGGGTTGCGCGTTTAGCAGGGCACAGGAAAAAATCCCCGGATGATGCCGTTTGATCCAGGCCGAAGCATAGACCAGCAGGGCAAAGCTGGCGGCGTGGCTTTCGGGAAAGCCATAGCTGCCAAAACCCTCGATCTGGGAAAAACACCGTTCGGCGAAATCGCGATCATAGCCATTGCGCGCCATGCCATGCAGAAAGGGCGCGCGAAATTCCGACACGTTGCCGTGTTTCTTGAAAGTGGCCAAGGACCGCCGCAGCCGGTCCGCCTGTTCTGGGCTGAACCCCGCGCCTACGATGGCGATCTGCATGGCCTGTTCCTGGAACAAAGGCACGCCCAGCGTCTTGCCCAGCACCTTACCCAATGCGTCCGAGGGGAATTCCACCGTCTCCTCTCCGTTCCTGCGGCGGATATAGGGGTGGACCATGTCGCCCTGGATCGGGCCGGGGCGGATGATCGCCACCTCGATCACCAGATCGTAGAAGCGGCGCGGTTTCATGCGCGGCAGAAAGTTCATCTGGGCGCGGCTTTCCACCTGGAACACGCCGATACTGTCGGCGCGGCACAGCATGTCATAGGTTTTCGGATCTTCGGGGGGCAGGGTGGCCAGATCGTAATCCAGCCCGTGATGCTGGCGCATCAGGGCGAACGCCTTGCGCAGGCAGGACAGCATCCCCAGCGCCAGCACATCGACCTTGAGGATACCCAGCGTGTCGATATCGTCCTTGTCCCAGCAGATGACGGTGCGATCTTCCATGCTGGCGTTTTCCACGGGGACCAGTTCGTCCAGCCGGCCTTCGGTGATGATGAACCCACCGACATGTTGGGACAGATGGCGGGGGAAGCCCTCGATCTGCGCGACCAGTTTCAGGGTCAGGGCAAGGCGCCGGTCTGTTGGGTCCAGCCCGACCTCGCGCAGGCGGTGGTGGGCCGTGGTTTCCGATGCGTAAAACCCCCACAACTGCGAGGACAGCGCCGCGACGGTATCTTCGGATAGGCCCATGGCGCGGCCGACCTCGCGGATGGCGCGTTTGCCGCGATAATGGATCACCGTTGCGCACAGGCCGGCGCGGTGGCGGCCATAGCGTTCATAGATGTGCTGGATCACTTCCTCGCGCCGCTCGTGTTCGAAATCGACGTCGATATCGGGCGGTTCGTCGCGGGCTTCGGATACGAAACGCTCGAACACCATGGTGCCGATTTCGGGGCTGACCGAGGTGACGCCAAGGCAGTAGCAGACCACGGAATTGGCGGCGCTGCCCCGGCCCTGGCACAGGATGTCGCGTGAACGGGCGAATTGCACGATGTCATGGACGGTCAGGAAATACGGTTCGTATTTCAGCTTGGCGATCAGGGCCAGTTCATGCGCCATCAACCTGCGCACATGATCGGGCGCGCCGTTCGGGTAGCGCCATTTCAACCCTGCATGGGCCAGGCGCGACAGGCGTTCGGCGGCGGTTTCGGTGCCGGTCAGTTCGGACGGATATTCATAGCGCAACTCGTCCAGCGAGAAGGTGAGGGTTTCGGCCAAAGCGCCGCTGGCATGGACGGCATCCTGACACCCTCGGAAAATGCGCAGCATCTCGGCCTTGCTGCGCAAGCGCTGTTCGTTATTGGCAAGGGCGGCGCGGCCTAGGTCGTCCACGCGGCTGCCGGTGCGGATCGCGGTCAGCACGTCGGCCAACTGGCGGCGGTTTCCATGGTGCATCAGCGGTGTGGCCGAGGCGACGCAGGGCAGGCCCAGATCGCTGGCCAGCGCCGCGTGGCGGGCAAGGCGGGCGCGGTCCTGCCCGTCGTATCGGGGGGCCAGAACAAGATGCATGTGCGTGCCAAGGCGGCGCGTCAGCCGCCCCGCTCGTTGCAACCACCCGTCCGCGCCGCGCGTCACGGGCAGATCCCGTGGCGGATGTAGCAGGAGCGTGAGGCCGACGTGGCGTTCCAGCACATCATCGGTGTGCAGCAGGCAATCGCCCTTGGGCGCGCGCAGCCGTCCCAGCGACAGCAGCCGACACAGCGAGGCCCAGCCCTGCCGGTCCCGTGGCAGGGCGGTCAGGCGCATCCCGCAGGACAGCACCAGCGTGGCGGCGGGGATCAGGCGCGGCACGGTCACATGCCATGTGCCATCCGACAGGTGCGGCGGGGCGGGCGGGCCGATCGGGCCATCGCGGGCCTCTTGCGCCGCGCGGTCGGCCAGCGCGCGGGCGATTGCGCGCGATTGCGCATGGGCGCGCACGATTCCCGCGACCGAGTTTTCATCGGCCACCGCCAGCGCGGGCATATGCATCATCGCGGCGCGCAGTATGTATTCCTCGGGGTGGGATGCCCCGTGAAGGAAAGAGAAATTGGAAGTGGCGCAAAGTTCGATAAACATCATGCGTCACTATATTCACGATTTGTTCTTTTTTGGAGTCTTGAAATGCGGCAGGTTGCGCAACATCAGACGCATTGCGCGCGCAAGGCCCATGTGGGGCGGAACACAAAGCGGGGGGAGGCAGGGCCGCAGGCCATGACGAGGGGGCGGCAAGCCCCCTTTACCCGTTGCAATCAGCGCCCGGGTTTGGGGGTGCAGGCCTGGCCGCGGATGCAGGACACCGCCTGGTTCAGGATCGCATTCGATGGTTTGGTAAAGGCCATGCCGCCGCAGGGGTTGACCTCCAGAATGTAGCCTTTGGGCGTTTCGCGCAGGAAGGCAAGGTAATCCACGCCCGGTTTCGGTTCCCCGCACCATGGGCCAAGGCAGATGGCGCGCAGGATGATTTTGCGGTCAAATCCCGTGACGAACCCCTTTTGCGACAGGAACCTTCCGGTGATGCGCGCGGGCAGATCGGTAGTTTGCGCCTTTTTGCCGGGCATCCCGTTTACATCGCGGGTTTCGGGCAGGCGGGTTGCATCGAAGCTGAGCGTGCCGCGCACCACGATATAGTTATGAGGAGAGGCCGCCGCCTGATGAAAGCTGCGCGCCAGATCGGGGCGCAGGCAGGACAGCGCCTGCGCGGGGCCGGACAGTGTGGCCAGCGCTGCAAGCCCCATGGCCAGATGACGCAGAGCAAGGCGGTGCAACATCAGATGCGCCCTTCGAAATGTTCCAGAACGCGGGTGTAAACTTTGCGTTTGAAGGGCACGATATTGGCGACCAGTTCCGACGGCGGCAACCAGCGCCATTGCGAGAATTCGGGGTCTTCGGTTTCGATATTCACCTGGTCGTCAGAGCCATGAAAACGAAGCAGGAACCACTTTTGCTCTTGCCCGCGAAAGCGGCCTTTCCAGATGCGGGGGACCAAGTCATGCGGCAGGTCATAATGAATCCATTCGGGGGTTTCCGCCTCGACCGTCACAAGATCAGGGGTCACGCCGGTTTCTTCCCAAAGCTCGCGCAGGGCGGCATCGCGCGGGTCTTCGCCCTTGTCCACGCCGCCCTGTGGCATCTGCCAGGCGGGGCCAGGGTTGTCGATCCGTTGGCCCACGAACACATGCCCCGCAGGGTTGGCCAGCATCACGCCGACACAGGGGCGGTAAGGCAGTTTGGCGATTTCTTCGGGGATCATGTCGGTGTCCTTGATGCGGCTGGTCCTGCCCAGATTAGCGTGGGTGGCGGGAATGAAAAGGGCCGCTCCCTTGCGGTGCGGCCCCTTTGGTGTTGCGTGTGACGGGCTTACTCTTTCGGGCCCAGCGCGTTCAGACCCTTGAGGATGTCGATGGCATAGGCCAGCTGGTAATCCTCTTCGCGCAGTTTGGCGGCCTCTTCGGCCTTGGCGCGGTCTTCTTCGATCTGGCGGATCTGGTCCTCGGTCAGGCTGTCATTGTTCAGCGCGCCGCGCAGGTCCGCCTCGGACCGCAGGTGCGGTGCCTTTTCTTCCTCGGCGGGTTCCGCGTTAGGGTCGCGGCGCGGCTGTGCCACGATAATGTCGGGCGAAATGCCAAGCGCCTGGATCGACCGGCCCGAGGGCGTGTAATAGCGCGCGGTGGTCAGACGCATCGCGCCATCGCCCCGCAGCGGCATCACCGTCTGCACCGACCCTTTGCCAAAGGATTTCGTGCCGACCACGATGGCGCGGCGATGGTCCTGCAATGCGCCCGCCACGATTTCCGAGGCCGAGGCCGAGCCGCCGTTGATCAGGACCACGATCGGTTTGCCCTGCGCCAGGTCGCCCGGCGTCGCGTTGTAGCGGTCGCCATCTTCGGGATTACGGCCACGGGTCGAAACGATTTCGCCGTTTTCAAGGAAGCTGTCGGACACACGGATCGCCTGCATCAGCAGCCCGCCGGGGTTATTGCGCAGGTCCAGCACGATGCCGTCGATCTTGTCGATGCCGCCGGCCTCTTCGATCTGCTTGGCCAAGCCTTCCTCAAGGTTGGGGGTGGTCTGGTCGTTGAAGGTGGTCACGCGCAGCACGACCGACTGGCCCTCGGTCCGGGTGCGGACCGCTTGCAGGCGGATCGTGTCGCGGATGATCGAGATATCGAAGGGTTCGGGCGAATCCTCGCGCACCACGGTGATGATGATTTCGGACCCGATCGGCCCGCGCATCAGATCCACCGATTCGTCCAGCGTCAGGCCCAGCAGGCTTTCGCCGTCCACATGGGTGATGAAATCGCCCGCCTCGACGCCCGCCGAATCCGCAGGGGTGCCGTCGATCGGCGAAACGACTTTTACAAAGCCTTCTTCTTGCGTGACCTCGATGCCAAGGCCGCCAAATTCGCCCCGTGTCTGCACGCGCATCGCAGCGGCATCTTCGGGCGACAGGTAGCTGGAATGCGGATCAAGCGAGGTAAGCATGCCGTTGATGGCCGCCTCGATCAGGTCTTTCTCGTCCACGTCCTCGACATACTGGGCGCGGACCCGTTCAAAAATGTCCCCGAAAAGGTCAAGCTGCTCATAGACATTGGTCTGCTCGGCCTTTTCCTGCGCTAGCAGGGGACCTGCCACTTGCGTCGTGGCAATCACGCCCGCAAGGGTGCCGCCAATCGCCGCCATGACGAATTTCTTCATCGCTCAACCTCTCCTATCGTCTTGAACCACTGCGCCGGATCGACCGGCACGTCGTTTTCCCTGACTTCCATATAGAGCGTTTCCGTGCGCTCGTTTCCAGTGCCATTCCCGGATTGAGACAGAATGGCGCCGATTTCGGCGTCCTTTCCCCCCATCAACCCCACGGGACTGCCCGCAGGCAGGACCTGGCCTGTTTCTCCATAGACCACATCCATGCCGGCCAGAACCAGCAGTAACCCCGATTGCGGCTCTAGAATCATCACATTGCCGTAATCCAGCAGCGGGCCGCGATAGCGGATCGTGGCGGCGGCGGGCGTGGTGACCAGGGCGCGCGGGCGGGTGGCCAGCACCACGCCGGGGCGGGCAATGCCAGCCGCGTCAGGCTCGTTCGCGCGGCGCAAAAGCGTGGCTTGCACCGGCAGGGGCAGATCGCCCTTGCGGTGGGAAATGTCGGGCAGGCTGCCGGGCGCCTCGTTCTCGGCTATCTCGGACAGGCCGCTGGCAAAGCCTTCCAGTGTCTCGGTCGAGGCGATCAGAAGCGCGGTCCTGATCGGGTCTTCGGTGAAGCGGCGCGGCAGGTCGGTGCGGTCGGACAGTGCCTGGCTCAGCTCCTTGCGGGCCTCCTGCACGCCGGTCAGCCCCTCTTGCAGGGTTTCGGTGGCATTCTGTTGCAGCATGCGCAGGGTCGTCACCTCTTGCAGCTTGCCGCGCAATTCGGCGGCGCGCCCTGACAGGGCCGGGGTCACATCGGTCAGGATCATGCCCGCCCGCGCGGTGCCGGTCGGCCCGTCGGGATGCAGCAAAAGCGAAGGTTTCGGTGCGCGGCCAATGGTCTGGAGCACGCCCAACAGCTGCGCGATCTCGTCCTCGCGGGCCTGTAGTTCACGGGCTAGCCGCGCCTCGCGCAGCGCCGCGCGGCGCAAACCATCGCGCATGGCTTCCAGCCCATCCTCGTAGGCGCGAACGGTTTGTGATAGCGCCTTGACCCGGTCACGGGCGGAAACTGCGGTGCCCAAAGACCGCGCCGCCGCGTCCAGAGATTGCGCCGCCGCGCGCGCAGCCTCTGCCGCCTCGGTCTCTGCCAGGGCAGGGCCGGTCAGGCATAGGGCAAGAAGGGCGGCGCGCATGATCATGTCAGCAGCGACTGTCCGGTCATTTCATCCGGTTGGTCAAGCCCCATCAGTTGCAACAGGGTCGGCGCCAAGTCGGCCAGCCGTCCGCCATCGCGCAGGGCCGCGCCCGTCGGTCCGCCCACAAGGATGACTGGCACAAGGTTGGTGGTATGCGCTGTGTGCGGCCCGCCGGTGACAGGGTCCACCATCACCTCGCAATTGCCATGGTCGGCGGTGACGATCATCGCGCCACCTGCCTTTTCCAAGGCGTCCAGCACGCGGCCAAGCCCTTCGTCCACCGCCTCGCAGGCCGCCATTGCTGCCTTCAGGTCACCGGTATGGCCGACCATGTCGGGGTTGGCATAGTTCACCACGATCAGGTCATAGCCCTTTTCGATCGCGCCCACCAAATGCTCCGTCACTTCGCCCGCGCTCATTTCCGGCTGCATGTCATAGGTCGCCACTTTGGGCGAGGCCGCCATATAGCGGTCTTCGCCCGCAACAGGGTCTTCGCGCCCACCGTTCAGGAAAAAGGTCACATGCGGGTATTTCTCGGTCTCGGCCAGGTGGAACTGACTGCGGCCCTGCTTGGCCACCCAATCGGCCAGCGTATTGACGATGTCGCGGGCGGGGAAAACCGTGTCCATCCATGCGTTATGCGCCTCGGAATATTCGACCATCCCCAGCAAGGCCGCCCAATAGGGTCGGTCGCCAATCGGAAATTCGTTGAAATCCGGATCTGCCACGGCACGCAGGATTTCCCGCGCGCGGTCGGCGCGGAAGTTCAGGCAGAAAAATCCATCGCCATCGCGCGCGCCGCTGTAATCGCCAATCACCGTGGCGGCGATAAATTCGTCGGTCTCGGACCGTTCATATCCGGCCGTTACGGCAGCATGGGCCGTGGCCGAGCGATGCCCCCTGCCATGGATCATCGCGTCATAGGCTTCGGATACTCGCTCCCACCGGTTGTCGCGGTCCATGGTATAATAGCGGCCACACACCGTAGCGATGCGCGCATTTTCAGGCATCGCCTCGGCCAGATCCTCTAGGTAGCCATAGGCCGATTTCGGGGCGACATCGCGCCCGTCCGTGATCGCATGCAGCACCACTGGGACCCCGTGATCGGTGATCACCTTGATTGCGGCGATGATATGGCTCAGGTGGCCATGCACTCCGCCATCCGAAACCAGCCCCATCAGATGCGCCCGCCCGCCCGAGCGTTTAAGCTCCTCGATAAAGCCCAGAATTGCAGGCATCTGGAAAAACGATCCGTCCTCGATGCTCAAATCGATCTGGCCTAGGTCCATCGCCACCACGCGCCCCGCGCCGATATTGGTGTGCCCCACCTCGGAATTGCCCATCTGACCCGTTGGCAGGCCCACATCCGGCCCGTGGGTGATCAGCAGGTTATGCGGGCAACCGGCCCAGATCCGGTCGAAATTCGGCGTGTTGGCCAAAGCGGGCGCATTGGCCGTGCGCGCCTCGCGATAGCCCCAGCCGTCAAGGATGCAAAGAACAACGGGTTTTGGCGTAGTCATGGCGCGTCTCTCCTGCAAACTGTGGTCTACCTATGCGCCCGCCCCGCCCGTGTCCACCGGACCAACCGCGCAGCCCGGCCCGATAGCGCAACCATACACAAAAAGGCGCTACCAGCCCTTTCATTGTTCTGAAAATACCACTGCCGAAGGCTATGCGGGCCACAGGCCCGCCCCGTCACACCCGATGGTAAGGCGACCCGGCCAGGATGGACGCGGCCCGATACAGCTGTTCGGTCAGCATCGCGCGGGCCAGCATATGCGGCCAGACCATCTTGCCGAAACTCAGGGCGAAATCAGCCTTGGCGCGCAGGGCTGGGTCGATCCCGTCCGCCCCGCCGATGATGAACGCCAGATCGCCGCGCCCCTGATCGCGCAGCCCCCCGATCTGGTCCGCAAAAGCAGGAGAGGTCATGACCTTGCCCCGCTCGTCCATTGCGCAGATGGCGGCGCCGGCGGGAATGGCACGTTCCAGCAAGGCGGCCTCGGCGGTCATGCCGCCGCCCTTCTTGTCCTCGACTTCGATCACATTGGCGGGGCCAAGGCCAAGGGCCCGCCCCGTACGGTCGAAACGTGTCAGGTAATCGTCGATCAAATCGCGCTCGGGGCCAGCCCGCAGGCGGCCCACTGCGCAGATGTGAATCCGCATGTCAGCTGGTGCTGGCGGATGCAGGTGCGGCGTCCGAAGGCTGCCACATCTTTTCCAGCTGGTAGAACTCGCGCACTTCGGGGCGGAACACGTGGACGATGATATCGCCCGTGTCGATCAGCACCCAATCGCCGGTTTCCTTGCCTTCGATCCGGGCCGCACGGCCATGATCGCGTTTCAGACGCTCGACCAGCTTCTCGGCGATCGCGCCAACCTGGCGCGAGGACCGCCCCGAGCAGACCACCATGTAGTCGCCCATGGAAGATTTATCGCGCAGGTCGATCTGCACGACATCTTCGGCTTTGTCGGCTTCGAGAGAGGAAAGAATAACGGCCAGCAATTCCTCGCTGGTCAAATCCGCAGGCTTGGCCATCACGGCTGCCCCGGCTTTAGCGGCTTGTGCCGCATCAAGATGAAGTGACAGGACATTGTCCTCCTAGGTCTGCACGTCGTCCGGGCCCCGACGCTGAGCATATCTTAAAGTAACATCGGTCGGGTTAAATCTCAATGACCGCCGGTGCGATCAATCGGGTAGGTCGTTCGATTGGCGTGGTTTTGCCTGTCCGGGCGGCGAAAAATCCAACTGGCTGCCCGGCAGAACAGTAACTTCGCGCTGCGGGAACGGGATGGAAATGCCATTTTCCTTGAACGCATCCCAAAGCGCCAGATAGACATTTCCGCGAATATTGGTCAACCCCGAGGTCGGATTGCTGATCCAGAACCGCAGAATATAATCCACGCTGCTGTCCCCGAATCCAACGATGTGACACACCGGAGAGGTCGAGGACAGCACCCGATCCACGCTTTTTGCTGCCTCCACCGCGATCTTGCGCACTTGATGTGGGTCATCGCCATAGGCGGTGCCAAAAAACACGTCCAGCCGTACCAGCGTGTTGGAATGGGACCAGTTCACCACCTGCCCGGTGATCAGATCCTCGTTCGGGATCAGGTATTCCTTGCCGTCCCGCGTAACCACAGAAGCATAGCGCGCCCCCAGCGTGTTGATCCAGCCGAAGGTATCGCCAAGGGAAATCACATCCCCCGGCTTGATCGACTTGTCCATCAGGATGATGACGCCCGACACAAGGTTCGACACCACTTTTTGAAGGCCAAACCCAAGCCCGACACCGATCGCGCCCGACAGCACCGCCAGACCCGTCAGATCGAAACCCACGGTTTTCAGCCCGATGAAGAACGCCGCACCATAGAGCAACACTTGCAGGAACTTGACGACCAGCACCTGCATCGAGGGGCTGATATCCTCGTTCCGGCGGATGCGGGTCGCCGAATTGGTGGACACGAAGCGCGCCAACGCGAACAGCGCGCCAAGGATCGCCACGGCCTGCACCACCATCCAAAGCGACAGGCGTGTGTCGCCCGGCGACAGCGCGATACTATCCAGCAGGGTCTGCGCCTCGTCCGTCAGGTTCAGGATCGACAGTGTGACCCATGTCCAGCCGGCATAGCGCACCGTCGCGCGCAAAAAGGAATTGGTGATCAGCCGGGTCAGGATCGCGATGACCAGCCACGCAACTGCCATCTGCCCGGCGATGGCCAGTAAATAGGACCGCGACGGCCATGTGACCTCTCGCATAATCCAGACTGTGGGCCATACCAGCGCCACGAACAGGATCAGGCGCATCCGGTTGCGGATCAACAGACCAAAGCGTTTGCGCCATGTGGGCCAGTCCCCGCGGGTGCGCAGCCATGCGTCCCATCGGGCGGCCAGCACCTTGCCCAGAAGGTGGGCCAGCACGAACAGCCCCAGAATGATCGCAAGCTGATAGGCGTTCCACGGCCTGAGCAGCCCGTTCAGGAATACCTCGACCTGACCGTAAAGATAGACTGCGATGTCCTGTGCGACCTGTCCTGTATTTGTTTCTTCTTGCGCCATTCTGCCTCTCGTGTTGGGCTTAACTGTCGAGATTTCAACAGGGCCTGTCCAGTGAAAGCTGGACCGCACAGCTAGGGGGCTCGCTAAGATTGAAAGAGCTGGATGATTTGCTGCTATAGCGTGGGCAGGGCCAGTTGTCGGAAAGGAGTTTGGCACCTTTATGGGAATAGAGTTCGCGTATCAATCGACGCAGGGGCTGCTTGTATTGCGGGTGACGGATGTCCCCACCGCAGACGAAGTGGCTGCGTCCCGTGCCAAGGGTGATAACTTGCGCGACTTCGGAAACATGACCGCGATGCTGTTGGATTTGCGTGAGCAGGCCGGCTCTATCCTGACAGCGCAGACGGCCCGCGCCATCTTGGTGCAATGTGATCGGCATTGCCGCCAGGTTGCGCCCGAACACAAGGATTTTCCCATAGCGATCCTTGCCACGCCCGGAAGTATCGGACACGGAATTGGCCGCATGTTCATGGGCCATGCCTATGGGTTGGAGCGGCTGAAACTGGCCCAGTTCGATGATCTGGAAACCGCTTCGGATTGGTTGAACCTGCCGCCAGATTGGCAAATCGGATTGGCGGCTTCTTGATTCAGACCCCTTGATAGACTCGGGTCGCGCATGTATCTGCATGGTCATGACACGGATTTTCGACATGGATGATCGCGCGCGCCTGCCTTGGCGTTTTTTCGGTGCGACCTTGACCGTTCTCGCACGTCTATGACGCGCCCCCCTGTCCCGTCTGCGGGACAGTTCCCTATGTCACAGCCAATTCAACAGCAATAAGACGGGAGAGGACCAATGTCCCCCAAGACGCTTTACGACAAAATCTGGGATGCCCATGTCGCCCATGAATCCGAAGACGGCACCTGCCTTCTTTATATCGACCGCCACCTTGTTCACGAAGTGACGTCGCCGCAGGCCTTCGAAGGGCTGCGTATGGCGGGTCGTGATGTTCACGCGCCGGACAAAACCATCGCCGTGCCGGATCACAACGTGCCCACCACTCCGGGCCGTGAAAACCCCGACCAGATGACCGAGGACAGCCGCATCCAAGTGGCCGCCTTGGACAAGAACGCCAAGGATTTTGGCATCCATTACTATCCCGTGACCGATGTCCGTCAGGGTATCGTTCACATCGTCGGGCCGGAACAGGGCTGGACCCTGCCGGGCATGACCGTAGTTTGCGGCGATAGCCACACCGCGACCCATGGCGCATTCGGCGCGCTTGCCCATGGTATCGGCACGTCCGAGGTGGAACACGTTCTGGCCACGCAGACGCTGATCCAGAAGAAATCGAAAAACATGAAGGTGGAAATCACCGGCAAGCTGCGCCCCGGCGTGACCGCCAAGGACATCACCCTTGCCGTGATCGGCGAAACCGGCACCGGCGGCGGCACCGGCTATGTCATCGAATATTGCGGCGAAGCGATCCGCAATCTGTCGATGGAAGGGCGCATGACCGTCTGCAACATGGCCATCGAAGGCGGCGCACGCGCTGGCTTGATCGCCCCGGACGAGACCACCTTTGAATATGTCAAAGGCCGCCCGCACGCGCCGAAAGGCGCCCAGTGGGAGGCAGCCCTGAACTGGTGGAAGACCCTTTACACCGACGAAGGCGCGCATTTCGACAAGGTCGTGACCCTGAAGGGCGAAGAGATCGAGCCCGTCGTGACCTGGGGCACCTCGCCCGAGGACGTGCTGCCGATTTCCGCCACCGTGCCCGCACCTGAATCCTTCAAGGGCGGCAAGGTCGATGCGGCCAAGCGCGCCATCGAATACATGGGCCTTACTCCTGGTCAGAAACTGACCGATATCCAGATCGACACCGTGTTCATCGGGTCTTGCACCAACGGTCGCATCGAAGATTTGCGCGCCGCGGCGGATATCGTGAAGGGCAAGAAGATCAAGGAAGGCATGCGTGCCATGGTCGTGCCCGGTTCGGGCCTTGTGCGCGCACAGGCCGAGGAAGAAGGCCTTGCCGACATTTTCAAGGATGCCGGTTTCGAATGGCGTCTTGCGGGCTGTTCCATGTGTCTTGCCATGAACCCCGACCAGCTGTCCGAAGGGGAGCGTTGCGCCTCTACCTCGAACCGCAACTTCGAGGGGCGTCAGGGCTATAAGGGCCGCACACACCTTGTGTCTCCCGCCATGGCCGCCGCCGCCGCACTGACCGGTCACCTGACCGACGTGCGAGAGTTGATGACCGAAAACGCTTAAGGAGCCGCGACAATGGAAAAGTTCGAAAAACTCACCGGCATTGCGGCGCCCATGCCGCTGGTCAATATCGACACCGACATGATCATCCCCAAGATTTTCTTGAAGACGATCAAACGCTCGGGCTTGGGTGTGAACCTGTTCGACGAAATGCGCTATGAGCGTGACGGGTCGGAAAAGCCCGATTTCGTGCTGAACAAACCGCAATACCGCGAGGCGCAAATTCTTGTGGCGGGCGACAACTTCGGTTGCGGCTCGTCGCGCGAACACGCGCCTTGGGCACTGACGGATTTCGGCATCAAATCGGTCATCTCGACCTCGTTCGCCGACATCTTCTACAACAACTGCTTCAAGAACGGCATCCTGCCCATCGTGCTGCCGCAAGAGGCCGTGGACGTGCTGATGAAGGACACGGAAAAAGGCTCCAACGCGCGCATGATCGTGGACCTTGAGGCACAGACCGTAACCACCTCGGACGGCGAGGTGTTCCACTTTGAACTGGACTCGTTCAAAAAGCATTGCCTGCTTGAAGGTCTGGACGACATCGGCCTGACCATGGCCAAGGCCGACGCGATCCAGTCCTTTGAAGAGAAGGCCGCGCAGGAACGTCCCTGGGTCTGATCCCGCGCCGGAAATTTTCTGAAGGGGCCGCCAGACATCTTCTGGCGGCCCTTTTTCTTGCCGCAGGGTCAATTGGTTAATATCGCCCCTAAAGTTTGAAACAACCTTTAGTGGTTCGTGGTTGGCCTGCCCCAGCCTCACACAAGATATGGTATGTTCTTGATCCGATGCCTTTTTTCAATGCGGCTAATGATGCAATCCCGCACCAGTCTGTCCACGAAATCGCCCCAATCCTTTGGTCTTTCTTAACCAAAGCTTGAGGCATCCGACGAAAGAAGGCAGAAATTGGGCAAGAATGAGGCATACCGCCATAAAGAGCGGGATCAAGTTGGAAACAGGGGGCGGCAACGCATCGCACCCGGCCAGTTTGAAGGGATCGAACAGTGATCGGAAAACTGACAAGCGCAGTGGTGCGCGCGTTTCTAGTGGCGCTTTTGCTGGTGATACCGGCATTGCTGCTGCCGGAAGTCGGCACGGACAGCACGCAATTCGCGTTGCTGGTCGCGATGCTGGCTGCCTTGCTTGTTTTCTTCGAATACAACAGCGCCTATCCCAGCTATCTCGAGTTCCGCTATGCGCCACCCTACAACCGGATGCGGTTTGCCGCTGTTCTGGCAACGGTGTTCGGTCTGACCATGGCATTTCGCAACGGGTCCAGCCCGTCGCAGATGACCGATATCTGCGCTTCCCTGACCACGATCATCGGACATGCACTGGATTTCCCCTATTCGCCGGTTCGATTGTTGCTGTTGACCATGACGGACAGCGGCGCGGCCGGTGTCGTGCCGCAGGCGCGCGTTGCCGCGGGCACGGCCTATTTCCTGTCCATCGTGCTGATCTTCGGCTTCACCATGGTGGTGCGGATGCTGAACTGGCCGACGCGCAACGGGGCGTTCAACGTCTGGATCAACCTGCCCCTGTTCGACCCGACCGCCGGTGGCGACGTGGTTGCACGGTTGCAAAAGGATGCGCGTGTTAACGTTGTTTTAGGGTTTCTTCTGCCATTCCTTGTTCCAGCTCTGATCAAGGCGCTTGGCGCTTACGTCGATCTGGGCGCGATGGAGAATTCTCAGACCCTGATCTGGACGGTAAGTATATGGGCTTTCGTTCCTGCCAGCATGATGATGCGCGGTGTCGCATTGGCCCGCATTGCCGAGATGATCGAGCAGAAGCGCCGCCGCGCCTATGCCGCGGCCGAGGCCGAGCAGGGCTTGCAAACCGCCTGATCCTTCTTCTTTTCTTGGTGTGCGGCTTGGTCCCCGTGGCGATGGCGGACCCGTTGCGCGTTGCCGCGTGGAACGCGGGTTTCAGCCGTAAGGGGCCGGGGTTGCTGCTGCGCGATATACGCAGCGGCAAAGACACCCAGATCGAGGCGGCGTTGACCGTCATATCCCGCACCGCGCCGGATGTGATATTACTTATGGACATTGATTACGACCATGACCTGGTGGCGCTGACCGCGCTGCGCGACCGGCTGGCGGATTTCGGTCAGGACTATCCTTATATGTTCGCGCGCAGGCCCAATGCGGGCATGGCCACTGGCCTTGATATGGATGGCAATGGCCGTTTGGGCGAGGCGCGCGATGCCCAAGGCTATGGCCGGTTCAACGGCGATGGGGGCATGGCGATTCTGTCACGCTACCCGTTGCCCGATCAGGGCGTGCAGGATTTCAGCACCTTGAAATGGGCCGGGCAGCCATGGGCCGAACCGCCGCCCGTGACCGGTAAGGTGATCACCGCCAAGGCGGCGGCAGATGCGCAGCGCTTGTCCTCGGTCGGGCATTGGGTGGTGCCGGTGCGGCTGGGCGATGTCACGATTTCCCTGCTAGCATGGCATGCGACACCGCCGGTTTTCGACGGGCCAGAGGATCGCAACGGCCTTAGAAACCGGGACGAGGCGCGGCTGTGGCTGGAATATCTGAATGGTAACCTGGGCGATGCCCCCGAAGGGCCGGTGATCGTGATCGGTGGTGCCAATGCCGACCCCGCCGATGGCGAGGCGCGGCGCGAGGCGCTGTTGGCGTTGCTGCATCATCCCCGCCTGCAAGACCCCGCCCCGCGCGGCAGTGGCGCGGCCCATGCCAATGCTGATCACAAGGGCGATCCGGCGCTGGACACGGTGGATTGGGACGATCCCGTGCCGGGCAACCTGCGGGTCGATTACATCCTGCCATCCCGTGATTTGCGCACGGTCAATGCCGGTGTGTTCTGGCCCGCGCCGGATGATCCCATGGCCAAAACGGCAGAGGCCGCAAGCCGCCACCGTCTGGTCTGGGTCGATCTGGAGGTCGATCACGCTAAAATCGCCGCGCCTGTCGCCGCCCCGCCCGTGCGATAGGCCAAGGCCTGCCGCAATGCTTCCCTTGGCGGGGTGGGGGTGAAATCGGGCAGTAATTTTGCCAACTCCGCGCCGTCCAGTTGTTGCGGCAGGGACCAAAGGTAGCGCATTTCGAACAGCCCGCCAATCACGGGCATGAAGGGCTGCACTAAGCGCAATTGCCACCACCGATACCTGCTGGCCGTGACCTGCTTGCCCGTGGCGCGTCCGATGTCGTCGGCCATCTGGCGGCCCGACAGGGTGAACCCTTCGAAAGGGATGTCCGCGAAACCGGCAAGGCTTTCGCGCCGTTCGGCCAGCATCACCGCCGCGCGGGCGGCATCGGGCAGATAGGCCCATGCGTGCGGCACTTCCAGATCGCCGGGATAGTCGATCCGCCCCTTGTTCAGCCCCTTGTTCAGCGGCTTGTTCAGCGGCTTGGTGATGAATGCCTCGAACCAGTTCATCGTCTTTTGCGTGTCGATGAAATCACCGCAGCGCAGCAAGATCACCGGCAGGCCCGAGTCGCGATACATCTGCTCGACCTTGATCCGCAGGCGGCCCAGAGGATTTTGCGCCAGATGCGGGCTGTTTGCAGCCTAGGGGAAACCCGTTTGCGGCCCGAACACATAGACATTTCCCGGCAGGATCAGCGTGGTGCCGGCGTCCTTGGCCGCCGCGATCACCCTCGCATGAAGCGGAAGCATCTCGGCCTGCCAAAGGTGGTAGCCACCGGGGTGCATGGCGTTCACGGTCACATCCGCGCCTTGCATTGCGCGGTGCAGGTCATCCTTTGCCCGGTCAAAGCGGTGGACGGTCCAGCCCGCCGCCTCGAATGCCGTGGCGCTGTGGCGGCCAAACCGCCCGGTTGCGCCCAGTATCAATACTGTCTTGGTCATGATCTCTCTCTCTCTCTCTCTCTCCTGGGTCATTGACTGGGGAAAGATTGGAGTATTCTCTTGCGAATAAGAATTGCCGAAAATTGGCGGTATGATATTCATTTTTGAATGGCACATGCGCTGAACTCTCTTGATTGGTCCCTGGTTCAGGCTTTCCTTGCGGTGGCCGAGGGCGGCTCTTTGTCCGAGGCGGCGCGGCGGCTGGGGGCCAGTCAGCCAACGCTTGGCCGGCAGGTGAAACAGATCGAAGACAGGCTTGGCGTTGCGCTGTTCGTCCGCCAGCCGCGTGGCCTGTCCCTGACCGACGCCGGGGCCGAGATGCTGCCACATGCAAGGGCGATGCGCGCCGCGCTGCACCAGATGGAACTGACCGCAGCGGGCCGCCAGCAGGCGCTGGAAGGGCCGGTGCGCATCACCGCCAGCCATGTGGTCGCGCTGTACCTGTTGCCGCCGATCATCGCGGGGCTGCGATTCACCGAACCGGGCATTGCGATCGAGCTTGACCCCTCGGACGCCGCCGAGAACCTGCTGTTCCGCGAGGCGGACATCGCCATACGTATGTTCCGCCCCAGGCAACTGGAACTGGTGGCCAGGCATCTGGGTGACATCCGCCTGACCGCATTCGCCGCGTGCAGCTATCTTGACCGGAAGGGCAGGCCGCGCAGCGTGCGGGATCTGCAAGATCACGATATGGTCGGTTATGACCGAAGCGACCTGATGATCCGCGCCATGCAGCAGGGTGGCATTCCGGCAACCCGCGACTGGTTCACCACCCGCTGCGACGATCAGGTGACATATCTGGAACTGGTCCGCGCGGGTTGCGGCATCGGGTTCGGGCAGGTGCAGATGATCGCCCGCGACCCTCAGGTCGAGGAAATCAACCTTGGCTTGGACATCCCGCCGCTGCCCGTCTGGCTGACCGCGCCGCAGGCGATGCGCGCCACGCCCCGTATTCGGGCCGTTTGGGATGCGCTGGCCGCCGGACTTGCCCCCTTTGTTTCTTGATCTTCCCCGCGCTAATCGCTACCCCGCTTGGCAAATGAAATCCGCAGCAAGGACACCTGAAACATGACGAACCCCTCGCTTCTTATCCTCGCCGGTGACGGCATCGGCCCCGA
>DFBX01000069.1 GCA_002366795.1 Rhodobacteraceae bacterium UBA3069 | reverse complement strand
AGCCAACAGAATCCCAACCCTCAGCCAGATACTGCTTATGCCAGCCCCGCACCGTGTCATCGTCGAGGAAAAGAACCTGCGCGACCTGCGCACACGACATCCCATCATCGAGCAACAACAGCGCATTCGCCCGACGGGCAATCCCGTGATCTTCACGCTGACGCTTCACACAAGCCAGCAATTCGAGGCGGGCGGGAGAAGAGAGAAAGCTCGGGCGGATCATGCATCGACCTGAATCTACTACGCCTAAATCGTCAAGCAGTTCTTCGGGTGTTCTCGGGTGTTCAAGGACTCGCAGTATATATATATATATATAAATCATGATATCGATATGAGTTTTGCAAAGGGGCGGGGTTTAGACCCGCCCTTTTTCGTTCTGCCCCTTCTTGGTTTACCGCCTGTTAACCACCTGTGCGCTACACCTGATTCTGCAAGCAGGCGGAGACACGATGTCCGGGGAAAGCCATCATTCCACTCACCCCCCACTCCCACCCACCACGGAAGATGATCGGGTGTCGTGGCTTCGTCTGTTGCGTTCGCGTCGGGTTGGCCCGACGACCTTCCACAGATTGATGGCCGAACATGGCAGCGCGCAGGCAGCCCTTGCCGCCCTGCCCGAAGTCGCCCGCGCTGCGGGTCAGGACAATTACGAATGTTGCCCGGTCGGCGTCGTAATCGGTGAAATGAAAGCGGCCCGCACCCATGGTGCGCAAATGGTCTGCATTGGCGATCCGCACTATCCCGCCGCCCTGGCCGAAATCGACGATGCCCCGCCAATATTGTGGGTCAAGGGGCGAGTGGGCCTGTTGTCCCGCCCGATGATTGCCCTTGTGGGCGCACGCAATGCCTCGTCGTTGGGGCTGCGCATGGCCAGGATGTTGGCCCGCGACCTGTCCGAGGCAGGGTATGTCGTGGTATCGGGCATGGCGCGCGGCATCGACACCGCCGCGCATCTGGCCGCGCTGGACACCGGCACCATCGCCGTTCTGGGCGGCGGGGTGGACAATCTGTATCCCGCCGAAAACGCCAAGCTGGGCGAGGATATCGGCAAGGCCGGACTGCGCATCAGCGAACAGCCCATGGGCCTGCAACCGCAGGCGCGCCATTTCCCGCGCCGCAATCGCATCATCTCGGGACTGTGCCGCGCCTTGGTCGTGGTCGAGGCGGCGCATAAATCCGGCTCTCTTGTCACCGCGGGCGCCGCGCTGGACCAGGGGCGCGAAGTGCTGGCCGTGCCGGGGCACCCGTTCGACGGGCGCTCTGCCGGGGCGAATATGCTGATCCGCGATGGCGCGCGGCTGGTGCGCGGAGCCGATGACGTGATCGAGGCATTGCCCCCCCTGCCCGAACGTATCCCTGAAACGCAGCCCGAACAGATGCCCCTGTTCCGCGAACCCGCTCAGGCCGCCATTCCCGCCCCGCCGCCGCAGAAACGCAGCTGGCGTGATATGGCGAAGCTGCACCAGGCGATCCTTGACCGGCTGACCGCCGCCCCCCTGCCCGAGGATCAGCTGATCCGCGACGTGCAGGCCCCCGCGCAGGCTGTCTCTCCGGCGCTGACCGACCTGGAGCTGGACGGCAAGGTGATCCGCTCGCCGGGCGGGTTTCTGTCAAAGGCCGGATAAGTGCCCGAAATTTTCCAGCCCAAAGGGCTGTGCGCGTCTTGCCCCCCGATACGCCAGAGGCCGCATTGACATCCCCCCCCAATGCGCCACATCTTCCGCCGCCACGGACCATGTCGCGAGTCGAAAGGAATTTTCATGCCAGTTGTCGTTGTCGAATCACCCGCCAAGGCGAAGACGATCAACAAATATCTCGGCTCCGCCTACACGGTTCTTGCCTCTTACGGGCACGTCCGCGACCTGCCACCCAAGGACGGGTCAGTCGATACCGAACATGATTTCGAGATGAAGTGGGAAGTGGGCGCAGACAGCGCCAAACACGTCCGCGCCATCGCCGAGGCCCTGAAAGAAGACAACAACCTGATCCTCGCGACCGACCCCGACCGCGAGGGAGAGGCGATTTCATGGCACCTTGAAGAAGCGCTGCGCAAGCGCCGCGTCATCAAGAAGGACACGCCGGTCAGCCGCGTGGTGTTCAACGCCATCACCAAGACCGCCGTGACCGAAGCGATGAAGAACCCGCGCCAGGTCGATCAGCCGCTGGTAGATGCCTACCTGGCCCGCCGCGCGCTGGACTATCTGGTGGGGTTCAACCTGTCCCCCGTTTTGTGGCGCAAACTGCCCGGTGCGCGGTCTGCGGGCCGCGTACAATCGGTCTGCCTGCGCCTTATCGTCGAGCGCGAGATGGAGATCGAGGCGTTCAAGCCCCGCGAATACTGGTCGGTCAAGGCCGTGCTGGAAACGCCCCGCGGCCAGGTATTCGAGGCGCGCCTGACAACCCTCGCCGGTGACAAGCTGGACAAGTTCAGCCTTGAAAACGCGACCCAGGCCGAAATGGCCGTGCAGGCGGTGTCGTCGCGCGCCCTCAAGGTGCTGACGGTCGAGGCAAAGCCCGCCTCGCGCAACCCTTCGGCGCCCTTCATGACCTCGACCCTCCAACAAGAGGCAAGCCGCAAGTTCGGCATGGGTGCCCGCGCCTGCATGAACGCCGCCCAGCGCCTCTATGAGGCAGGTCACATTACTTATATGCGGACCGACGGTATCGACATGGCGCCCGAGGCCGTGGCAGCCACCCGCGACGCCATCGCCGATCGCTACGGCGACCAATACGTGCCGAAATCGCCGCGTATCTATAAAAACAAGGCCAAAAACGCCCAGGAGGCGCATGAATGTATCCGCCCCACGGATATGAAAGCCGACGCCAAATCGCTGAACCTGCGCGAACAGGACCAGTTCAAACTGTATGACCTGATCTGGAAACGTACCCTGGCCTGCCAGATGGAAGGCGCCCGGCTGGAACGGACCACGGTCGATGTCGGGTCGGACGACAAGCAGGTCGTGCTGCGCGCCACCGGTCAGGTCGTGCTGTTCGACGGCTTCCTGCGCGTCTACGAGGAAGGCCGCGACGATATCGAGCGCGACGACGACGAAAACCGCCTGCCACAGATCATGCAGGGCGAGCCCGCGAAATTCGCCTCCGCCGCGCCGCTGTCCGCCGAATTCGACAAAGCCGCCGGAGAAGACAGCGTGCTGGAATCCGCCAAACCCGGAATGCAGCGCAACGAAGGCGCGGTTCTGGCCGAAAACGAAGCCGTGTTGGGCATCCGCCACTTCACCCAGCCGCCCCCCCGCTATACCGAGGCAACGCTGGTCAAACGCATGGAAGAACTGGGCATCGGCCGCCCCTCGACCTATGCGTCGGTGCTGTCCACCATCGTGGACCGCGAATATGTGCGCAAGGACGGCACCCGCCTGTTCCCCGAAGACAAGGGGCGCATGGTCACCACCTTCTTGATGAATTTCTTCCGCCGCTATGTCGAATACGACTTCACCGCCGATCTGGAAGAACAACTTGATGACGTGTCCGCAGGCGAGCGTGACTACAAGGACGTGCTGCAACGCTTCTGGAAGGATTTTTCCGCCGCCATCGCCGAAACATCCGAACTGCGCATCGCAGAGGTACTGGATGTGCTGGATGAGGCATTGGCCCCTGTTCTTTACCCGCCCCGCGCCGATGGCAGCGACCCGCGTATCTGCCCGCTGTGTGGCACCGGCCAGTTGCACCTGAAAACCTCGCGCTCGGGCGGGTTTGTCGGCTGCGGCAACTACCCCGAATGCCGCTATACCCGCCCCATCGGCGGCGATGCGGCCGAAAGCAATGACCGTGTGCTGGGCACCGATAACGGCGACGAGATTTCCCTGCGCTCGGGCCGGTTCGGCCCATATGTGCAGCGCGGCGAGGTCACAGAAGAAGTCAAGAAACCGCCCCGCGCCTCGCTGCCCAAGGGCTGGAAGGCCGAGGATATGGACCTTGAAAAGTCCCTGACCCTGCTGTCGCTGCCGCGTGAAATCGGCCTGCATCCCGAAGGCGGCATGATCACCGCGAACTTCGGGCGCTTCGGGCCTTACGTCATGCACCAGTTGCCCGACGACGCGAAACCGACCTATGCCAACCTGAAAGATCCGAACGACGTGTTCGAGATCGGCATGAACCGCGCGGTCGAAATTCTGGCCGAAAAACGCGCCAACCCGCGCGGGGGTGGCCGTGCTGCAGCCAAGCCGCTGAAAGAACTGGGCGAACATCCCGATGGCGGCCCCGTCAACGTGATGGACGGGCGCTATGGTCCTTACGTGAAATACGAAAAGATCAACGCGACGCTGCCCAAGGATGTCACGCCCGAAGACCTGACCATGGAACGGGCGCTGGAACTGATCGCTGAAAAAGCGGCCAAAAAGAAACCCGCCGCGAAAAAGACAGCGGCAAAAAAGCCCGCCGCAAAGAAACCGGCAGCCAAGAAACCCGCGACGAAAAAGGCTCCTGCCAAGAAACCGGCAGCGAAACACGAATAACCCCCGCAGGCGGGGCCACTAGTGTTCCAAGTCTGACACATGTTACCT
>DFBX01000031.1 GCA_002366795.1 Rhodobacteraceae bacterium UBA3069 | reverse complement strand
AACCTTGGGATCAAACACCTAGCGTCAATACGCGCGGCGGCAACGCCCCTTGGCATGAAACCTGTGCTTCTGTTAACAAGGCCCCCACGCCCTTTCCCAAGGATCTGAGGATGAGAACGCAGAACATGAACCGTGACTGGATCGCCACCGCCCGGACCCTCTCTGAGGCACTGCCTTATCTGCAACGCTATACGGGTGCCGTCGTGGTCATCAAGTTCGGCGGTCATGCCATGGGCGATGACGAGGCGATGGCCGCCTTTGCCCGCGATGTTGTGCTGATGCGTCAGGTCGGGGTGAATCCCGTGATCGTCCATGGTGGCGGGCCGATGATCAACGAGATGCTGGAAAAACTCTCGATCAAGTCGGAGTTCGTGAAAGGCAAGCGCGTCACCGACGAGCCGACGATGGAAGTGGTCGAAATGGTCCTGTCGGGCCGTGTCAACAAGCGCATCACGCAAGCGATCAACGATCAGGGTGGGCGCGCCGTGGGCCTGTCGGGCAAGGATGCCGGGCTGATCCGCTGCGTGCCGGACAACCCCGAACTGGGGCTTGTCGGCCGCCCCGACAAGATCGACCCCAAGATCCTGCACACCCTGTTTGGCGACGGGATTATCCCCGTGATTGCCCCGCTTGGCGCGGGCGATGAAAGCAAGACGTATAACATCAACGGCGATACTGCGGCGGGTGCAATTGCCGGCGCGCTGAAAGCTGACCGCCTGTTGCTGCTGACCGATGTCGCCGGCGTCAAAAGCGGCGATGGCGAGGTGCTGACCGCGCTGACCGCCCAGCAGATTCGCGACCTGACAGAGGATGGCACCATCGCGGGCGGCATGGTTCCCAAAACGCAAACCGCGCTGGACGCGATCGAGGCAGGCGTGCGCGCCGTGGTCATCCTGGATGGCCGCGTCCCCCATGCCACCCTGCTGGAGCTGTTCACGGAACATGGCGCGGGTTCGCTTATTCGTGAAAGCTTTGACTAAGGGCTTGGCAGGCGGCGCAAAGGGGATACATTCCAACCATGGAACATGAAGCCCTCATCCGCCTGTCGGTCTTTGCTGGTCTTTTCGCCCTCTTCGCGGGGTTGGAGGCATGGGCCCCCCGCCGTATCCGCACGCAGCCGCGCAAAACCCGCTGGGTTACGAACTGGGCCATCACCATCATCGACACGGTCACCCTGCGGGCGCTGGCGCTGGCTATGCCGCTGCTGGCCGTGGGCGCGGCCGTGGATGCAGGGGCGAACGGCTGGGGCCTGTTCAATGCCCTTTCATGGCCCGCATGGGTCGAGGTGCTGATCGCCATACTGATCCTTGATCTGGCGATCTGGGCGCAGCACCTTGTGACACATAAAATCCCGCTGCTGTGGCGCTTTCACAGGGTCCATCATGCCGACCGGGATATCGACGTAACCACCGCCATACGCTTTCATCCGGTCGAGATTGCCTTTTCCATGCTTCTGAAAATCGGGCTTGTCTACCTGATGGGATCAAGCGCCCTTGCCGTGATCCTGTTCGAGATCATTCTGAACGGCACCGCCATGTTCAACCACGCCAATATCCGCCTACCCCTGCCGCTGGACGCCGCGCTGCGCCGCGTATTGGTGACGCCGGACATGCACCGCGTGCATCATTCGGTCCACCGGCGCGAACATGACAGCAATTACGGGTTTTCCCTATCTATTTGGGACCGGATGTTCGGAACCTATATCGCCCAGCCCGAGGCGGGGCATGACGACATGACCATCGGCCTGCAATGGCAGGATGACCGCCCATCCAAATTGGGCTGGGCGCTGTCGCTGCCGTTCTTTCGCAAGTGACGCTGGACGATCTGACAGAGGGGGCTAGGGCCCGCGCGCTTTGGGTCAGCGGTGCGTTCCACGATGGCGCAGACACGGTGATCCTGCTGTCGCCGGCACCGGATTTCTGGCCCCGTTTCACGTCCGACCCTGAATATGGCGATGGCATCCCCGACCCGATGGACCGCTGGTCGGCCCGCGTGATCGGGAATTGGGCGGCCGATCTGATCGCCGCGCCGCTGTTTCCCTTTGGCGAAGATGCCGCGCCCTTCCTGTCACTGGCCAAAGCCAGCGGGCGGGCGCATTCCTCGCCCGTGCATCTGCTGGCGCATGACGCGGCGGGGTTGATGATTTCCTATCGCGGCGGGCTTCGGATCGGCGGTCGAATCGACCTGCCGGCATCGCCCCCCGCGCCCTGCACAACCTGCGCTGCGCCCTGTAGGACCGCCTGCCCCATCGGCGCGTTGACCGCCGATGGCTATGACGTTCCCGCCTGCCGTGCCTATTTACGCAGCGATGCAGGCAAAACTTGTTTGGAAACGGGCTGCGCCGTGCGGACGACTTGCCCCCCTGCACAAACCCATGGCAGGCTAGCGGCACAGTCCGCATTTCATATGAGAGCCTTCCGGTGACACTGCGCCTGATCCTGATGCGCCATGCCAAATCCTGCTGGACCGACCCGCTGGCAGATGACCATGACCGCGTGCTGAACGCGCGCGGTCGCAAGGCGGCACAGGACTTGGGAGACTGGCTGCGGGCTGGCGGATACCTTCCCGATTTGGCCCTGTGTTCCACCGCCATGCGCACCCGCGAGACCCTGGAGCGGCTGGAACTGGACTGCCCCACCAACTATGAGCCCGATCTTTACCACGCCCCCGCCGGACAAATCCTTACCGTGTTGCAAAGCGCGACGGCGAATCCGGTGATCTTGCTGGGGCATAATCCCGGCATCGGCGATTTCGCAGCCCGTATCCTGCGCGACCCGCCACGGGACGAGGATTTCATGGCCTTTCCCACCGGCGCAACGCTTGTGGTGGATTTTGCAGCCACGACATGGGCCAAAGTGGGCTGGGCCAAGGGAACGATGGTGGATTTCGCCTTGCCCCGCGCCCTAGCCACGCAATCGCAAAGCGCCTGACCGAACGTATCCTGCAAAGTAACCGCTCGGTTGCTACCGCAG
>DFBX01000132.1:475-40193 GCA_002366795.1 Rhodobacteraceae bacterium UBA3069 | reverse complement strand
GCCGTCTCAAAACTCTCAGCGGGCTCACGCCCTATGAATACATCTGTAAAATCTGGACTTCTGAGCCGGATCGATTCATCCTGAACCTGATCCACCAGATGCCGGGACTAAACACCTAGGGCCAGATGCAGACCGCCCCGCGCATATCACTCGCCGCCCCGCTGCCACCGGCAATGGATTTCGCATCCCTGCTGGCCGCCGCCACAGCCACGGCGCAGGCGGTGTCAGGCGGGCGCTGGACCGATTACAACGAACATGACCTCGGCGTCACGATCCTTGAGGCGCTGTGCTATGCACTGACCGATATCGCCTATCGCGCGGGCCATCCCATGGCCGATATCCTTGCCTCGTCCGGCAAGGCGCATGACGTCAGCGCCAAACAACAAACGCTGTTCACGCCAGAGAGTGTGCTGACATCCGCCCCCGTCACCCGCGCCGATCTGCAAGACCGGATCACCGCCAAAATCCCCACGACCCGCAGTGCGCGGCTGCATCCGGTCCAAGGCAGGCGCGCCCATTTCGCCTTGCATCTGGAACAATATGCCAGGATCTTGGGCGATGGCGTGCAGCGCAGCACGCTGATGGCGCAGGTCCGCACCCTTGTCGCGGCCAGCCGCCCCATTGGCATCGCCATCGACGACATCCGCTTTGCCGATCAGGTGACATATGTGATCAAGGGCCGGATCGAACTGTCCGCCAATACCGTGGCCGAAGAGGTGATGGCAGAAACGCTGATCGCCGCCATGCGGCTGGACGACCCTGCATCGCAATCAGCCACCGCGTTGCAATTCGGCCCCGCCCTGAAAAGCGCGCGCGCCGCCGTTGCGCTTTCACCCATGTCATTGCGCGCTGCGATCCAGTCTCTTGCGGGGGTGTTGCAAGTAGACCGTTTGACCCTGCAAGCCCAAGGGGAAAGCCCCGTTCCCGATGCAAGGTTCCTGTCGTCAGCGCCGCCCGGCCCGCCCAAACACAGCGAGGCAGACCAGCCCGTCCGCCTGATCCCCTCGTTGGAAGAGCGCGACCTGAAGCAGTTGGAAATGACCCGAAACGGCGCGCGCATCCCGGTCGATGCCGCGGCGGTCAACGCGATTGTCACCCAATACGAGGCGGACCAGCGCTGGTCCGCCCTTTTTGACGCAAGCACCCTGCAACGGCAGCACGAAGGTGCCGTGCCCAGCAGCAATGCGCAGCGCCACTTGGGCCGCTACCGCTCGGTTCAGTTCCTGTTTCCTCAGATATACGGGCTGGGCGAATTCGGGCCGGACGCGCCGACGCTTCAACTGGACGGGATGAAAACCGCCACCCGCAAGGCCGAGGTGTTGCACGAGCAGGTTCTGACCGACGAGCTGGCACAGCTGAACGCGATCTCGCTGCTGTTTTCCAGCAAGCCGCACAATCAAAGCTATTTCACGCAACCGCTGGTGCATGATCCGCCGCGCCCCGGTGACCCGTCCTTTGCCGCGCAGGTTCTGGGGCAGGTACAGGGTGGCGATTGGCTGCGGCGCTACCGTGAAAAACTGAAAGATATCCGCCGTGCCACGGACCCGTTCCGCGACCGCAACACCCGCGCGGCCAGCCATTGGCTGGCGCGTTTCGGCATCCGGTTCGACGACGCCGCCCTGCGCCGCCAATACGAGGGCGAAAACCTGCCTCCCGATCATGCCCAAGACTGCATCATCGCGCAAAAACGCGGCTATCTGACTGGCTTGCCCGAACTGGGGCGTGATCGCGGACTGGGGCCGGACCTGTCCGCGCAGGCCACTGAATGCGCGCTGGAAAGCGCGGTGCGGATCAAGGCAGGGCTGCCCGACCACATGCTGATCGTCGAACATGCAAAACTGCCGCTGCCCGATGCGCCAGACGACATGCAATGCCTTGCGCTGGATCGCCCCGGTGGCAAGCTGCACCTGGTGATGGAGGAACGCCTGCTCACCTCGGCGCTGGATATCGTCGCGGGCCTGTTGCGCCGGGCCTTTGCCGCGATGCAACCGGCACCGGGCGGCAACCCGCAGGCGGCAGGCATCGCGATCCGCCGCCTGCCCGATTACACCACCGTTCTGACGCTGGACATCGCGGGCCTGCCAAGGATGGTGCTGGCCGAACGCTTTACCTCGGTCGCGCAGGCGCGTGCGGCGCTAAGCGGTTTGGCCACCGATACCCGAACCATGCAACCGGCCCGCTTTCCGATCGGTTTCGGCGGGAATTTCGTTTCGGTCTTTTTGCAAAAGGGCGACAAGGGCACCCGGTCCGGCCGGGCCGAATTCAGGCGCTTCGTGGAACAGACCTTGCTGGATCACCCGCCCGCACATCTGGGATTTCAATGCCTTTGGGTCGCGCCAAACTGTTACGCGCGGATGAAAGCCCCCTACCTGGCCGCAACGGCGCAAGGTCTGGCCAGCCCCGAATTGCTGCACCGGATCGAAGACGGCTGTTGCCGCGCCCTGATCGACGAGTATCTGGCTGATGCACCACAGGTGGCGGCATGAGCCATGTTCTGAACCGCCTGACCTTTGAATACGCCCTGCCCGCCGGTCAGCTGGCCGCGCCTGTGCAGGACCGGCTAAGCCGCTATGTCGCCGATCTTTTGCCCGCGCTGCTGGAACAGGAGTTCAAGGGGCAGTCATGGCAGCGGCGGCGCGTCGTGCTGGACCTTGGCAAGCTGCCCCTTGCCCGGCTGGAGGAGGAGACATCGAACAGGCTGCGCGCAGAATTACGGCGCCTGCGCCTGCTTGAAGGCCTGGGGAATTCGGCAACCGACACTGACACCGACACCGACACCGACAGGGCCGCGACATTTTCAGCCCCGCCAGCACCAAAGAATTCAGCAGAGGATTTAGCGGCTGATCTGGCGCGGGTGCTGCAAGGGGATACGCCCCGCAACCATCTGCCGGGTGCCGCGCCCCTGGCGGAACAGATCAACAAAGCCACACAGGATATGCCGCCCGCCGCCCTGCGCATCTGGCTGACCGGCATCAGCCGCACCGCACGAGGGCGGATGGGCTGCGCGGCGGCGCTGACGACCAGCGCGCTGCGCGATATCATGGTTCGCGCCACCTCGGGCAACGCGGCCCCTTTGCCTGCGCATGATGATCTGCGCCAAAGGGCCGGGATCGGCCCGCAGGCCTTTGGCGCGCTGTGGCGCAGGGCCGTGTTGGACCTATTGGCGCGCCACGGCTTTCCCGTCACCACCGTTGGGTTTCGCGCACACCTGACCGCACTTGTGCTTTCCTATCTGGCGCAGACCAACCCGCACGGGCCGGAACTGACCCAATTTGACGCGCAAGTTGACGCGCAAGGCACATCCGGCAAGGGTGGAACCACAAACCACCCGCGCGGTTCATGGCCAGCCTCGCGCTGCCGTCAAACCCGCCCCCAACGGACCGAACGCGCAGCGCATCCCCGCCGCACGCGCCTTTGATCTGGCCTTGAAGGCAGATCCCGTCAGGCTTGCCGCCTGCCTGCGCGACAACGCGGCGCAACCCGCGCTGGCCCGCGCCCTGCTGGACCGGTTGATGCCCGGTCAATTCCCGCCATTCTGGTCGCTGCTTTTGCCCGCACCGACTGCCACATTGATACAAAACAGCCTTGATGCACGCGCATCGGACACCCCTGCCCGGCAAAGGGCGCTTTGGCTGGCCGCGCTTGGCTTTGCCCTTGATCCCAATGCCGCCACCGCCGCGCCCGATGCCGCATGGGCCGACATTGCCCGCCGCGCCGATGACCGGCTGTGTGCCGATGCGCCGGACCGCCCACATTGGCCCGTGCCAACGGCCGTCCCGGATCAGGCTGCCCCCGCAGCGCATCAGGCCGCGCAAACACTGGAACGGGCCTTGCGCTATGGCATAGATGGCAAGGCGGCAACGGCATTGCGCATGCGCCTGACCCAAGCCGCGCAGGGCATTCCCGCCGCAAGGCAGCAGTTGCGCGCCGCTCTGGCCGACAATCTGGCGCGTAAACGCCTGTTGGCCCTTTTGCACCCCGCTGACTGGACCATGTTGGCGCAGGCGCTTGGTCTGGATGACCGGTCGAAAAGGATGGTCGCCCATTTCCCGAAAAGCCTGCAAAAAATGGCCGCTTCCCCCAGCAGCAGCGCGCGGGGCAGCGCCAATGCGCGCCATGATGCCCTTGGGCTGGCCTTGCTGGAAAAACTATCCGCAAGCGGGCCCGCCGGTGGAACGACCGAGGCAGAGGGCATGAAAATCGCCGTTTTCCGCCGCATGGCGCTGCACCTGTCGGCACAAACCGGAATGCCCCGCAGCGCCGCGATGCTGGCCTTCCATCCCGAATTCGACAGCCCAAAAGACCGTGTATTGATCAAGGCGCAAATCACAGTTTGGCAGCAGGTCAAGGCGCGAACAACCGCGATGCCGACAGGATCATCGGGCCTTGATACGGCCCGCACCACGGATAGCAGCCCGCCAAACGGGCAACCGGCCCAGGAAAAAGGCGCAGCCACCGCCCCAGCGGGCGGCCGCGCATCTGCGTCGCCCCCGTCCGCGCTGCCGCCCAGCGCACTGTCCATTGCCGGGCAGTTCGCCCCCCCCCTCCCTTTATGCTGCCGAAGCGCCGGCAAATCTGGCCCGTTTCCATGTGCCTGTGGCGGGGGTTGCGCTGCTGTGGCCGTTTCTGGAAAGGTATTTCGTGGCCCTGAACATCACCACGCAAGGCGCCTTTGCCTCGCCCTTTAAGCAACAGCGCGCAGCCCATCTGATCCATCACCTTGGCACCGGCGCGCCATTGCCGGTGCTGGACGATCTGGCCCTGCCGAACCTTCTGTGCGGTCTGGCCCCAGCGCACCCCACCCTACCCGCCGAAGCCCTGACCCAGGATGAGGCAGACCTGTCCCTGTCGCTGTTGACGGCAGTTTGCGGCGCTTGGCCGGGGCTTGAAAACACCTCGGCCCAAGGGTTGCGGGACACGTTCCTGATACGGCCCGGCCTGCTGGAGCTGACAGGGGAAGGCCCGCATCGCCTGCGGCTGGAACCGCGTCCATTCGACATGCTGCTGAACCGCGTGCCATGGCCGACGGGCATGGTGTCGCTGGCGTGGATGGACCGCCCGCTGGCGGTGGATTGGGGGCGGGCATGACCGCCCTGCGCGCCCCCAGACACACAGGCGATACCGATGCCCTGCACGCGCTTGGCGCAGAACTGGATTGGTTCGAAACCGCCCTGACCCAACGGATGGAGGCGCATTTCGCCGATAGCACCGTGGCGGGCACGGGCACGTCCGATACATCCGCCGCCCCGCCGGCACATGGTCCAAGCCCCCTTGCCACGCTGATCGCGCAGCATGGGTTGGGCGCGCCGGAACGGTTGCTGATGGCACTTGCCCTTGCCCCACACCTGCGGCCAGAGGCGCTGGACCCGCTGCTGATCCGAAATTCAGTCACCGGGCGGCGATTTGGCGGCACCGCACAAGAGGAGGCTGGCTTTCGCCCTACTCTGCAAAGCGCGGTGTTCCTGCTGTCGGGCGCGCAGGCCCATGGCGATCTGCACGGGCGCATGACTGTCGCCCGCCTGATGGACGAAGCCGCGCTTCTGCGCCGCGCGGGGCTGTTGGAGCTTGCCGCCCCCGTTGCGGGCCATGTTTTCACCTGCCCGCTGGAGCCGGGCGCGACCCTGCTGCGTCTGCTGCAGGCGCAAACCGGACCGGATCAGCCCCCGCCCGACGGCTTCCCCGCCAGCCGCATCGAAACCAACCTGCATTGGGATGATCTGATCCTGCCCGCGCCCACGCGACAAGGGTTGGAGCAGATCGTGACATGGGCACGCTTTGCCCCCGATCTGGCCCCCGACCCACGCCCAGACACGGCCCGCGCCACCGGCCCCGCGCGGCTGTTCGGTCCGGGCTTTCGCTGCCTGATGCACGGCCCGCCCGGCACCGGGAAAACCCTTGCCGCCGCGCTGTTGGGGCAGCTGCTGCAACGGGCGGTCTATCGCGTGGACCTGTCGCAGGTCGTGTCGAAATGGATCGGCGAGACGGAAAAGAACCTTGGCCGTGTCTTTGACGAGGCCGCGCGCCACGGCTGGGCGCTGTTCTTTGACGAGGCGGATTCGCTGTTCGGCAAGCGCACCGATCCGAACACCGCCAACGACCGCCACGCCAATCAGGAGGTCGCCTATATCCTGCAACGGATGGAGGGGCATAACGGTCTGGTCTTGCTGGCCACCAATCTGCGCGGTCATATCGACGGCGCCTTTACCCGCCGCTTTCAGTCGGTGATCTATTTCCCCGAACCCGGCCCGGCGGAACGGCTGGCGATCTGGAAAAACGCCTTTGATGGCAGCGTTTGGCTGGGGCCGGATATCGACCTGGATACCATCGCACAAGATCATCCGCTGACCGGCGCGACCATCGTCAATTGCCTGCACAGCGCCCTGTTGATCGCCTTGTCCGACGGGCGCACACAATTGACCGCGGTCGATCTGAACACGGCCATCGCGGCCGAAATGCGCAAGCAATCGCGCCTGAAGGAGCGACCAAAATGATCCGCCAAGCCCTTGAGTTCATGCGCGACCGGCTGGACGGATCGCTCAGGCAGCGGTTTCCATCCGATGAGCCGCGGGTGGCCATTTCCAACGTGGTGGACCGCGGCGGCGGCGCGCCTGCGGGCCTGTCGGACATGCTGGCCATGACCCTTGTGAATGTTGAACGCGATCCCACGGCCTCGGGGACGCGGCCCTATCTGGAACGGGCTGAAACCAGTGCCGCCGTGATGGCCCCCAGCATGGCGATCAACCTTGATGTGCTGGCCTCGGCCCATTTCGAGGACCATTACGAGGACGGGCTGGCCCTGCTGTCGGCGGCGATCGGGCATTTCCAAGGCCAGGTCTCTTTCACGCCGCAAAACGCGCCGGACCTGCCCAAGGGAATGCAGAAACTGACAACCGAATGGGTCGATCTGGACTTGCGTGAAATCCACAACCTGTGGACGGTTCTGGGCGGGCGTTACCTGCCTTCGGCCCTGTACAAGATGCGGATGATCACCATGCAGGAAGGTCTGGCCATGGGCGATGTGCCGTTGATCACCGGCACATCGGTCAGAACATAGGAGGGGGGCGGAATGGATCGCACATGGCGCAGACTGGCCCACATCATGATGGCGCATGGCTATTATACCAGCGGGCGCGCGCCGCTGCGCATGGTGCCCACCCCCGCCACGGCGGCGCTGATGGGCCGGTTGGGACTGCGCCTGCACCACGGCCCCGACCCTGATGGCGAGGCAGAGATATGGTATGCTGTGCAAGGCCCGCCCGGCGCCGATGCCCGCGACCAGATCGTGCCGCTGAAAATGGCCCGCGCGACAGATGTGATTGCCCTGATGCTGGTGGCGGACGATCCGGCCCTGCCGGTCGTGACAGATCTGGACCAGACGGGCCTGCGCTGTTTCGACAATCTTGCGCTGCGCGATGGCACGGGTGGTGATTGGGAATTCCGCCCCCCCGCAGGCACCGCCCATCCGGCGCAAGGCCCGGCCCTGACACTGCCCCTGCCCCTGCCCGCCGGCGTGACGGACAGGTGCTGTGCTACCCAAAGTGTCCCCGGTCGGGGCTAGGTTTTCCGCGCTTTGATCACACAGACGGGCTGGATGTGGCCAAGATGGGCGCGCTGTTCAGCTTTGGCGCGGCGGTGGTTTCGATCATCGCGGGCAAGCTGTGCCGCGTGGAAAAGCAGGAAATCTGATCCCGCACCCGCTGAACCATGCAAAACACGCCCCAGCCAAACGGGGGCGCGTTTTGCATTCCACCCCCATGATTGTTTCGCATATCACGCGCAATTTAGTCGTGGGGGCCTTATTTTTGCCCAAGACAATTGCAATAAAGGATCCTGATCCGGCATAATACCGGGCATCAAGGGCAAAGAAGTCTTAAGAAACCTCGTCTAAGAGGATCATCGGGGTAGAACGCCCCGGAGCAGAACCGGAGAGCAAATGCTCGAGTTCGAGAATGTCAGCAAGTCCTTCTGGACGGGCAAGCAGCGCAAGGTGATCCTTGACCGCGTGTCTTTCCGCGTGGGACTTGGCAACTCGCTTGGCATTCTGGCCCCCAACGGCACTGGCAAGACCACGCTGATCAACATGATGGCGGGGCTGGAAAAACCGGACGAAGGGGTGATCCGCCGGGGTTGCAAGATCTCTTTCCCGCTGGGGTTCATGGGCGGGGTGGTCAATAAGGTCTCTGCCGTGGAAAATTCGCGCTATATCGCGCGACTTTACGGGCTGGACCCTGACTATGTCGAAGCATTCTGCCGCTGGCTGTGCAATCTGGGCGAATATTTCGAACAGCCGCTTGGCACCTATTCGTCGGGGATGCGGGCGCGGTTTTCCTTTGCACTGATGCTGGCGCTGGATTTCGACATCTACCTGATCGACGAAGGCATGCCCGGATCGACGGATGTAGAGTTCAACCGAAAAGCAGGGGAAATCCTGCGCGAACGGTTGCGCACCACCACCGTGATCATCGTCTCTCACCAGCCTGCGACGCTGGAAAAATTCGCCAAATCGGCCGCCGTCCTGATCGGCGGCCAGCTGTATATGTTTGACACCTTGGAAGAAGCGAAACAGCTCTATGACTATGAAACCCAAGGCTAGGAAATTCCGCATCCGGCGCTCGGCCTCTCCGATGGCGGGGGCCATGGAGGCACAAGGCGCGGCCGCGGCCGCGGCGGCCCAACCGATCCCCGACAACGAGCTGAACGCGCAGGAACAGGTGATGGGCCATGCGCAGGTGCAGCCGCAACAGCCCCCGATGACAGGCATGGTGCAATCCGCGACCGAGGTGCAGGGCGAGGTGGACATAGACGCGATCCGCCGCGAAGGGCTGACCGGCCGCCAGTTGCGCATGGCGCGACGCGTGGCGCAGAAACACGGGCTGGCCCCGACATCGGATTTCGACGCGGTGCGCCAGCTTCGGATGCGCGGGATCGACCCGTTCCAACGCTCGACCATGCTGGAGTTGGTAGAGCCCAGCGATGGCGGCGGCGCGCAACCGCCCACCGGTAGTGCCCCCGCTGCCGCGGCAGGTGGCGCGCAAGTGCCCGCCACGCTAGGCAAGATGCAGCTTCCCCAAACGGTGAACCCGGATCAGAACCTGCCCTCGACCGAGGTCAGCCCCGCCGACCGCCGCGCCGCCGAAATCATGGAGATCCAGCGCGACATCGCCCGCCGTCGCCGCAAGAAGTTGATGCTGCTGCTGACGCGGCTGTCCTTCTTCGTCTTCCTGCCCACGTTCATCGCGGGCTGGTATTTCTTTGCCGTGGCGACACCGATGTATGCCACCAAGTCCGAATTCCTGATCCTTCAGGCCGATGCCAAGGGCGGTTCGGGTCTGGGCGGGCTGCTGCAAGGCACGCAATTCGCCACCAACCAGGACGCTATCGCGGTGCAATCCTATCTGAATTCGCGCGACGCCATGCAACGGCTGGACGCGGACAGGGGGTTCAAGGCGCATTTCAGCCAGGACTGGATCGACCCGATCCAGCGGCTGGACGTGGATGCCAGCAATTCCAAGGCCTATAAGCTGTATCAGAACAACGTGAAAATCGGCTATGACCCGACCGAGGGCGTCATCAAGATGGAGGTGATCGCCGCCGAGCCTGGTGCCTCGCGCGAATTTTCCGAACACTTGATTGGCTATGCCGAAGCGCGGGTTGACGACCTGTCGAAACGCAAGCGGGCCGACCAGATGCGCGATGCCCGCGAAAGCCTAGAAAAGGCCAAGAACGAGCGACGCGAGGCGCAGGCCAAACTGGTGAAATTGCAAGAAGGCAGTTTTCTGGACCCCGAGGGCGAGATCGCCAATATCCGTTCGCTGATCGGAAATGTGGAATTGCAGCTACAGGAAAAAGAACTGGCCCTGAATGCCCAGATGAACAACGCGCGCCCCAACCGCGCCCGCGTCAACGCCCTGCAAACCGAGGTGCGCCTGCTGCGCGACGAGCTTGATAAGCAAAACGCCCGCCTGAACGAGGCGACGGCGGGCAGCGACTCGCTGGCGTTCAAGACCGCACAGATCCAGATGGCGCAGGCCGATCTGGCCACCGCCGACCTGTTCCTGCAATCGGCCCTGCAAAACGAAAAACAGACCGAGCTGGAGGCGAACCGGCAGGTGCGTTACCTGACCACCTCTGTCTCGCCCGTGGCACCGGACGATCCCACCTATCCGCGCTCGTTCGAGAACACGATCCTTGCCTTCCTGATCTTTGCGGGCATCTATCTGATGTTCTCGCTGACCGCATCGATCCTGCGCGAGCAGGTGTCGAGCTAGGGCCTATGCCGCCCGGCCTGCCCGGGCGGCGTGTCTCCGCGCATCGACTGCCCGTTCATTGTGCAATTTTTGCCGCACTGCCCGGTCCTTCATCGTGGAACTGTTGTATTGCGCGCATACGCTGGGCATACCGGAACCAACGCACCCCCGCACGGGGCTTGTATGTATTGAACAGAAGGGTATTGCCTTGACCAAACCGCTTGCCGATGTGACCCCGAACACTTGGGAATTCCTGCGAGATCCGATGATCAAACCGACCGGTTTCCGCGAATATGACGCGCGCTGGAAATACCCCGAGGAGATCAACCTGCCCGGCATGACCGCCCTTGGCCTTGGTCTTGGCACGCAAATGCGCAAGCGCGGGATTGATCCGGTGATCGCCGTGGGCAACGATTACCGCGACTATTCGCTGGCCATCAAGAATGCGCTGATCCTTGGGCTGATGCAGGCGGGTATACAGGTCAAGGACATCGGGCCTTGTGTCTCTCCGATGGCCTATTTCAGCCAGTTTCATCTGGACGTGCCCGCCGTGGCGATGGTCACCGCCTCGCACAACCCCAATGGTTGGACCGGCGTGAAAATGGGCTTTGACCGCCCCCTGACCCACGGCCCCGACGAGATGGCAGAATTGCGGGACATCGTGCTGGAAGGCCGCGGCGAGGCAGCCCCCGGCGGCGGCTACGAATTCGTGTCCGGCGTGCGCGAGGCCTATCTTGACGACCTGGTGGGCGATTTCAAAATGTCCCGCAAGCTCAAGGTGGTCTGCGCCACGGGCAACGGCACCGCATCGGCCTTTGCGCCAGAACTGTTCGAACGGATCGGGGTTGAGGTCGTGCCCTCGCATAACGAGCTGGACTATACTTTCCCGCATTACAACCCGAACCCCGAAGCCATGGAAATGCTGCATGACATGTCGGATTCGGTCAAAGCGTCGGGCGCGGATTTCGCGCTTGGCTTTGACGGCGACGGCGACCGCTGCGGCGTGGTCGATGACGAGGGAGAGGAGATTTTCGCGGACAAAGTCGGCGTCATCATGGCCCGCGATCTGTCCAAGATCTATCCCAACGCCACCTTCGTCGCCGATGTGAAATCCACCGGGCTGTTCGCCTCGGACCCCGAGTTGAAGAAAAACGGCGTGACGGCGGATTACTGGAAAACCGGCCACAGCCACATGAAACGCAGGGTCAAGGAACTGGGCGCGCTGGCCGGTTTTGAAAAATCGGGCCATTACTTCTTGGCCGAGCCTGTGGGCCGCGGCTATGACTGCGGCATGCGCGTCGCCGTGGAAATCTGCAAGCTGATGGACCGCAATCCCGATATGTCGATGTCGGACCTACGCAAGGCGCTGCCGAAAACATGGTCCACCCCGACCATGTCGCCCTATGCCGCCGATACCGAAAAATACGACATACTGGACCGGATCGTGGCCAAGCTGGTCGCCCATGCGGACGCAGGCAAACCGCTGGCGGGTCAGAAAATCAAAGAGGTGGTGACCGTGAACGGCGCGCGGGTGATCCTGGAAAACGGATCATGGGGGCTGGTGCGCGCATCGTCTAACACGCCGAACCTTGTGGTGGTTTGCGAAAGCTCGGAGTCAGAGGCAGAGCTGCGCCAGATCTTTGCCGAGATCGACGCGGTGATCCGCACCGAACCGGGTGTGGGCGATTACGACCAGACGTTCTGAACCGGAAAAGCGGGCGGGGCTGCGTTGCGGCCTCGCCCAGCCTCCTCTACCGGCCAAAGCGCATTTTCAAAGTGAATGAATAGGTTTTGCGCGCCACGCCCTTTGGGGCGGCGGGAAAGCGGCCTGCGCGAGCGACGGCTTGCAGCGCCGCCTTGTCCAGCGCCGATTGCCCCGCAGAGCCGATGACCTGCGCCCCTGCCAGACGGCCGGCGTTGTCCACCCTGATGCGCAGCCGCACCGTGCCGCCACCGCGTGCGCCGCGCGGAAAGCGCTTGTTGCGCTCGATCCGGGACCGGATGCGCGCCCCCCAGACAGCCACCTGTTTCGCCTGTTGCCCTTTGGACATGGTGGCAACATTTCTGGCTTTCTTGCGCCCGGCCATGACGCCGCCGCCTTTGCCCGCCGCGCGCTGGGCTTTTACGGCCCGCGCGGGCTTGGGCTTGGGTTTCGGCTTGGCCTTGGGTTCGGGCACGGGGTCAGGCTGGGGCGGCGGTGGCGGGGTATAGCTGCGGGTGTCCAGCACGGGTGCCGCAGCCCGCGCGGGGGGCGGTGCCAACACGGGCATTTGCGGCGCGGCGGGAGGCAGGTCCATGGGTTGGACCATCGCCAGATCACCCGCGTTGTTCTGTGGCAATTCGGGCGGTGACCGCGGCGCGGCGGCGGTTTCAACCTCGGGTGGGGCGTTCCAACGCTGCACCGCTTCGATCAGCGTGCCGCTGGCGGGGGCGATGGCAACCACGGCCTGCCCGCCGCTGCCCGCAGATTCAGACCCCGGCGCGGAAAAATGCAACAGTGCCGCCAGATGCAGGCCCAGCGCGCCCAAGGCAAAGCCCGAAATTTCCAGCGCACGCCACATCATGCTACCCCCGTGAAAGGGGCGCGCAGCGCGGAACGGATCAAGCAAAATGGCCGCATGGGGCACCTAGGAATGGGGAAGAACGGGATGCGCGGCAGGGCCAGCCCGCCGCGCATCCCCGCGCAATCAGAACCGCGCTTCGAGTTTGACATAGACCGTGCGGCCCGGCTCGTTCACCTGGGTCAGCACCGGGTCGAACACGTTGGACCGGGCCAGATGATTGGCATAGGTCTTGTCGGTGATGTTGTTCACACCGGCAAACAGTGTCGCCTTGTCGTTCAGGTCATAGCTGCCGAACACGTCCAGCGTGGCCCATCCATCGGTCTTGCCCGGATCGCGCGCCGGGTCGATCCGGTTCTGGGTCGCGACCCAGTTGACGCGGCCACCGACGCGCCATGCGTCCTGCCCATAGGATGCTTCGACCTTGCCGAACAGCGGCGGGATCTGCGCCAGCGCGCGGTCATCGGTCTTGTTCTGACCATAGGTGTAGGTCGCATCCCCCGCGATGATCCAGCCGTTCCGCTCCCATGCGCCGGCCAGTTCGACACCGGCCAGAAACGCGCTGACATTGCGATAGGTGGTCACGCCCGGCGCGGTGAACGCGTCGCGCAGGATGTAATCGTCCACGTCATCGACATAGGCCGATGCGGTGAACCACCAGTCGTCGCGCGCCGTTTCGATCCCGAAATCAAGCTGGTTGTGCTTTTCGGGATTGATGTCGGGGTTGCCGACCCAGTTGGACCGCGCCATCGCGCGCTCGTTCGTATCCGCCGTGCGAACGGACCGGGACAGGCCCGCGAACAGGGTGCTGGATTGCGACAGTTCGTATTCCAGCCGGACAAGCCCGCCAAAGTTATGCTCTTCGCGCGGGCTGTCGAAGGTGGTGCCATATTGCATGGTGTAGAAATCGTTCGCGGTCATGCCCATGCCGCCCGTGGTCGGCACTGCGGCCAGCGCAGCGTCGGCTTTGACATAGTCATAACGCGCGCCCAGCTTCAGCATGGTGCGGTCGTTCAGGTCGACCTCGGCCTCGCCATAAAGGCCGGTCTGGGCGATGGTCACGTCGGGCCAACTGAGCGCGACCTGAAACGCGGGGTTCTGTGCCTCGATCTGGGCGATCGGGCCCATGTATCCTTCGGCCATGCGGTTGTTGGACTGGTGGTCGATCCCGACCTTGGCGCGGACATTGCCGAAATCCAGGTGTGCCTCCAGCTGGCCGCCCCATGTCTCGGACGAGGTCGGGGCCGACATGCCCATCATCGCCGTGGGATTGCGCAGCGAATAGTTGTCCATCAGGTGATCGACGGAAGTAAGGAACAGGTTCCCCTCGATCCGGGTCAGCGCGCCCTTGTCCAGGTCGATCCCGCCGCGCAGGCGGTAGACATCGGTGTAGGAATAAGGGCTGTCCATGCCCGCGCCTGCGAACAAGATGCCCGTCGCCTCGTCGCGTTCGATGTCCAGCGCCATGTCGAAACCGTTGTTGTCATAGCCAAAGGTGATACCGCCGCTCATCTGGTCATAAGCGCTGCGGATCTCGTTCCCATCGCCGTCGCTGTAATTGCCGGCAGTCTTGGCGTCGGCGGACAGTTCCATGTAGAACCCGCCCCCCATGTCAAAGGACAGGTTGCCGGACCCGTCCAGCGTGCGCGAATTGCTGGCCGCGCCAAGGGTGAAATTACCGCTCCAGCGGTTGTCATCTTCGAATTCCGGCGCATCGCGTTCAAGGATGACCGCTCCGCCCGTCGCGCCCGGCCCGTTGGTGACCGAGGCATAACCGCGTTCGACCACGATGCGGTCGGCGCGGGTGATGCCGGTGGTCGCGGTGGGCGGGTCCATCCGGTTGGGGCAGGCGCCATAGGTGATGGACCCCGCGTCGATCACGGAAATCTGGTTGCCCTGCTGGCCGCGGATGATGATGTCCAGCGCGTGCCCGCCCATGCGGCTGGCGCTGACGCCCGGCACGTTCGACAGCAGGTCGCCGCCATCGGCAACAGGTGCGGAATATTGACCCTCGGGCAGGATAACGCTGGACGAAGGCGTGGCTGCCGCCACGTTTTCTTCGGCCACGTCGATGGGCAGCAGTTCGATATCGGCCTCTTGTGCCAGCGCGAAGGCCGGAACCGAGGACATGAGCAGGGCATAAGCGCCAAGGCGCAGCGGATTGTGAATAGGCATAGGGTGTTGTCCCTTGAATATTTGAACGCCGCGCGTCACTGGCAGCGGAAAGCCACCCACGCGCGGTCTGATTATGATGATGTCAGCAGTTCAAACGGCCAAAGGGGGGCCCCGGATACGGCTGGTGGTCCAATGCCGGTCCTGTGCGGGATCGTCTTGCGACAGGGCAAAATCCGCGCGGTAGTGTTGAAAAGATACGGGCAGCGGGGTGATACGCCCGCTCAGCACGGCAATTCCGACCACGCAGAAGGGGCACTTGGCCGAAACCCCTTGCTGGGGCAGTTCCTCTCCGGTGACTGGGTCGAAGGCAACGGTGCGCAAACCGCCCGCGCCGCAAATGACCACCTGCATCCCGCCTGCCGCACTGGCAGGCTGCGGCATGAAAGACAGGATAACCTGCACGGCCAACAGCATCGACAGGGCAACCGAAAGGAGCCCCGGCAGTCTGCCGCGATATGGCTTGCGTGGAATCATGCTATTCTATTCGTAAAATCCGCGCGGTTTTGCAATGGTGCGCGACCGCTTGCGGCCGTTTTGACGCGGAGGCCTTGCGCCGCAGACACATTGAGCGGTCCCGCGGTGCGATGACGGGGGCGGCATCAGGCCGCCCCCCCCGTTTTCTCAACCGATTTCGGCCAGACGGGCAAGGGCGGCTTTCAAAGTCGCTTCTTCTTCCAGCTTCAGGGCCAGCAATTCGCGGGTTTCCACGACCACCTCTTCGGGGGCGCTTTCCACGAACTTGGGGTTCTTCAACCGGCCATTCAGCCCGCCCATTTCCTTGGCCAGCTTGCTCAGCGTTTTCTCCAGCCGCGCCTTTTCTTCTTCGACATCGATGATGTCGGCCAGCGGTAGGCCGAAAGTGGCCCCTTCCGGCGCGATGGTCACCGTCCCCTTGGGGAAGCTGTCCACCGCCGTCAGGCTGTCGATGCGGGCCAGGCGTTTGATCAGCACCTCGTTGCGGTCCCACGCTGCTTGGCCCGCCGCGTCCAGCTGGGTTTGCAGCATCGACACATGCAACCCGGCGGGCACATGCATCTGCGCCCGCACGGAACGGACCTCTTCGATCAGCCCGATCACCCAGGTCATTTCGCGATCGGCTGCGGCATCGGCCAGATCGGCCGATTTGTATTCCGGCCAATCGGCATGGATCAGCATCTTGGGCCGCGTGCCTGTGACGCCCCACAGTTCCTCGGTGATAAACGGCATAATGGGATGCAGCATGATCATGCACTGGTCCAGAACCCAGCCCATGACGGCGCGGGTTTCGGTGCGCTCTGCCTCGGTTCCGTCCATCAGCAGGGGTTTGGAAAATTCGACATACCAGTCGCAGACCTTGCCCCAGACGAAGCCATACAGCGTGTGGGCCGCATCGTTGAACCGGTAGGCCACCAGCGCGGCATCGACGGTTTCACGCACGCGTGCGGTTTCGCCGATGATCCAGCGGTTCACGGTTTCGGTGGCCTTGGGCATGTCCGCGGTGGGCGCGCCGCCCTCATATACCCCGTTCATTTCGGCGAAACGCACCGCGTTCCAGATCTTGGTGCCGAAGTTGCGGTAGCCCTTGATGCGCTCCTCGGACAGTTTCAGCACGCCGCCCAGTGCCGCCATGGCGGTGTTGGTCATGCGCAGCGCGTCGGCGCCGTATTCATCAATGATTTCCAGCGGGTCGATCACGTTGCCCGTGGTTTTCGACATCTTCTTGCCCTTCTCGTCGCGGACAAGCTGGTGCAGGTAGACGGTGTGGAACGGTTCCTGATCGACCACGGCCAACTGCATCATCATCATCCGCGCCACCCAGAAGAACAGGATGTCCTGCCCGGTGATCAGCACGTCGGTCGGGAAGTATTTAGATGTGGACTCGTCCCAGTTCGGCCAGCCCAGCGTGCCGATCGGCCACAAGCCAGAGGAGAACCAGGTATCCAGCACATCGGGGTCGCGCCAGACCGGATAGACCAGCCGCGTGGGATCTTGCGTTTCGGCATATTCGGCCAGCGAAGCGGCAAAGGCCTCGATCGCGGCGTGCTTGTCTTCGACCTCGATCACGCGGGACTGGCTGATCGGCATCGGCGTGTCGGCCAGTTCAGCGTGGAAGGCAGGGATCACCGCGTCGAAATCATGCGCGCAATGCATAACGTCGCCCGCGTGCAGCATCCCGTCTTCGTTCAGCAGGCGGCCGATTTCGACCATGTCCAGCGCGCCGTCGCCTTCATCATCCTTGAAGCCGGGCGCGGACAGGTCCAGCCCGTACCAGACCGGAATCTGGTGGCCCCACCACAGCTGGCGGGAAATGCACCACGGCTCGATATTCTCCAGCCAGTGGTAATACACTTTCTCGCCGGATTCCGGCATGATCTTGGTGCGGCCCTCGCGCACGGCGTCCAGTGCCGGTTCCACGATCTTGGCCGTGTCCACGAACCACTGGTCGGTCAGCATCGGTTCGATCACCACCTTCGATCGGTCGCCAAAGGGCTGCATGATCGGCTTGGATTCAACGTAAGGCACCATGTTGGTGACCTCGTTGCCGTCCTCGTCTTTCGTGACCTCGGCCACCTTCACGGCCAAACCTTCGGCGTTGATCTGATCGACCACCAATTTACGCGCCTCGAACCGGTCCAGCCCGCGCAGGTCGTCGGGCACAAGGTTGATCGCATCCACGCCCATCAAGGTGAATTCTGCGCCCTTGGCATGGGCCTGCGCCTGCGCCGAGGCCTCGGCATAGGGCGCGCCATCGGCCCGCATATGCCCGCGCGTGTCCATCAGGCGATACATCGGGATGCCATTGCGGCTGGCCACGCCATAGTCGTTGAAATCATGCGCGCCGGTGATTTTCACCGCGCCAGAACCGAAGGTGGGGTCGGGGTATTCGTCGGTGATGATCGGGATCAGGCGGCGGTGTTCCTTGGGTCCGACAGGAATTTCGCACAGCTTGCCAATCAGCGGCGCATAACGCTCGTCCGAAGGATGCACCGCCACGGCACCATCGCCCAACATCGTTTCAGGCCGGGTCGTGGCGATGGAAATGTAATCGCGCATCTCGCGCAGTGTGACATTCCCATCCTCGTCCTTTTCCACGTATTCATAGGTGGCCCCGCCCGCCAGCGGGTATTTGAAATGCCACATATGGCCGGGGGTTTCGATATTCTCGACCTCAAGATCGGAAATCGCGGTCTCAAAGTGCGGGTCCCAGTTGACCAGCCGCTTGCCGCGGGTGATCAGACCCTTATTATACATCTCCACGAAAACCTTCAGCACCGCCTCGTGGAAATTGGTGTCCATCGTGAAGGCGTTGCGCGACCAGTCACAGGATGCGCCAAGCCGTTTCAGCTGCCCGATGATGGTGCCGCCGTATTTTTCCTTCCACTCCCAGACCTTCTCAAGGAAAGCCTCGCGCCCCATCTCGCGGCGGCCCGGCAGCCCCTCGGCGGCCAGCATCTTTTCGACCTGCAACTGCGTGGCGATGCCCGCATGGTCCTGCCCCGGTTGCCACAGCGTGTCAAAGCCGCGCATCCGGTGCCAGCGCACAAGGATGTCCTGAAGCGTATTGTTGAAGGCATGGCCGACGTGCAAGGCGCCGGTCACGTTGGGCGGCGGGATCATCACGCAAAAGGTTTCGGCCCGCTTGGCGTTTGCTCCTGCGGTGAAACAGCCTGCCTTCTCCCATGCCTCGTAAAGGCGGGATTCAGCGGCGGCGTCGAATGTCTTTTCCATGGCCATTTTGGTGCGGTCCTATCGTCCGAATTCGGTTGCCACATCAATTACCGAATGGGGGAGGAAAGGGAAAGGCGCCGGCCGCGGTTTTTGCTTTGCCCCGCGCCGGGCAGGGTGCGCCCCCGCGCCGCGCCATTTGGCGCGACGCCACGCCCAACCGAAGGATTGGCATCTTCGATGCCATGACGACGGGCGGGAGCGCCCCTTTCCACCCGCAGGATCAGGCCGGGGTCAGGCCGGGGTCAGTCCGCGCCCTTTCAGCAGGGCATCCACCCCCGGCAAGCGGCCGCGAAACCTTGTGTACAACTCTGCCGCGTCCACCGATCCGCCCTTGGACAGGATATTCTCCTCCAGCGCGGCGGCCATGCCCTCGTCGAACGGGCTGCCTGCTTCCTCGAATGCGGCGAAAGCGTCGGCGTCCATGACCTCGGACCACATGTAGCTGTAATAGCCCGAGCTATAGCCGTCGCCCGAAAACACATGCGCGAAATGCGGCGTGGCGTGGCGCATGGCGATCTGGTGCGGCATGCCCAGACCTTCCAGGATTTCCACCTGCCGCGCCATCGGATCGGCGGGGGGCTTGCCGGAATGAAACTCCAGATCCACCAAGGCCGAGGCGACATATTCCACCGTCTGGAACCCCTGGTCGAAATTCGCTGCCTTCAGCACCTTGTCAAGCATCGCCTTGGGCATGGGCTGACCGGTCTCCGCATGGGTAGCGAATTCTTCCAGTACTTCAGGTACTTCCAGCCAGTGCTCAAACAGTTGCGAGGGCAATTCGACAAAGTCGCGCGCGACCGAGGTGCCGGAAATGCTTTCATAGGTCACGTCCGACAGCATCTGGTGCAGCGCGTGACCGAATTCATGGAACAGCGTGCGTGCGTCGTCATAGGACAGCAGCGCCGGATCGGATTTGGCGAAATTGCACACGTTGATGACCACGGGTGCCTGCGCATCGGGGTGTTTCGCCTGTGACCGCATCGCGGAACACCACGCGCCCGACCGTTTCGATCCGCGTGCGAAATAATCGCCGATGAAAACCGCGATGTGCTGGCCGTTCCGCGTCACCTCCCATGCGCGGCAATCGGGGTGATACAGCGGCACGTCCAGTGGGGCGAACTCCAGTCCGAACAGGCGGCCCGCGCAAGAAAACGCGGCTTCGATCATACGGTCCAGTTGCAAGTAGGGTTTCAGCGCGGCCTCGTCCAGATCGTGCTGCTTGCGGCGCAGTTTGGCCGCGTAATAATGCCAGTCCCACGGCTCCAGACGGCCATTCACGCCATCCTCGTGCATCATTGCTTCCAGCGTCACGGCATCCGCTTCGGCGCGGGCCTTGGCCGGTTCCCACACGGCGGTCAGCAGGTTGCGCACCGATTGCGGGTCGCCTGCCATTTCGGTTTTCAGCTTGTAATCGGCAAAGCTGTCATAGCCCAAAAGCTGCGCGCGTTCCTGCCGAAGCGCCAGGGTTTCCGCCGCGATGGGCCGGTTGTCATGGCCGTTCGCGCCGCGCGCGGTGAACGCCAGCCAGACGGTTTCGCGCAAACCGCGCCGGGGCGAGGATTGCAGGAACGGCGTGGCCAGCGAACGCGACAGCGTGATCACCGGCCCCTTGCCCATCTCTGCCCCGGCCGCGCGGGCCGCATTCACCAGGAAATCAGGCAGGCCTTCCAGATCGACCTCGGCCAATTCCATGACCCATTCACGTTCATCCGCCAGCAGGTTCTGGGTGAACTCGGTCCCCAGCACGGCAAGCCGCGATTTGATGGCACTCATGCGCGCGTCCGCCTCGCCTTCCAGCGCTGCACCGGCGCGGACGAACCCGCGATGGGTCAGCATCAGAACGCGCTGTTGCTCGTCGCTCAGATCGAGCTCATCACGCTGGCTCCACAGCGTTTCCACCCGTGAAAACAGCGCCTTGTTCGACGTGACCCAAGCGGAATGCGCCGCCAATTTCGGCGAGAATGCGCGCTGCAGCGCTTCGCGCGCGGGGGTGCTGTCGGCCCCGGCCACGGTGAAAAACACGGACAAGACTTTGTCCAACGCCCTGCCCGCGCCTTCCAGCGCCTCGATCGTGTTGGCGAATGTGGGCGCGTCGGTGTTGCCCGCGATTGCCTCTATCTCGGTCTTGTGCTCGTCCAGCGCGACCTCGAATGCCGGGGCGAAATCTTCGTCGGAAATGCAGTCGAACGGGGCAAGGCCGAAGGGCGTGTTCCAGTCGGACAAAAGCAGATTGGTCATGTTGTTCTCCTTTGACCAAGATGTAGGCAGCGCACAGGGCGAAGTCACCCCGATGGGCGCAAATCTCCGCAATCTGGGCAGTCCGCGCGGTGTTTCAGGGCGATTTTCCGCGTCTCGCCCCAAAGCGCGTCGTATATCAGCATCTCGCCGCGCAATGGCGCACCCGCGCCGGTGATCAGCTTGATCGCCTCGACCGCCATGATCGACCCGATCACACCGGGGAGCGGGCCAATCACCCCCGCCTCGGCGCAGCTGGGTGCCAGCCCGCCAGCCGGCGCTTCGGGAAAAACGCAGCGATAACAAGGGCCAGAGCGTGCCGGATCAAAAACAGACACCTGCCCTTCCCATTGCGACAACGCGCCGGAAATCAGCGGAATGCCCGCCGCCACGGCGCAGGCATTGGCCAGATAGCGGGTGTCGAAATTGTCGGTCCCGTCAATCACCATGTCATATTCGGCCAGCAGTTCGGGCGCCATATCAAGGCTGAACCGACGGTTATAGGCGCGCACCTCGATATGCGGGTTCTGCGCCAGCATGGCCTGCCGCGCGGAAAACACCTTGGGCATGCCCATATCCGCGTCGCGGTGGATCACCTGCCGTTGCAGGTTGGAATTGTCCACCTCGTCCGCGTCGATTACGCCAATGGTCCCCACACCCGCCGCCGCCAGGTACAGCAGCACGGGCGATCCAAGCCCGCCAGCCCCGATCACCAGTACCTTGGCCTGTTTCAATGCCTTTTGTCCCGGTCCGCCGACCTCGCGCAGCATGATATGCCGGGCATATCGGTCCAGCTCGACCGGCGTGAACGCCCCCTGTTTCGCCGCAGCGCTCGCCTCTGCCTCGGGGGTCTCCCGCGCGGCCACCAGCGCCCGCAGGTTTGCCAGCGCCAGCCGATACAAAACCACCAACAGAACCCCGCCGCCAAGGACTAGCCACAGGTCCAGCCGCCCCCCGGTAGCCTGGCGCAGGGAATGCCCTGCGGGCAGGGTGATCTGGATCAGCAACACCACCGCGAACAAGATCAATATCGCGGTCCAGCGCACCCCCTTTGGGGCCTGCATCCAGACACCGATCCCCCAGATCGCCGCCGCCATGGTAAGAACCAGAACCATCAGCCGCGCCCCGTCGAGCCAAACCCGCCCGCGCCGCGCGCGGTATCGTCCAGCGCATCCACCAGAACGAAAGCTCCCTGAACCACCGGGGCCACCACCATCTGCGCAATCCGGTCGCCATGGGCCACATGGAACGGCTCTGCCCCCGCATTCATCACGATCACCCCCAAGGGTCCGCGATAGTCACTGTCGATGGTGCCGGGGCTGTTCGGCAGGGTGATCCCATGCTTCAACGCCAGCCCCGAACGCGGGCGCAACTGTACTTCGTAGCCAAAGGGAATCGCCAGACGCAGCCCGGTCGGCACCAGCGCCCGCCCGCCGGGGGCAATCTCGATCCCGCCCTGATCAGGGAAATTCGCGCTCAGATCAGCCCCCGCCGCGCCCGCCGTTTCATAGGCAGGCAGACCCAAGGAGCGATCCGCCCCCTCAACCCAAACCATCGCTATCTCAACCATCGCCCTGCCTTCATTGTTCTTGAAATACCCTCCGCCGGAGGCATCCGCATTATCAGACAAGCGCCGCAGCAATCCGATCTGCCAATCGCTTGGCGACGTCCACCTTACCCATACGCTCCCATTCCTCGGCCCCGGCGTCGGAAATCAGAATAACTGCGTTCTCGGACCCGCCCATGATGCCGGTCACGGGCGACACGTCATTGGCCATGATCCAGTCGCAGCCCTTGCGCTTGCCCTTTGCGGTGGCGTTTTCCACAACATCATTGGTTTCGGCGGCAAAGCCCACCACCAACCCGGGGCGTCCTGTCGCCATCTGGCTAACCTGCGCCAAGATGTCCGGGTTTTCGGCAAATTCAAGCGCGGGCATCCCGTCCCTGGTCTTCTTCAGCTTCCGGTCCGAGGCCGAGGCGACGCGCCAATCGGCCACCGCCGCCGCCATCACAGCTGCATCGGCGGGCAATGCCGCCTGTACGGCTTCCAGCATCTCGCGCGCGGTTTGAACCGCGACCACCCGCACACCGGCGGGGGGCGGCACATCGGCGGGGCCGGTGACAAATGTCACATCCGCGCCCAAAGCCGCCAGCGCGGCGGCAATCGCCGTGCCCTGCGCGCCCGAGGATCGGTTGGCGATATAGCGCACCGGATCAATCGGCTCATGGGTGGGGCCGGATGTCACCAGAATATGCTTGCCCTTCAATGGCCCGTTCGCCAACGCCTGTTCCACCGCAGCGACAATTCCCAAAGGCTCCGACATGCGGCCCGGCCCGTGTTCGCCGCAGGCCATGTTGCCCACTTCGGGGCCGACAAAACCAACCCCGTCGCCTTTCAGCGTCGCGATATTGCGCTGCGTCGCAGGGTGGTTCCACATGCGCACATTCATCGCGGGGGCGATCAACACCGGCGTATCCGTCGCCAACAAAAGCGTAGAAGCCAGATCATTCGCCAACCCCTGCGCCATCTTCGCCATCAGGTCCGCCGTGGCGGGGGCAACGACGATCAGATCGGCAGAGCGGGACAGCTGGATATGGCCCATCTCAGCCTCGGTCGTCAGGTCGAACAGGTCACGGTGCGGGGCCACGCCTGCCACTGCGCCAATGGTCAGCGGGGTCACGAACTCCTCGGCCGCGCGGGTCAGCACGGGCGTCACCTCGGCCCCGCGTTCGCGAAGGCGGCGGATAAGGTCAGGGGTTTTATAGGCGGCGATACCGCCACCGATGATCAGAAGAATACGCTTTCCGGCCAGCATGGGCACCTCCGACATTTTGCCCGCCAAGTCTTACGGGTGGCTGCCGGGAAACTCAATGCTGCAAAGGGATTGGTCAGCCCTTGCGAAATGCCTCACAGGGGTCGGGTCGATCCACGGGCGGGGCGGTCAGGATCAGGTCGAACAGATCGCCTGTCTCTTGTGGCTCGCCCTCTTCGGTCTGGCCCAGAACAAAGACCGGAAGATCAGGGCGCAGCCGGGCCAGGTAAACCGGCACCCCGCGATCACGCCGCGCGTGGCCATTGCCGGTGATCACCACGACCGGGCCGCCGGTATCGTCCAACGCCTGCAAGGTCGCACGGGCCAGCGCCGCGTCGCGCAGGCGCTGGATATCGACCATTGCGGGCAGCAGATCATCGGGCAGCGCGTTGCAATGCGCCTCTTGCTGGTCGGCCTCGCGCTGCAATTGCTCATCCTCGGGCAGCGGCGTGGTCAGGCCATAATCTGCCGCGCCCTGTCCAAATGCCGCCGCCACGCCGGTCTGCATCGCTGCGCGGGCCGCATCGCGGGGCACCAGCGCGCCATAGATACGGGCATCGCCCGACGCGGCGAAAATCGGGTAATACAGGCCGAAATCGGGCCAGCCGGACGCGTCCCATTCCAGTGCCGCGCCCAGCGCATCCCTGTCGCCCAGCATGTCGGAGGTTGCAGCGGCGGCCTGCGCCACTGTCAACATCTCGAACACCAGCGCGGCGGGCCGGGCCTGCATGACCAGATCCGCCTGCACACGGTGATGAGCTGGGTTGTCATGCACCTCGCCCGCGATCACGACCTTGGTGTCCGCGGGCAGGGCAATCTCGGCGCAAAGCGGCGTGGCCATCAGGCCGATCAGGGCAAGTATCCTCATACGAGAAGCTCAAGCACCTCTTGGCTTTGATTTTCAAGCGATTTGCGCATCTTGGTGAAGGCCGCGACCTCCAGTTGGCGGATGCGTTCCTTGGACAGACCCAGTTCATCACCGAGGGATTCCAGCGTGCGGGCAGGTTCGATCAGCTTGCGTTGTTGAACGATATGTCGTTCGCGGTCCGACAGAACGCCCATCGCCTGCACCAGCCAGCGGCGCAGCGCGACCGTGTCGTGGCTGTGTTCCACGGTCTGGTCGGCTTGGGGAGCGTTGTCTTCCAGCGTGTCGATCCATTCGCGCCCCTCATCTTCGGACGATTGCGTGGCGTTCAGGCTGAAATCGGACCCGGAAAGACGGCCCTCCATCATCTCGACATCATGCAGCGGCACGCCGATCTCGGTGGAAATCATTTGCCGCATCTGGTGGCGGTCCAGTTCTTCGCCCTGCGCCATCGCCTCGCGCTCCAGCCGCGCCTGAACCCGGCGCATGTTGAAGAACAGCGATTTCTGGCTGGACGTGGACCCGGTGCGCACCATCGACCAGTTGCGCATCACGTAATCCTGGATCGAGGCCTTGATCCACCACACAGCGTATGTTGAAAACCGCACGCCGCGGTCCGGGTCGAACTTGTCGGCGGCCTTCATCAGGCCCAGCCCGGCCTCTTGGATCAGGTCGTTCATGTTCGCGCCGTAGCGGCGGTATTTCGATGCCATGGAAATGGCGAGGCGCATGTAGGCGGTGATCAGGCGGTGCAGCGCCGCCTCGTCACGCTCATCGCGCCACGCATAGGCCAGTTTCAATTCGGTTTCGGCGTCCAGCAGCTCGGCCTTCATGGCCTTGCGCGACATGGACATGTCGTTCGGGAAATCCAGTGCCATATCTTCCCCCATGTTGACGGGCAGTGCAATCTGCCCTTTTTCGAGTATTGACCTGGGTGTTACGCATGAACAGGTCATTTGGTTCAAATAAAGGTGTAGGAAAAATGTTGCCTAAACTGACATTGGTGATCGGCGGGGCGGCCTCGGGCAAGTCAATGTGGGCCGAAAGACTGGTCGCGCAGGCGTCGGATGCACGGGTCTACCTGGCGACATTCCAGCCCGGATTGGCGGGACAAGACGCTGAAATGACGGAAAAATTGCGCCTGCATCGCGAAAGGCGCGGAACCGGCTGGCGCACCGAGGAAGCCGGCGCCGACCTGCTTCCCGCCCTGACGGGAACACGAAAAGGTGAATGCGTTTTGCTGGATTGCGCGACCATGTGGCTTGGCTCGCTTGCGGCCGCGGCGGGCGACATGGGCCTTGCGGGGCCGAAAATGCTGGCCGCGTTGGCGCAATGCCCCGCGCCGGTGGTGGTTGTGACCAACGAAATGGGCCTGTCCATGGTGCCGGAAACCGCCGAGGCGCGAGCGTTCCGGCAGGCCCATGGCGCGATGAACCAGGCGCTGGCCGCCCATGCCGACCTTGTCGTGACGGTGATGGCGGGCCTGCCACTGGTGTTGAGGGGCACCTTGCCGGCGGACGCGACATGATCCTGCATCTGGTGCGCCACGGCCCGACCCATGCGCGCGGCATGGTAGGCTGGACCGACCTACCCGCCGACCTGTCCGACACCGCCGCGCTGGCGCGGCTGGCGGCGCATTTGCCGGATGTTCCGGTGGTATCTTCGGACCTGTCCCGTGCAATGGCCACCGCCGATGCGATACAGGGCAGCCGCCCCCGCCTGCCCCATGATGCAGACCTACGCGAGATTCATTTCGGCGACTGGGAAATGCAGCGTTTCGACCAGATCGACCCGGTCCTGTCGCGCCGCTTCTGGGAAGGTCAGGGCGACATCGCCCCGCCCGGCGGCGAAAGCTGGAATACCATGTCGGCGCGGGTGTCATCCGTCATCGACCGGCTGGCAGGGCACACGAACGAGGCCATCGTCGTCGCCCATTTCGGCGCGATCCTGTCGCAGTTGCAACGCGCCCTTGGCCTGACCGCGCAACAGGTTTTTGCGCATAAGATCGACAACCTCTCGGTGACAGAGGTGCATTTGCACGAAAACAACGCGCCACTAATCAATCACAATCCTTGATGGATTGACGCACATATTTTCGCTTTGCTGATGGGGCGACTGGCTGGATGCTGGGCAAAGGCAACAGACAGGACACCCCTATGCAATACGAGATTTTTATCGGTGACAAAAGCTTTTCCAGTTGGTCCTTGCGCGGCTGGCTGATGCTAGAGAAATTCGGCATCCCCTATGATGAAAAAATGGTCGGTCTTTACGCGGGCTCCATGGCCAAGTATCTGGCCGGCCTCGCCCCTGCGCGTCTTGTGCCGGTGCTGCGCTGCCCCGATGGCACTGTGATCGGCGAAACCCTGGCCATGGCCGAGGAACTGGCCTCCCGCCACCCCGATGCAGGCATGTGGCCCGCCGATCCCAGTGCGCGGGCGCTGGCCCGCTGGCTGGCCTCGGAAATGCATTCGGGGTTCGGCGCGTTGCGGGGCGATTGCCCGATGCAATTGCTGCATGTCTACCAGGGCTTTGCCCCGTCCGACGCCGTGAAATCCGACCTGGCCCGCATTCAGGAGCTTTGGACGCTGGCCCGCAGCCGTTATGGCGCGAACGGGCCGTGGCTGTTCGGGGAATATTCGCTGGCCGATGCCTTCTATGCCCCCGCCGCCGCGCGCATCGCGGGTTATGACCTGCCGGTCAGCGACTTGGCGGCCGAATATGTGCACACCACACTGTCCGATCCGGCGTTCAGGGCGTGGCGGGCTGCCGGCCTGACCAAAACCTATGATCCCGTTCCCTATGCCATCGACCTGCCCACCGCCGCTTGGCCCGCATGACCTCCTGATCGGTTAACCATTTCTCAATCCTTTGGAAGGCATGGTTAACCATGCCTGCATCCGGTCCGCGGGCATTGATCAGGCGGGGGGGGGGGAACATGGTCGCACGGGCCTATACGGTCGCATTCGAAGGGGTCACGGCCCGCTTGGTCGAGGTGCAATGCGCTGTCACCGAAGGGATGCCCGGCTTTGCCATCGTAGGCCTGCCCGACAAAGCCGTCAGCGAGGCGCGCGAACGGGTGCGCGCCGCGCTGAACGCGCTTTCGATCGCCTTGCCGGCCAAGCGCATTTCCATCAATCTGTCCCCCGCCGACCTGCCGAAAGAGGGCAGCCATTTCGACCTGCCCATCGCCCTTGCCCTGATGGCGGCCCTAGGCGTGATCCCGCAAGACGCGGCCGAAGAAACCACCGCCCTTGGAGAATTGTCGCTGGACGGATCGCTGATCCCCGTGCCGGGCGCCCTGCCCGCCGCCATGGCCGCCGCCGAAGACGACCGCGCGCTGTTCTGCCCCCATGCCTCGGGGGCAGAGGCGGCCTGGGTCGGGGCCACCCCTGTCTATGGCTGCCGCGACCTGGGCGAGGCGCTGCGCCATTTCACCGGCCAGTCCCCCATCGCCCCCGCCAGCCCCGGCCAAATCGCAGATGCGCCGCAAACCCCGTGCTTGCGCGATGTGAAAGGGCAGGAAAAAGCCAAGCGCGCGCTGGAAATCGCCGCCGCTGGCCGGCACCACCTGCTGTTGGCCGGCCCGCCGGGGTCTGGCAAATCCATGCTGGCCGCGCGCCTGCCCGGCATCCTGCCCCCCCTGATCCCCGAGGAGGCGTTGGAAACATCCATGATCCATTCGCTGGCCGGGGCGCTGCCGGGGGGCGGCATTTCACGCACCGCGCCGCATCGCGCACCGCATCACACGGCCTCCATGGCGGCGATGGTCGGGGGCGGGCGCGGCGCGAAACCGGGCGAGGTGTCGATGGCCCATAACGGCGTTCTGTTTCTGGATGAACTGCCCGAATTCAGCCGCCAAGTGCTGGAAACCCTGCGCCAACCGCTGGAAACCGGCGAGGTCGTCGTCGCCCGCGCCAATGCCCATACGCGATACCCTTGCCGTTTCATGCTGGTCGCCGCCGCGAACCCCTGCAAATGCGGTCACATGACCGATCCGGCCCGCGCCTGTTCACGCGCCCCGAAATGCGGCGAAGATTACATGGGCCGGATCAGCGGGCCGCTGATGGACAGGTTCGACATGCGGCTGGACGTGCCGCCAGTGCATTTCTCTGACTTGGACTTGCCTGCGAATGGTGAATCATCCGCCGTGGTGGCAGCGCGGGTCGCGGCGGCGCGGGCGGTGCAGGCCACACGCTATGCCGACACCCCGGACGCGCGACTGAACGCCGATGCCGAGGGCGAGTTGCTGGAGCGTATCGCCACCCCCGATGCTGAGGGGCGCGCGCTGATTTCCCGCGTGGCCGACCGGTTCGGCCTGACCGCAAGGGGCTATCACCGGATATTGCGCGTGGCCCGCACCATCGCCGATCTGGACGGGGCGGACGGCGTGCAACGGCACCACATGGCCGAGGCTGTCAGCTACCGGATTGCGGGGATGAAGGCGGGATAACCCGTGCGATACGCGCCGCAATGTCGCGCAAGGTGGCCCGCGCCTCTGGCAGGATCGGGTGAAAATAGGGCCAGGCATGCGGCAGGCCCCGCCCCTCGATCAAGTCCGCCGCGACGCCCTGACCGCGCAACCGCGCGGCCATCCGGCGGGCGTCATCGCGCAAAATCTCGCTGTCCGAGGCGGTCATCACCACCGGCCCTGCGCCCTTGAAATCGGCAAAGAGCGGCGAGCAACGCGGGTCGCGCGGATCGGCCCCTTGCAGGTACATCTCGCGCAGTTCTTCAAGCCGGCGAACCGGCAGCATCACCTCTGCCCGCGCGTTCGACTTAATGGAACCGCCCGAATAGGTCATGTCCGCGAATGGGGAAAAAGAAATGGTCATAAGGGGTTGCGGCAATCCCTCGGCGCAGATGCGCGCCAAAAGCGCCAGCGCCAGACCGCCGCCCGCACTGTCCCCGGCAATGATCACCGGGCTGGGCATGGCGCGACAGGCGGCCAGCGCATCGTCCAGCGCGGCGGGGAAAGGATGCTCCGGCGCAAGCCGGTAATGCGGCAGCCAGACGGGCAACCCCGTCAGGCGCGACATTTGCCCCGCGATCCCTTGGTGGCTGCGCGGCGAGCCAAACACATAGGCCCCGCCATGCAGATACAGGATTTGCGCATCGCCCTGCGCCTGTCCGTGACACACACGCAAGGCCCGCACCCCGCCCAGATCATCCCATTCGCACCGCGTGCCCCGCGGCGACCGGAACATCAGCCGCGCCTTGCGATCGAAAGATGCACGCACATCGGCCGGTTCGTTGACGCGGGCCAGATAGGGCTGCTCGAACAGCCGCAACATCAGGTTCAAAACGGGACGCATCAGGGACATGGGTCAGGCCCGCTTCGCCTCGATCGCCTCCCAGATTTTCTGCGCAACATTGGTGCCGTCGAACCGCTCCAGCTCCTGAATGCCAGTGGGCGAGGTCACGTTGATCTCGGTCAGGTAATCACCGATCACGTCGATACCGACGAAAATCTGGCCCTTCTCGCGCAGCAAAGGCCCGATGGCGGCACAGATTTCCATGTCCCGCTCGGTCAGGCCGATCTTTTCGGGCCGACCGCCCACATGCATGTTCGACCGCGTCTCGCCGACAGCAGGCACACGATTGATCGCGCCGACAGGCTCGCCATCCACAAGGATCACGCGCTTGTCGCCGGCACTGACAGCCGACAGGTATTTCTGCACGATCAAAGGCTCGCGCGAGAAGCCGGTGAACAGCTCGTGCAGCGAGGAAAGATTGCGGTCGTCCATGGTCAGGCGGAACACGCCCGCGCCGCCGTTGCCGTACAGCGGCTTGAGGATGATGTCGCCGTGCCGCTCCTTGAAGGCGCGGATCGTGTCCAGGTCGCGGGCGATGGTCGTGGGCGGGGTCAACTGCGGGAAATCCAGAACCAGCAGCTTTTCCGGATAGTTACGCACCCAGAACGGATCGTTCACGACCAGCGTTTTCGGGTGGATACGGTCCAGCAGATGCGTCGTGGTGATGTAGAACATATCGAACGGCGGATCCTGCCGCAGCCATACAACATCGTAGGTGGACAGGTCCACGACCTGCTCTTCGCCCAAGGTGTAATGGTTCCCGACTTCGCGACGGACGGTCAGGGGCCAGCCGCGCGCGGTGATCCGTCCCTCTTCATAGGCCAGCTTGTCAGGAGTGTAATAGAACAGCTCGTGCCCGCGCGCCTGCGCCTCAAGCGCGATGCGGAACGTGCTGTCAGCATTGATGTCGATCGGCCCGATCGGGTCCATCTGGAAGGCGATTTTCATGCGGGATCACTCCGTTTGCGTGATCCTTATATGGCGCAACCGGCCACAGAGGGCAAATCAGAAATGGCCGAAGGCGTTTTCCAAAACCTTCACTTCGCCGTGCATATTGACCACGGCCAAATCGAAACGGGTCGGCGTCAAAGACCCTTTGGGGCATAAACCCTGATATTCAGCGCCCGCCATCAGGATGCGGGAAACCTGGCGCGGGCGCAGATAGGTCAGCGCCTTTTCGAAACTGCTGCTTTTCTTAACCTCAACGCAGATGCGGGCACTATCATCGCCACAGGGCGCGAAAATCAGGTCGATTTCACCGCCTTTTCCACGCCACCGCTGTTCAAGCAGACGGTATCCGCGCCGGACATAGTCACGCGCGACAGACTGTTCCGCCGCAGCGCCGGCCAATTGGTTGGTGCGGCCACGATGATGGCGTGCCGACACGGGGCGCGGCGCCGCGGCTGGCAAAGCAGGCGCTGCAAAATCGAATTCCATCTGCGAATGATAGGACATGCGGCCCCGCCGTTTCAGGTTTCAATCACGCGAAAGACGCAAGGCGGCCTGATAAATATCGCGGCGCGGCAGACCGGTGGCCGCTGCCACCGCATCGGCAGCATCGCGCACCGATCCATTGGCCAGCGCATCTTTCAGCATCTTGTCTACATCATCCGGGTTTATGGTTGGTAAATGCGCACGATCAATCAGCACGACCATCTCGCCCTTAAGGCTGCGTTCGGCGGCTTGTTCTGCCAATTCGTCCAGCGTGCCGCGCAGGACCTCTTCGAATTTTTTGGTCAACTCGCGGCACAGCGCCGCCTCGCGTTCGCCGCCCAGCACCGCCGCCGCATCGCGCAGCATGGCTGCCACCCGTTTCGGCGATTCGTAGAACACCAGCGTAGCGGGCACGTTTGCCAGGTCTTTCAGCGCGGTTTTCCGCTGGCCCGAGGCATTGGGCAGGAACCCCGCGAACAGGAACTTGTCCGTTGGCAGACCGCCGATCGCCAGCGCTGTCAGCACCGCCGAGGCCCCCGGCGCAGCTGTCACCATCAGCCCTTCGGCCCTTGCCGCACGGGCCAGGTCGAACCCTGGGTCGGCCACCAGCGGCGTTCCCGCCTCGGAGGCATAGGCCAGGGATTTACCCTCTGCCAGCCACTCCAACAGCCTCGGCCGCATCTTGGCGCCGTTATGGTCGTGATAGGCCACCAGCGGGCGGTCGCCCAACGCGATCCCGTGAATTTCCATCAGGCGGCGCATCGAGCGGGTGTCCTCGGCCGCGATCACATCTGCCGAGGCAAGGATATCCAGCGCCCTCAGCGTGATATCGCGCGCCGCGCCGATCGGGACCGACACAAGATACAGTCCGCCGCCGAGTTTGGTTGTTTCCGGATTCTGCACTGGACCCGCCTTATCAGGTGTTTATTATCGCCCCCGACAACCAGCCCCCAGAACGGGGTGCCGGACCCTAGGGGAGTTGCCGCCAGCCATGTTTGCCGTTTTGACACCAGCCCGCAAGCTGATTGCCCGTTTAACCATTTTGTTCTCGGCCCTTTTGCTGGCCGCGTGTGAACCCATATCGCTTGGCCCTGTCGGGGGCAATTCCGGTCAAACAATCGACCCCGCCGCGCCTGTTGCGGTGGCCCTTCTGGTGCCGCGTGGCAGCGGCAACAGCGGTGATGACCTGCTGGCCAAGAACTTTGAAAACGCGGCCCGGCTGGCGATTTCCGATCTTGAGGGCGTGAAGGTCGATCTGCGCGTCTATGGAACTGCGGGCAATCCGGCCCGCGCGCAAGAGGCAGGGCTTCAGGCCGTGGCCGAGGGTGCCAAGATCATCATCGGCCCGCTTTATGCCGAATCGGCCAATGCCGTGGCCGTGGCCGTGGCCCCGAAAAACGTGAACGTGCTGTCCTTTTCGAACAACACCACCATCGCGGGGGGCAACCTGTTCGTCCTTGGCCCGACCTACCAGAACTCGGCCGACCGGCTGGTGCAATTCGCGGCCCGCAACGGCAAGAAACGCATCCTTGTGGCCCATGACAATAACGTGGCCGGACAGGTCGGCGCACAGGCGATCGAACAGGCCATCGCCGGGTCCGGCGTACAGCTGGCCGGCAAGGTTGGATACGAGCTGAGCCAGCAGGGCGTCGTCGCCGCCGCGCCAAACATCGTGCAAGCCGCGCGCGCCGGATCGGCCGACGCGCTGTTCCTGACCGCCAACACCGCAGGCGCGCTGCCCCTGCTGACGCAGATGCTGCCGGAACAGGGGCTTTCGTCCGCCACGACCCAGTATATCGGCCTGTCGCGCTGGGATATTCCCGCGCAGGTTCTGGAACTGCCGGGCGTTCAGGGCGGCTGGTTCGCCCTGCCCGACCCGAACATGACCGCACGCTTCCAGTCGCGCTATAACGTCGCTTTCGGGGGCGCGCCGCACCCGCTGGCCGGGTTGGCCTATGACGGGATTGCCGCGATTGGTGCGCTGGTCAAATCGGGCCGCGACAATGCGCTGACCACTGCCGGGCTGACCCAGAAAGCCGGTTTCCAAGGGGTGAACGGCATTCTGCGTCTGCGCCCCAACGGCACCAATGAACGCGGGCTTGCCGTTGCCCAGATCAAAGACAAACAGGTGGTTGTGATTGACCCTGCCCCAAGAGCCTTCGGTGGCGCCGGTTTCTGATCCGGCCCTTTCCCAGCTGCTTCCGTCGCTTCCCGATGCGCCCGACGGGCTGATCTGCCCCCCGGGGCAGATTTTCGATGCGGCCAAAGTTGCAGCGGCGCTGCAAGAGGCGCTGGCCAAGGGCGACGGCGCGCGCGCCGCCGTGGTGCCGGTGCTGCTGGCCGCGCGCAAGGCCGGCGATGCCGCCATATCCGAGGCATTCACCGCCAGTCCTTTCAAGGCGCGCCCCGTCACCCGCGCCTATGCTTGGCTGGCCGATTGCCTTGTCATGGCGGCCTTCGACATTGCCGCGCGTCACCTGCTGCCCCCGGAAAACCCGGTTGAACTGGACTATCTGTCGGTGATCGCCGTGGGTGGGTATGGCCGCGGTGAAATGGCCCCGCATTCCGATGTGGACCTGTTGTTCCTGTCCCCCAACCGCATCAGCCCATGGGCGGAATCGGTGATCGAGGCGATGCTGTATATCCTGTGGGATCTGCGGCTGAAAGTCGGCCATTCCAGCCGCACCATCCGTGATTGCATCAAGCTGGGCGGCGAGGATTTCACCATCCGCACCGCCCTTCTGGAACACCGCTATATCGGCGGCGCCCGCGGCCCTGCCGAGGAGCTTGAAGCCAAGCTGCAATCGGACCTTTTCAAAGGCTCTGAAAAGGAATTCACCGAGGCAAAGCTGGCCGAACGCGACGCCCGCCACGAGCGGCAGGGCCAGCGTTACGTGGTTGAGCCGAACGTTAAAGAAGGCAAGGGCGGGCTGCGCGACCTGCAATCGCTTTACTGGATTTCCAAGTATATCTACCACGTCCAGACGGTTGAGGAGCTGGTCCGGCTGGATGTCTTTACCCGTGACGAATACCAGACCTTCATCGAGGCCGAAGATTTCCTCTGGGCCATTCGCTGCCACCTGCACATCCTGACCGGTCGCGCCACCGACCAACTGACCTTCGACCTGCAGGTCGAGGTGGCCGAACGTATGTGCTATGTCGACAAGGGCGGGCGCCGCGCGGTCGAACATTTCATGCAGGCCTATTTCCGGCAGGCCACTGCGGTGGGCGATCTGACCCGCATCTTCCTGACCAAGCTTGAGGCGATCCACGTCAAATCCGAACCCTTGCTGGAACGCATCTTCCGCCGCAAGCGCAAGGTCAAGGCTGGCTACGTGGTGATTCACAACCGGATCGCGGTCGAGAACGAGGAACAGTTCCTGTCCGACCCGCTGAACCTGCTGCGCATCTTCGAAGAGGCGCTGCGCACCGGCATGTTGATCCACCCCGATGCCATGCGTCTGGTCACGGCCAACCTGCACCTGTTCGACGACAAGCTGCGCAACACCCCCGAAGCGGCGCGGATTTTCCTTGATACGCTTCTGAAACACGGCAATCCCGAACGCGCCCTGCGCCGGATGAACGAACTGGGCGTCCTGGCCGCCTTCATCCCCGAATTCGAACCGATTGTGGCGATGATGCAGTTCAACATGTATCACAGCTATACCGTGGACGAACATACGATCCAGTGCATCCGCACCCTGTCCCAGATCGAGCGGGGCAAGCTGATCGAGGAATTGCCTGTCGCCTCCTCCATCCTGGAAGAAGGCGTGAACCGCAAGGTTCTGTATGTGGCGCTGATGCTGCATGACATCGGCAAGGGCCGCGACGAGGACCATTCCGTGCTGGGTGCCAAGATCGCCCGCAAGGTCGCGCCGCGTCTGGGGCTGAACAAGGCCGATACCGAAACCGTGGAATGGCTGGTGCGCTATCATCTGCTGATGTCCGACATGGCGCAGAAACGCGACCTCAGCGACCCCCGCACCCTGCGCGACTTCGCCAAGGCAGTGAAATCGCGCAAACGGCTGGACCTGCTGACCGTGCTGACCGTCTGCGACATTCGCGGCGTCGGCCCGGACGTGTGGAACAACTGGAAGGCCATGCTGCTGCGCCAGCTGCACCGTGAAACCGCGCAGGTGCTGGAACATGGCCTGGAAGAGGTCAACCGCGAGAACCGCGGCTCTGCCGCCAAGAAGGCCCTGCGCGAGGCGCTGTCCGATTGTAGCGCGGCCGAATTGCGGGCCGAAACCAACCGCCATTACCCGCCCTACTGGCAGGGTCTGGACCGCTCCACCCACGTGATTTTCGCCGGAATGCTGAAGGGGCTGGGAAATGACGAGATCCGCATCGACCTGAACCCCGACCATGACCGCGACGCCACCCGCGCCTGTTTCGCGCTGGTCGATCACCCGGGCATCTTCTCGCGTCTGGCCGGTGCGCTGGCACTGGTCGGGGCCAACGTGGTGGACGCGCGCACCTATACGTCGAAAGACGGTTACGCCACCGCCGTGTTCTGGATCCAGGATGCCGATGGCCACCCCTTCGAGGAGGCCCGCCTGCCCCGCCTGCGCCAGATGATCCGCAAGACCCTGATGGGAGAGGTCGTAGCGACCGAGGCGATGAAATCGCGCGACAAGATCAAGAAGCGCGAGCGCGCCTTCCGCGTGCCCACATCCATCACATTCGACAACGAAGGCTCGGAAATCTACACCATCATCGAGGTGGACACCCGCGACCGCCCCGGCCTGCTGTTTGACCTGACCCGCACCCTGGCGGCGAACAACGTCTACATCGCGTCCGCCGTGATCGCGACCTATGGCGAACAGGTGGTGGACAGCTTCTACGTCAAGGATATGTTCGGCCTGAAATTCCATTCGGAATCAAAGCGCAAGCACCTTGAAAAGAAACTGCGCGAAGCGATCGAGAAAGGCGCGGAAAGGGCCGTGTCGTGAAACCGATCCGCCTGTTGTCGGGCTTTGTCACCGTCGGCGTCTGGACGCTGCTGTCGCGCGTTCTGGGCTTTGTGCGCGACGCGATGATCCTTGCATGGCTGGGTACCGGCCCCGCCTACGAGGCATACGTGGTCGCCTTCCGCCTGCCCAACATGTTCCGCCGCTTCTTCGCCGAGGGCGCGTTCAACATGGCCTTCGTGCCGATGTTCTCCAAACGGGTGGAGGCGGGCGAGGATGCCGAACCCTTTGCCGCCCAGGCCTTTTCAGGGCTGGCCTCGGTCCTGATCGTGCTGACGCTGGCGGCGCAATTGCTGATGCCTTGGCTGATCTACGGGCTGGCCTCGGGCTTTGCCGGGCAGGAACAATTCGCCCTGTCGGTGGAATTTGGCCGCATCGCCTTTCCCTATATCCTGTTCATATCGCTGGCCGCGTTGCTGTCCGGCGTGCTGAACGCACTTGGCCGCTTTGCCGCCGCCGCCGCCGCGCCGGTGCTGCTGAATATCCTGCTGGTCAGCGCCATGGCACTGGCCGCGACGATGGGATGGGACGTGGCCCGCGCCCTGATCTGGATGGTGCCGCTGGCCGGCATCGCGCAACTGGCGGTGGTCTGGATCGCGGCGAAACGCGCCGGTTTCCACATGAAACTGACCCGCCCGCGCTGGACGCCTGACATGAAACACCTCGTTGTGGTCGCGGTGCCCGCCGCGCTGGCAGGCGGCGTGGTGCAGGTCAACCTGCTGGTTGGCCAACAGGTCGCCAGCTATTTCGACCACGCGGTGGGCTGGCTGTTCGCCGCTGACCGGCTGTATCAATTGCCCCTCGGCGTTGTGGGCATCGCCATCGGCGTGGTGCTGCTGCCCGACCTGTCGCGCCGCCTGAAATCCGGCGACGATAAAGGCTCCCGCGAGGCGCTGTCCCGCGCGGCCGAGGTGTCGCTTGGCCTCACCATCCCCTCCGCCGTGGCGCTGGTGGTCATCCCCATGCCACTGGTCGCCGTGCTGTTCCAACGCGGCGCCATGACCGATGACGACGTGGCCGCCATCGCGCTGGCCGTGATGGTCTACGGGCTGGGCCTGCCGTCCTTCGTGCTGCAAAAGATCCTGCAACCGCTGTTCTACGCGCGCGAGGATACCAAATCGCCCTTCCGCTACGCCGTCGCCGCCATGGTGGTGAACGCCGCGCTGGCCATCGGCCTTGCCCCGCTGATCGGCTGGATCGCTTGCGCCATCGCCACCACGGTCGCTGGCTGGGCCATGGTCGGGCTACTTTACATGGGTACGCGGCCACTGGGTGAGGTCGCCCGCTTCGATGACCGCTTCCACAATCGCATCTGGCGCATCATCGCCGCCTCGCTGGCCATGGGCGCAGTCCTTTGGGCCGCGCAATTGCTGCTTTCGCCCCTGCTGGCCAGCCCCGGCATCCGCTACGCCGCCCTGACCGCGCTGGTCGCCATTGGCGCAATCGCCTATTTCGGAATCGGCCAATTGATCGGCGCGTTCAAACTGTCCGATTTCAAAAGAAACCTGAAACGCGGCAGCCGCTGACCCCGCCCTTTCATTGTTCCATAAATACCTCTCGCCGAAGGCGCCCGCCCCTACCGCTGGCGCAAACGCTCGCGCAGGCGCGCAAACCCGCCGGGCATCACAATGATGCACAGGGCAAACCCGGCGGCAAACCCCGCCAGCTCGGCAATCCAGACCAGGTTGCCACCGAACAAAAGCCCGAAAACCAACTGCAATCCCATCAGGAACCCGATCAGCGAAAAGGCGCGCGCCTGCCGCTCTCCCAGCGTCTTCAGCCGCAACCACATCAGATAGGTAAACGCCCCGATCAAGCCATAGACCCCCGGAAACGGCCCCACCAGCGGCACCGGACTGTCGGTCATAGCCGCATAAACCACCGCCGCCGCGACCGAAGAGACGACAAACACCGCCAGCACGGCCCACCCGGCCAGCACCTCGCCCACGAACTTGCCCAGCGCCGCCAGCATGGCGATGCCGAACAGGGCCGAGGTGAAAGAGGCATTCACGAACGGGTATGACACCAGCCGGACCAGATGTTCCGCCGGATAGATCCCGTTCGCCAGCATCCAGTCGAAGATATCGCCGGAAAAGGCAAACCGCTGCACATATTCCAATCGCCAGCCGATCGCCGTCGGCCCGCCGATCAATCCGGCGGCGCCTGCCGAAAAGGCCAGTTCGATCACGGCCATGATCAGCACCAGCGCCACCACCACGGGCGGCAGGGGATTGATCGGGCTGACGGGGGGGGTGTGGCTGTTCATGGCCCTCTCCTTGACGGGGGTTTGCGCCATGGGTAAGCCAGCCGCACCCATAAATCCAGACGGAGAGTGCCAGTGTCCACAGAACAAGCACCCAATGCCAATTTCAAACCGCGCGTGTTCTCGGGCATCCAGCCCTCGGGCGGGCTGACCCTTGGCAACTATCTTGGCGCGATCAAGCGTTTCGTGGACAAGCAGGAAGAGGGGATCGAGACCCTGTACTGCATGGTGGACATGCACGCGATCACCGTCTGGCAAGACCCCGCCGCCCTGCGCCGCCAGACGCGCGAACTGGCCGCGGGCTATATCGCCGCCGGTTTGGACCCCGCGAAATCCATGCTGTATAACCAAAGCCAGGTGACGGAGCATGTACAGCTTGGCTGGATCTTCAACTGTGTCGCGCGGATGGGCTGGATGGGCCGCATGACCCAGTGGAAGGACAAGGCCGGCAAGAACGCGGAAAAAGCCTCGCTCGGGCTGTTTGCCTACCCGGCGCTGATGGCTGCGGACATCCTTGTGTGTCACGCGACCGAGGTGCCCGTGGGCGAGGACCAGAAACAGCATGTCGAACTGACCCGCGACATCGCCGCCAAGTTCAACCACGACTACGAGACCGATTTCTTTCCCATGCCCGAACCGCTGATCCAGGGCGCGGCGACCCGCGTCATGTCGCTGCGTGACGGGTCCAAGAAGATGTCGAAATCCGATCCGTCCGACGCCAGCCGCATCAACATGACCGATGATGCCGATACGATTGCGAAAAAGATCCGCAAGGCCAAGACCGACCCCGATGCCCTGCCCTCGGACGCGAAGGGGCTGGAAGACCGGCCAGAGGCGCGCAACCTTGTGAACATCTATGCCGGGCTGGCCGACATGAGTGTGGATCAGGTGCTGGCCGATGTCGGCGGCAAGCAATTCGGTGAATTCAAACCGATGCTGGCCGATCTGGCGGTGGCGAAACTGTCGCCCATTTCCACGGAAATGGGCCGCCTGATGCAGGACCCGGCCGAGATTGACCGCACCCTGACCGCCGGCGCAAACCGCGCCCGCGACATCGCCGCCCCGATCATGGACCGCGTCTATAACATCGTGGGCATGGTGCGCCCCGTCTAGGCGCGCGCCCTTAATCCTGTGC